>CAYLII010000060.1:0-7114 GCA_964383645.1 uncultured Methanosarcinales archaeon
CTCTGCAACATAACCGCTTCTTCATGGCTGGGCACATGCATTGCGCAACCTACATGCTCAAACAACCTGCTTAACACAGGCGAGACAGACGTAGACTGCGGAGGAGGCATCTGCCCTGCATGCGACCTCAACAAGCTATGCAAGGTCAACACAGACTGCCTGAGCGGCGCCTGCATAAACAGCAGATGCGCCCTCCCGAGCTGCACTGACAGGCTCAAAAACGGACTTGAGACAGATGTAGACTGCGGCGACGGCTGCCCGACAGACTGTGCGCTCGGGAAGATCTGCATACTCCACACAGACTGCGTCTCAGGCTTCTGCAACATAACAGAGTTTGCCGAGACAGGCATATGCGCTGTGCCAATTGTCCAGCCAACCTGCACTGACAGCATAAAGAACGGCAACGAGGACGGCATCGACTGCGGCGGCACCTGTCCAATCCCATGCCCTGAATGCAAGACCCACACAGACTGCCCAAGCCTCCACTGCATGGCAGGAAGATGCGTTGCCCCAAGCTGCGCTGACTTCATACTTAACGGATTTGAGACAGACGTAGACTGCGGCGGAGGCTGCGAGCCTTGCGATGTAGGGGACAAATGCCTGCTTCCGGCAGACTGCACCACCAATATATGCACAATAACCGCACCCTCCACAACAGGCATATGCACAGCACCTATTCTCTGCCTCAACAATATACTTAACTCAGGCGAAGCTGATATAGACTGCGGCGGCATCTGCCCTGTGAAGTGCGACATAGGAGACAGCTGCAGGGTCAACACAGACTGCGCAAGCGGAGTCTGCAGTCCCCTAACCAAAAAATGCGTTGCTCCAAGCTGCACAGACACAATCCTCAATGACGGCGAGAGCGATGTTGATTGCGGTTCTGTTTGCCCAACAAAGTGCCCTGCATACAAGAAATGCTTTACTAACGCAGACTGCGCCTCAGGCCTCTGCAGCATACTTCCGCCTGCTACAACAGGCTTCTGCATCCTGCCTCCTGCGCCCCAGACCTGCAGCGACAGGATAAAGAACGGCGAGGAAAGCGACATTGACTGCGGCGACAACTGCCCAGACAGATGCGTGCCCTACATGAGCTGCTATTTCGACACAGACTGCACCACCCAGCTCTGCATGGTTAACAGGTGTGTGTTTGCAAGCTGCACAGACAGCAGGCTTGACGGAAACGAGACAGACATAGACTGCGGCGGAAACTGCGTTGCAAACTGCGACATAGGCGAGCACTGCAGGATTAACCCTGACTGCACATCAGGCCTCTGCAACATAACCACTTCATCATGGCTTGGGACATGCATTGCCCAGCCTGCATGCTCTAACAATGCGCTAAATATTGGTGAAACAGATGTAGACTGCGGCGGAGGCATCTGCCCTGCATGCGAGATAGGAGACAACTGCAAGAACAATACAGACTGCATAAGCCTTGCCTGCATATCAGGAAAATGCGCAAGCCCCAGCTGCACAGACGGCATAAAGAACGGCAATGAGACAGACATTGACTGCGGCGACGGCTGCGTGGCTGACTGCGTGCTAGGGAAGAAATGCAAGGTCAATACAGACTGCATAAGCGGAGCCTGCAACATAACAGAGACTGCAGAGCTGGGCGTGTGCATAACACCACTGCTTCCACCGCCCACCTGCCCGAATGGCGTCAAGGACGGCACAGAAACAGGCCTGGACTGCGGCGGAAGCTGCCCGATCAAGTGCCCTGTAAATTCAGGATGCAAGTCCAACACAGACTGCCTGACAGGAGTCTGCACTTTCACAACCAGCTCTATTACAGGAGTCTGCACAGTATCACTCACATGCTCGAACGGCAAACTGGATGCTGGCGAAGCTGATGTGGACTGCGGTGGAGTCTGCCCGACCAAATGCCTTGACGGCAAGACCTGCACAAACAGTACAGACTGCCTAAGCGGCCTATGCAAATCCGGCAAGTGCTCTTCAGGAAGCTGCACAGACGGCATAAAGAACGGCAACGAGACAGACATCGACTGCGGAGGCACCTGCACCATTAAATGCGATGATGGAGATACATGCAAGAAGGACGCAGACTGCAAGTCAGGCACATGCAAATCAGGCAAATGCGCAACAGAGATCACAGACCTTGATGGAGATGGGATGGATGATGCATGGGAGGCAAAGTACTGCGACAACGGAGACTGCGAAGATCCTGACGCAGACCCAGATAAGGATGGCCTCACAAATCTGGAAGAATTTGAACATGGCACATATCCGAACAATCCTGATACAGACAACGACAGTTGGAAAGATGGGGTAGAGGTCAGAGAGGGCTATGACCCGCTTGACTATGATGACCACCCAGAGGGAGGCTCAAGCTGGCTCTGGATAGTGCTAATCTTCATCCTCATGCTTGCGATAGCAATAGTCTTCTATGTGTACACTGAGAAAAAGAGGAAGAAGAAAGCCCAGGCAATGGCAAGGGCAAAGGCAGAGGCCCAGGCAGCTGCAGAGCGCGGCCTCCAGAAACCTCAGGTATCGCCTGTCCAGACTGCTGTAGCAAGGCCTGGAGTCCAGCAGAGAAGAAAGATTGCCACAGACCACTCAGACCTGTTCAAGCCATTCATGGAAGACGGCACAAAAGCTGATACAAAGGAAGGAGAGGCAAAGCCTGAAGACAAGGACAAGAAGCCGGCCGCACCCGGAGAGGCAGAGGCTGCTAAATCCAAGGAGGGTGCAGAAGCAGGAAAGACAGCAGTGGCAGCAGGCGGTGCCGCAGAAGACAAGGACAAAGACAAGGCCAAGGAGCTAAAGAAGCCGGGCGTGGCTGACCTTGAGGAAGGGCATGAGATGCCTGGCTGGATGAAGGACAGGAGCGGGGTATGGAAGAGGCTTGAGAACATGAACAAGGAAGAGCTTGACAGGATGGGCAAGGCGAATGCCGACGCCAGCAAAGAGCTCTCTTCGATGTACGGCAAGAGGCTTGACAAGAGCTCCAAGGAATCGCTGTCCAAGCTTGTCGGATCAGGAATAATCACAAAAGAGAATCTCCCAGACATCATGAGGGCGCTCTCTAAGGAGGGCAAGCTCAACAAGGCAGTGCTCAGGTACATCCTGCACGACCTGCTCTCAGGAAAGAAGATGAACAAGACAGAGATGAAGGCGATGCTCAAGGAATTTGCCGAGAAGGCGGTACTTAGCGAGCGTGATTCTGGCGACATGATTGACTATGTAAAGGACCTTTAAGTCCGAAACGGCCAAAATAAATGAATAATAAAATGAAAAAAGCACAGATACAGTCTCAGGTCATAGTGTACATCCTTGCAGTCGTGATAATGGGCATGATATTCGTATTCGGCTACCAGGCGCTCCAGAGGATGCAGAACACTGCCTGCGAGGTGAACAGGATAGAGTTTCTCACAGACATAAAAGCAGACATAGATATCATCGGCTCTGGCTATGGGGACTCAAAGCAGAGGACATACAGGCTCACATGCGGAGACTACAGGCAGGTGTGCTTTGTCAACCTGGACCATGTTAACAATGACCCCCTAGATATATGCATGGATGGGGAAAATGATGTGCTCTGCCAGCTCAATTACATGAATGACCTGTGGCAGGGCACATATGGCGCAGAGGGCAAAGAGGTCAAGCCCATAATACTAAATGCAGTAGAGGACATGATTCCTGTTTATGATCCATATACAGGCGCACTCCTAAAGCCGGTTGCTGCAAGGAATAACATGTTCCTCTGCCCGCCCTGCACAGAGCAGGACTATGTGGGCAATATCTCGATAAAGAACGAGACAGACCATGACGTCGTGTTCAGGTGCTATGAGCTAAAGCAGGGAAAGATGTACATGACTATCACAGGCAGGGGAAACCTTGCAGTATTATCAAACGGGCTAGATCAGATAAGATAGGCTATAGAAGCCCGGCTAAAAAAAGAGGTGCCCCCTATATACCCTAGGGGCTTAAGAGGATATGAGAGGAAAAAAAGGCGACATAGAGCTCCAGTTCAACTGGATATTCGTGTTCATAGTGGGAACACTAATACTTGCGGCAGCAGCAGGCTTTGTGGTCAAGCAGAAGAACAACTCTGACATCCTCATATCAGGCCAGATCATTCGCTTCACAAGGACAGTAATCACTCTCACAAGCGCCACTCCAGGCACAGCAAGGCCAGAGGCACTCCAAAAGCCAATAGGAGTAAGCTGCGAGCCAGACACCTGCGGACCCCAGGGCTGCACATCTGACATCTATGTATATCCGCGCTCCCTCCAGGCAAAAGTGGACACGCCAATAACTGTCGTATTCTCGCCAGAGCTAATAAGAGGCGACAACATGGGCACATGGTCAATGGAATGGAGCATGCCTTTTCACATCAACAACTTCCTCTACATGACAAGCGACCAGGCAAGATACGTGTTTGTCAAGATGGGAGACCCAACTTATGACAGCATGGTTGAGGAGCTATATGAGGACATGCCTGAAGCCATGGGAGACAAGGACCTCATAGATTATGCAGAATTGTACAATTTAAAAGACAGGAACAACTACATGGTCAGGATAGTATATATATCACCAAACCCGGGATTGGGCGGGATTCCAGGCGCTCTCTCAAAGATGGATGACAGGTATGTGACAGCCCTCCATATAACCCCTACTGATGGATGGTCGATTGGAACAGTGAGATTCTTCATAAAATCAAAAGACACAGGGGATTTTGAGGAGAAGGGAAATGACCTAAGCTACCTTGGGAAGGCCACTGTATTCGGGGCCATATTCAGCGACAAGCCAGAGACGTATGAATGCAACATGAAAAAGGCGCTTCTCAGGTACCAGAGGGTTACAGATCTATACCGGATGAAAGCAGAAACCCTCCAGGCAAGCATGGATATGAGCTCGCCAAAAGACTCAAGCTGCTATTGGATATATCAGGATATCCTTGACAATCTGGGTGGACTTGCTTTGGCAATACAATACTCTGATTACCCACCAATGAAATACTACTCAAATGAGATAACCACGCTGAGCCGCTCGCTCCTCCAGACAGGCTGCTCTCCCCTATACAGCTAGGCACTAAAAAATAAGAAACAGCAAGCCATAACAAAAATGAGAAAAAAAGCCCAGATCAAGATGTTTGAGACTATTGCTGTAATCATAGTCTTCTTCTTCATCCTTGTATTTGGGATGGTGTACTACAACAGCACACAGATAAGGGAACTCGAAAGGATGAAAAGCGAGGACAGCCAGCTCAGGGCAATAGAGATAATAAAGACAGTCACATACCTTCCGGAGCTTGAGTGCAGCAAGACAGACTCAAACTGCATAGACCTATTAAAACTCCAGAATTTTGAGGATTTCTCAGAGGGCAACAAGCTTTACTACTACAACATATTCTTCTCAAGCAATATCTCTGTCAGGCAGCTCTATCCTGCCCCTGACATAGCTTTGGGAGAAAAGGAGGAATACCAGATATATTACAATCCCAACAACAGGTCGAGAAGCACTGTCTCAAGTTTCATACCTGTCCTTATATACGACCCTCTAAACAAGAAATACCGCGCAGGCGTGCTACAGGTGGAGCTATACCAATGAGAAAAGGCCAGATGGAGATAATGGGGCTCGCGGTAATAATAATCATAATTATATTCGGGATACTCCTATCCCTCATGTTTCTCAGGCCCAAAGAAAGCACAATGGAGTCAGACATAACAGACTCCACCCTTGCCTCTAACATGCTCAACATGATATTAAAGACAGAGCTTGAGTGCATGCCAATCAACATGAAGGATCTACTTAAGGAATGCAACAACGGAAATCAGGCAAAGAACTACTGCGGGGCAACTAAGGAATATCCCTGCGATGTTGCAAAAAAGATAATAGGAGATGACATACTCAAGAAAACCCTTGATGTCTGGAGAAAGAAATACACCTTCCTCGTGGAAAATGTTGGCGGAGGCACTGTGATGACTATCTCCAATACAGAGGACTCTGCTGGAAAACCTACCTGCATGCTTGGCAGCAGAAAATACGCCTCTATAATAGCAGAGTCTTTTCCGATAGGTGGAGCCGGCCAGAGGATGGAGGCAACCCTCATCATCTGCAACTAGCAGGAAAAAACAATGGCGCTAAAGACTCTGAAAGGAAAGACTCTCGCAAAGCAAATTGTATTCTCCAGCACAATCCTCTCCCAGATGAGAGGCCTCATGTTCGCCCGGGATGACAAGGACAGGGCGCTCATAATGGTATTTCCGGATGAGAGGAGAGTTAGCCTCCACATGTGCTTTGTGTTTTTCCCAATAGACATACTTTTCCTTGACAGTAAAAAGAGGATAGTGGAGATGCACGAGGGCGCAAGGCCATTTATCACCCATGTCTCTCCTAAGCACAAGGCGAAATACGTGATAGAGCTTTCCGCTGGCGTGATAAGGAAACACCGGCTCAAAGTTGGAGAAGGGCTATTGTTTTGAAAAGATATTTAAATCAGATAATCAGGAGAAGAGCATATGTACGGGGCGCACAACTGGTTTGACAGGGTAAGGCGCGAGTTTCATTTCTCGCCAGAAGAGGTAAAGGGGCTTGTGCTTGCAATAGCCATACTGAGCTTTGCCATAGGCTTCAATGACGGCTCTGAGACATTTGTCCTTGCGAACTGGCTCTTCAACTTCATAAACTGCATACTTGTGATAACCCTCTCCATACTTGTTAGGGAGAGCGCTCACAGGGTGTTTGCTATAAGGTCAGGCCACAAGGCAGAGTTCAAGGTATGGCCTGTGGGGCTTGGAATCGCGCTTGCCGCCTCAGTCATCTCATACGGCAGGATACCCCTTCTTGTGTACGGGGGCTTTCTCATGAGCTATGAGGCAAGGCAAAGGCTTGGCTATTTCAGATATGGGCTCTCATTCCAGAACATGGCAACCGTGGCTCTCTGGGGAAACCTGGCAAGCCTGATGCTTGCGCTAGTCTTTAAGATCGCCTACATGGCAAACCCGACCCAGCTCTTAAACACAGCAATAATTGTGAACATAATGATGGCCTGCCTCAACATGCTGCCCATTCCCCCTCTTACAGGAAGCATAATGTTCTTTGCCTCGCGCACATACTATATATTTTCCCTATTTTTGATAGTCTC
>CAYLII010000061.1:0-7007 GCA_964383645.1 uncultured Methanosarcinales archaeon
CTATTTTACCCTTGCCCTTTCAGAAACATCTTTTGCAGAGATTATCTCTGCATCTGTCCTGATGAGATGCCCGCTGTATGTGGCATTGCCTTTCTCGTCGGTGTATATCTCTGCGGCCCCGAACTCATCTATTGTGAGCTCTGCCTTTGGCTGTTTCTTTACTCCCTCTGCATAGACAGATTCTCCTGGCTTGCTGTTTTCTGCAGTTAGGACCTTCACACCATTTGAGGCGCTTGCTGCAAGAAGCATTCCTCTGCTTTCGATGCCTCTCAGCATCGCGGGCTTGAGGTTGTATACTATCACTATGCGCTTACCCACCATTTCCTCATCAGTGTAATATGGCCTGATTCCTGCGCAGATTGTTCTCTCCTCTCCATTCCCTAGGTCGAGACCGAGCACGATGAGCTTGTCTGCATTCGGGTGGCTTTTGCAGCTTTTTACCTCTGCTACTCTCAAGTCAAGATTTGAGAAAGGGTCTTTTGCACCAAGCTCTATTTTTTCTATGTTCTTGAATATTATCTCAGCCTCATTTATCTTGTGGCTTGCCAGATTCTTTCCTAGATTGGAAAAGTCCTGCGATTTTAGCCCGAGCTGCTTTTCAATCTTTCCTGAAAACACAGGCAGTATTGGCTTTAGGAGTGTGTTTACATCCCTCACAAGATGGACAGAGTTGCTCACCACCTGATGAGCCCTCTCTTTGTCCTCCTTGATTAGCTTCCATGGCGCGTTATCCTGGAAGTATTTGTTTCCCTCTGCGCTTAGCGCTAGTATCTTTTTTACAGCCTCCCTGAATTCAAGGCGCCTGTAGTCTTCTATTATATGCTGGCCTCCTTCTCTGAACCTGGCCAGGAACTCTTCTTCTGCAGGCAATATCTCTGAGCCGAAGTTCTTGTTGGTGAAAGAGAGCACCCTGTAGAAGAAATTCGCCACATTTGCCACAAGCTCGTTGTTTATGCGCTCCCTGTAGTCCTCAAGGTCGAGGTTCAGGTCAGCCATCTGCCTTGTGAGGTTTGAGGCGTAGTAGTATCTCATGTGCTCTGGGTCTGAGAGGGGCAGGAACTCAGAGGCGTTGAGGAACGTGCCCCTTGACTTGCTCATCTTCTCTCCGTTCACTGTCAAAAAGCCGTGCACATTGATTGTGTCAGGCAGGTTAAAGCCAGAGCCCATCAGGACAGCCGGCCAGAAGAGCAGGTGGAAGTAGATGATGTCTTTTCCTATTATATGTACTATCTCGCTTCCGGGCTTTTTCCAGTAGTCCTCTGCGGTTATCTTTTTTTCAGGATTGTTCTTGCAGTAGTTTGCAGTGCTTGCTATATAGCCTATGGGCGCGTCAAGCCAGACATAGAAGTACTTGTCCTCTTCTCCGGGTATCTTGAAGCCAAAATAAGGGCCGTCCCTGCTTATGTTCCAGTCCTCTAGGCCGTTTTTCACCCAGCCCATCACCTGGTTTCTTATCTCGGGCTGGATTCCCTTTGTCTCATTGAGCCATTTCTCAAGCCTTTCTGAGAAGTCAGAGAGCCTGAAGAAGTAGTGGTTAGACATCTTTCTTACAGGCAGGGATTTGCAGTTCACGCAGTAGGGCTCCACAAGGTCTATGGTCTTATATGCAGCGCCGCATGCCTCGCAGCTGTCGCCGTACTGATCTGGCGCAGCGCATTTCGGGCACTTGCCCTTCACATACCTGTCAGGCAGGAATCTTTTGCATTTCTCGCAGTATGTGAGCTCTATGTCTTTTGTATATATATGCCCCTTTGCCTTTAGGGCATTGAATATCTCTTCGGAATAATGCCTGTTCTCAGGGCTGTTTGTCGAGTAATAGGAATCAAAGTGGATGTGGTATGCCTCAAAGTCTTTGGTGTGCTCGAGATAGCACTCCTCTATGAACTTCTCAGGCGTTATGCCTTTCTTGGCAGCGTTTATCTCTATGGCTGTGCCATGTGTGTCGTCTGCGCAGCAGTAGATGGCGTCCTCTCCAGCAAGCTTTAGCGCTCTAACAAGTATGTCTGTCTGGATGTACTCTACAAGGTGGCCTATATGGATGCTGCCGTTCGCATACGGGAGCGCACTTGTCACCAAAATCCGTTTTTTGCTGTTCTGCATGGCTAGTTCAATCACCGTAGTTTAATTGCCTATGGCAGTGGGTATATATATACTATAAAAACATTTTGGAGATAATGGCTCATTAGAATATGTAGGCTGCCATCTGGTTTTACGAGCTTTGCAGCCCAATTATTTTTAAGGCAGGCAGGGGTATTGCCCTAATAGATCTTTTTATAGATCTTCTTCAGGCGCTTCCTCATCTGCCTTGGAAACCTTCTTCTTTTTTTCCTTAAGCTTCTGGGTCACGTCTATCTTTGCGCCGCACTTGGAGCAGACGAACCTGAGGGCCTTTGTGCCCTCTACTGACTTGCGCTTGAATGGTATCTGGGCCTCGCCCTTGAAACTGCACTCCGGGCATGTGTATTCAGCGCTTGCTGTGAGTGTCTCTTCGTATTCCTCTTTCTCAGCAGTGTAATTGCAGGCAGGGCAGACATATTCCTTTGCCCTGATTTTTACCTTGCCTCCTTCTGCAGGCTTTCCCATGAGGGCTTTCTTGCATTTAGGGCAGGGCTGCTTGAACACCCATACTGTAATTTCCCCTTTTCCGATGTCCCTTAAAGTGTAATACACGCACTCGTCCATGGTGTTTGGTTTCTTTAGCATATCTTATTCACCCTTTTATTTTTGGTTATTTTTTATATCTTATTGCCCGCTGGAATGATTAAAGCTCTAGCCTCTTTATCTCTATGCTCACCGCGTCTTTCATAACCCGTATGTACCTAGGGCAGATCGTGAACTCGTATCCTTGTCTCTTGCAGTGATTAATAATCTTTTCCTTTTCTGCCTCGCTTCCGAATCCTGCTATGACGTTTAGCCCTGGCTTGTCCCCGTGGATCAATCTTATCTCATGCCCGGCAAACTCATCCTTTAGTTTCTTGCATTCTGCAATGAGGGCGTCTCTTCTTGAGTCAAGCCTCTCAAGCTTTGCAAGAAGGGCTTTCTCAAAGTGGGGGTGGAACCTGAATGCAAGCCAGAGCTCATGATCTATCTCAAAGAGCTCTTTTCTGCCTGTAGAGATAAAGCCCCCATAACCTAGATTTACAGGCTTCCATTTCCCAAAGCTTCCAACAATTATGTCAGAGAGCCTGCCGTCGCACATCCCTTCCAGGCCTATTGAACCTGATGCGTCCTCTATGATGAGGCAGCCCTTTGCCCTGCATATGTCCGAGATCTCTTTCATGGATATGGGTGCTATGTAGCCGGCAAGGCTGTTTATGAGAAGGGCTGAGCCAGGCCCTGCCTTTGCTTCAAGGTCCTTAAGGTCAGGGATTCCATATTCTGTCTTTACCTCTACAACCTCAAGCCCGAGGAGAGGTGGAAATGTCTTGAATGTGAGCCATCCGCCCTGATCCTGGATGAGAATTGTCTTAACCCCGCTTTTCTTTGCCATATGGAGGGCAAGAAGTATAGCTGAGTTGCAGCAGTTTGTAAGTCTTATGGTGCTGTGGCGCACTAGCTCGCCAAGCTTTTCTATTATTTGCTGCTTTGCTTCCATGCCCCTTTTCAAATCCTGCCCTGTTTAATAAGTTTTTGTGGCGCAAACCATAATCTCTTTGCAGGAGATATTAAAAAAATAGTCTTAGACGCTTTAGTCTGCGCAAGAATTTAGGTGATTTAATCACTGTTCTTACGCACGACGGAATACTTAAGGAGATGATAAAGGGAACCATAAGGATTACTCCTTTCAAGAAAAGCCAGAGCGGACCGAGGGCAGCGCAGGGTATAGGGGAATGTACCAAAACCAGAATAAGGTTTAAGAATAGAACTCCTCATAGGTCCTGCTTATCAGATTCTCAAGGTCAGAGGTCGTGTATTCTTCGGTCTCAAAAACAGGGTTTGGGACAGTATCGGTAAGCCCTAGCGTATATTCTTTCCAGACATCTGTCTTGAAATATCCTTCTTTTAGCGCCCGGTTGTACATCTCTGTACCGGGATAAGCTGTGGTGATGCTGAATCTTATGTGGGTTGGCCTGAGGGCCTTTGCAAAAGATATTGTGTCCTGTATCTCAGCCATGGTCTCTCCCATGGTCCCCAACATAAAAAATCCAAGTGTCTCCATCCCCAACTCTTTTGACCAGGCAAAGACTTCCTCTACCCTGTCAAGCGTCAGGCCTGTTTTCATGATGCTTAGCATGCGGGGATTGCCTGACTCCACCCCATACCTTACTCTCTCGCACCCGGCCTCTCTCATCTTGGCCAATAGCGGCTTGTCAACAAGGTCTACTCTTGTACGGCAGTCCCAGATGAAGTCAAGATTTTCCCGGATGAGGCTTTCGCAGATCGCATTCACCCTCTGCTTCGAAATGGTGAATGAGTCATCATAGAATTGGATCTCCTGAATACCTAGAGTATCAACGCATTCCCTTATCTCAGCTACAACGCTATCAGGATTCCTTGCCCTAAAGATATCGCCCTGGACGGGCCTGCAGTAGAAGCACTTGAAGGGGCAGCCCCTGGATGTGATAAGTGTCGTGTATGGGTTTCGTTTTGATTTTGGCGTGACATATTTTTCAATGGGGGTTAGGTGGCGCGCAGGAAAGGGAAGAGAATCCAGATTTTTGAAAGGCTGCCTGGGCGGATTTACGATTATCTTGCCTTCTGCCTTGTAGATTAATCCATTTACTTTCTCAAATCCGCTTCTGCTCTCAAGCGCGTCTGTCAATTCCAATATTGCCTGCTCGCCCTCTCCATATATGCCTGCATCAAACTCAGGGTGGTCTATTGACTCCAGAGGATACACATCAAGATGGGGACCGCCCAATAATGTGAAAGACTGCGGGCTCGCCTCCTTTGCAAGTCTAGCCACTTTCCTTGCCTCATTATAGGTAGGAGAATTGCAGGTAATTCCTATCATTTCCGGAGAAAGAGAAGAAAAATGCGCCCTGAGGCTGGCATCTTGAATGTTCAAAGCATCAATATCCAAATAATCAACCTCATGTCCACCTTTCTCAAGAACTGCTGCTATGTATCCTAGCCCCAAAGAGGGAAATGTGCCTTTGATGCCCTCCTGGTAATGAGGCTGTATCAGGCTTATTCTCATGAATAAGGGTAATCTAAATTCAAATAAAAAGATTCTGCTATGGGATGCTCAATAGGGCATCTATAGATGAACTAAAAAGGCAATCTTGTCTATTTATGCTTCTCTATTTTGCTTATCCCGCCCATGTATGGCCTCAGCGCCTTGGGAACCGCAATCGAGCCGTCCTTCTGCTGGAAATTTTCCGCTATCGCAACCATTATCCTGGATGAGGCTAGAGCTGTGTTGTTGAGTGTGTGAAGCACCCTTCTTTCACCCTTTGACCCGATGCATTTTATGCCCAGCTTTCTTGCCTGATAATCTGTGCAGTTCGATAGCGACATCACTTCACCATACTCTTTTGTGGTCGGCCTGTAGACCTCAAAATCAGCGCTCCTGTATTTCCAGTCCGCAAGGTCTGCTGTGCAGATCTCAATCTTCCTGTAGGGAAGCTCGAGCGCCTGCAGGATGTCCTCTGAGTTCTTGCCCATCTCTTCATAGAGCTTTTCAGATTCCTCTGGCCTAGAGAACACGAATTGCTCGACTTTGTTGAACTGATGCGTCCTCCATAGGCCCTTCTCGTTTATGCCGTGCGCGCCAACCTCTTTCCTGAAGCACATAGAGTATGCAAAATATTTTTTGGGAAGCTCTGCCTCAGGAATCGCCTGGCCTGAGTGCATGGCGAGCACAGACTGCTCTGATGTTCCTATGAGATTTAGGTCCTCTCCATTTATGGAGTAGACAGACTGCTCAATCGCAGTCCTGTCCATTGAAGCGAATATTGATTTCTCGTTTAGCATGAGTGGCGGCTCGATGTATGTGTAGCCCTTTTTTGCCATCATGTCTGTAGCGAGCCTTATAAGTGCCTGGCTGAGGAGCGCAAAATCGCCCTTCAGATAGTAAAACCCATTGCCTGACACCCTTGCCGAGGCCTCGAAGTCGGCAGCGCCAAGCTCTTCCAGCAGCTCGACATGGCTTTTTACAGGAAAGTCAAATTTGGGAATCTTGCCCCATGTCTTGATGACAGGATTGTCAGCCGAGCTTTTGCCCTCTGGCACGCCCTCCCAAATCAGGTTGGGAAGCTTGCCTAGGATTGAATTGTTGTCTTCCTCAAGCCTTGCCATCTCTGCCTCCTTGGCCTCGATTTTAGAGGGTATCTCTTTTGCCTGGCTGAGGAGCTCAGATGCGTCCTTTCCCGCCTTCTTGGCCTCATTTATCTGCTGGGAGACCTTGTTTCGCTCTGCCCTGAGGCTGTCTGCCTCGCCTTTTAGCTTTCTCCACTGAGCGTCTTTCTCCTGGAACTCGTCGACGAGCTTCAGCTTTTCGGCCTGGCCCTTCTTCATTATGTTCTCTTTTACAATTTCCGGGTTTTCCCTGATAAGTTTAATGTCAAGCATTTTTGCTGCCTCTCTAACCTGTTTGGTATTCTGATTTAAAGCCAATTATCAAGCTCGGGTTTTTAATTTTTTAGGTAAAAACAGCTCTATTCCTGAATCTGCCTTTATGTCTCGTGCCAAATATGGGTTTTTGCTTGGCTAATTGCCTTCCCAATCGACCTTCCACACGATTATGCGGTGGCCCACTACCTGGTTGCGCTGGTCGAAGAATTTGTCAAAGTGATTTGTGTATCTTCCCTCAAGATAGTAAAGCCTTGTGAACAGGGACTGCGAAAGCATAGGGTCTGAGAGGATTGTTCTTGAGTTTGCTGTGTCTACTATTATGTCAAAGCCAACCCTCTGAAGTTCAGGTGCCGGCTCATACCTGTTTAGGCCGTCTGGCTCTGTTATGACAAATCCTGCTGCTCCCGCTTTTTCGCTTCCCAGCATAGAGTTATCCGCCCTTGAGATGTAGTCCACTGTTATGTATGATGATTCCGGGTTGGTTAGGTTTA
>CAYLII010000062.1:0-240 GCA_964383645.1 uncultured Methanosarcinales archaeon
ATCTTTGTGTTTGAAGATTATCTTAGATTAATATAACCTAAAAAAAGAATAAGAGAATTATCTGCTCAGAATCTCTTGAATTTGGCCAGGTGATCTGCCATCTCTACATGGCCCATCAGCATAGACCTGCAGCAATATCTCTCAAGACCAAGAGTATCTAGTATCTTCTTGCGGTCCTCTCCGGCCTTGACTCTCTCGTCATACTCTTCATATAGATGCCCTATCGGCTTGCCGCAGCTC
>CAYLII010000062.1:250-6984 GCA_964383645.1 uncultured Methanosarcinales archaeon
CTCCCGCATCTTATGGGTATTATCATCTGATCACCTATAGCTCTTCTGTTTCTTGGCTCTTGCCTTTGAGTTTGTGTTAGGCTTCCTGACTTCCTTCCTTCTCACATCCGCAACAAGCAGATGCCTGTCATAGTCTGTGAAAGCCTTTTCGATATTAGGATCCTTGGCATATTGAACAATAGCCCTTGCGATAGCCAATCTTGCTGCATCTGCCTGTGAGGTTATGCCCCCTCCCTCGATAGTTACATCGATATCCATTTCTGATGCAATGCTGCCTGCAATGATTATTGGTTCTCTCATCCTCATCCTGAGCATCTCTGGCTCGAATGAATCTAGCAGCTTGTTGTTGATTCTTACTCTTCCCTTTCCTTTTTTCAGGGATGCTCTTGCAATAGCTTTCTTTCTCTTACCTGAAGATGTGAATGCGCTCATACTTTTCCACCCAATAGTTTGCTTACTTCCGCTAAAGTTATGTACTTGAATGATTTTGTCTTTGAGACATCAGCTGATTTTATTGTCTCTATCTTCGAATTAGAATATTCAGGAGGCAATCCTACAAAGCATTTGATCCTTTTGTAGGCAATTATGCCCTTGGCTTGCTTGTATGGCAGCATGCCTCTTATTGTCCTTCTCATGATATACTCTGATTTTGTGGGGAAGAATGGACCTTTTACAGGGCGCTTTCTTTCCCTCCTCTGGACATAGCCAGCAAAGATATCTTTCTTGCTTCCGGTTATGACTGTCTTCTCCACGTTGACTATGATTATATCCTCTCCTCTCAAGGCTCTTCTTGCTACATCTGAGGCTAACCTACCCATTATCAGATTTGTTGCGTCTATTATTGTGGCTGCCATTTTAACCCATTATCCTTATTTTCTTTCCTTTTATGTCTGATTTCATGAACTCCTGGATTGTTAGCGCTTTTGCGTTCTGCTTTGCAATCTTCTCTTCTGCAGAGTCTGAGAACTTCCATGCTGCGATTGTGATCTTATGGTCAAGCTCTCCAGATGAAAGGACCTTTCCAGGCACAATCACTGTCTCGCCATCTTTTGTGAACCTGTTGAGCCTTGAGAGATTGACTACTCTTCTCTGCCTTGTAGGTCTCTCTAGGTCGAGCGCTATCCTCTTCCAGATCCTTTGCTTGGACTCTATGGATTTCTTCTTCAGCTCGCATATCAGCAGAGCCAAGCTCTCGTCAGTTTTTGTTTCCATCTTCATTACCATTCAACGCGATTCAATGCGGGGGACGGGCCTTTCTCCACAGCCCCAGTGAGGCATGTGCTTCGAACCCGCGCAGCCACTAAGGCCTACGGCCCTCAACCGTAGTCGTTTGACCAGACTCCGACACCCCCGCATAAGGTCAATATTATTTCTTTTTCTTGAATGCCTCCGCAAAATCGTCAAGCTTCATGTCAAGCCTCTTGCTGGCCTGCATTATTATCTCCTCAGGAGACAGCTGGCCCCAGCTCTCGACATAAAACACGAAATTGTTAACATCCCTTTCCACCTTTATCTCGCCCTTGCTTGTATCTTCGCACTGGCCGCAGAGATGGCAGTTTGTGATGTTCTTCTCGTTTATGGCGAGCTTCTCGCCTTTCTTCTCAAATACGTTCTGGGGGCAG
The DNA here is from genome assembly GCA_964383645.1 of uncultured Methanosarcinales archaeon. GTDB lineage: Archaea > Nanobdellota > Nanobdellia > Woesearchaeales > JAGVZT01 > CAYLII01. Next base: position 1,873 of record CAYLII010000062.1, read on the forward strand.
AGCTTGATGCACTCAAGGCAGCTCTCGCCCTTCTTTGAGATTATGATTTTTGGATAATATTTGTAGTATGTCTGCCCGGGTGTCCATTTCGAATGCTCCCTGCCCTGTCCGAGCACTGCGACCATCTCGAGCTCGAGCACCTGGCCCTTGAGGAGCTTTGCGATAGGTGTCTTTGGAAACATAGGGACAGACTTTGGGTCTGTTGACTCTATCTCAGAGGCATACACTGTGCCGGGGCCTTTGGCCTTGAGGCTGAGCTTGAGCTGGCACTGGGCGCAGCCCGCCCCTTTACATGGGCACTCGCTTGGCATATTGTATGACTTCAAGTCTGTCTTTATAGACAGGAGCCCTAGCCTGTGGGCGAGTATCTCATCATAGAGGACAGATGTGTTTTTCCTGATTTCCACTTCCTCTACTGCCATCACAGGCACATCCTCGAGTGCAGCCCGCCTGAGCGAGTTCGCGAAAGCCACTGTGGACTTCTCGAGCATGAAGGAGAGCCTTCCCTCCTTTTTCTCGTTCTTCAGTATTGTGATTTCCATTTTGGTTTATGCCTGGCCTGGCAGGACTGATTCCTGCTTAGACTCTTCGGCCTCTCTTGCCGCCCTTCTTCCTGCAGCCGTCGTGCGGGATGGGTGTCACTTCCTGGATGAGGCCAATCCTAAGGCCTGACCTTGAAAGCGCCCTTACTGCCGCCTGGGCTCCCTGGCCGGGGTTGTATGGTCCATTGTGGCCGCCCGGCGCCTTTATGTGAACGTGTATTCCTGTTATGCCTTTTTCAATAGCAGCCTCTGCAGCCCTTTTTGCAGCTGTCATAGCAGCTGTTGGGGAACTCTCAAGCCTGTCTGCTTTTACGACCATTCCGCCAGAGCATCTTGCGATTGACTCTGAGCCGGTTATGTCTGTTATGTGGATTATTGTGTTATTGTATGAGGCGAAGATGTGGGCTATTCCCCATCGTGTTGTTTCTTTTCTTATCATTTAGATAGCCTCCTTTCCTGGCGCGGCCGCCGCTTCCCTCTGTTTCATTATTGGCGAGGTTGGCGCATATTTTATGCTTGTCTCCTCGTCTTTCTTCACAAGATATGAGGGGACTGTAATCTTGCTTGAGCCAATCATTATGTGGCCGTGGACTATGAGCTGCCTGGCTTCTTTCATGGACTTTGCGAGGCCCTTTTTAACAACTATTGTCTGGAGCCTTCTTTCCATGAGGTCCTTTGTCTCCAGGCCGAGCACGTCATCAAGATTTGCGTCGGGTGGAAGTATGTGGAGAGACACGAGCCTTGACATGAGCTGCTTTTTCTCAAGCTCACCCTGCTCTGTGGTGTTTGCGATGAGCTTTTTGGCCTGCCTGGCAAAATCCCTTGTCTTTGAGGCCAGCTTCCATATCTCCCTCTTGTTCTTGAGCCCATACTCTTTACTCAAGACTTTCTCCTCGTCAATCCTGCCCTTCTGCCAGGGATGGATTGGCGTCGTATACTGTTTTCTTCTTTTCTTAGGATCTCCCATTTTAGCTTAAGTCCTTCCGCTCTTGGCGTCCTTATTCTTCTTTACACCGACCACCTTACCCTTGTTGGCCCTGAAGTTGGATCTTGTCCTCTGGCCTCTGACTGGGGCTTTTAGGCTGTGCCTGATGCCTCTGTAGCATTTGATTTTCTTGAGCCTTTTTAGGTCCTCTTCCCTTGCGAGGTCCCAATCGACTGCTATAACGTGCATGTCAGCGCCTGACTCATATTCGCGCTGCTTGTTGAGCATCCATGTGGGGATGTTGAATGCCTGCGGGTCTTTGAGGATGTCTACAATCCTCCTAAGCTCCTCGTCTGTAAGCAGGCCAATCTTTTTCCTCGGATCGATTTTTGCCACTTTGCAGACTGCGTTATTGAAGGCGAAGCTGACTCCTTTTATCCTATTAAGAGCTACAAATGTTTCCTTGTGGCCTTTTAGGTCAGTATTCGCTATCCTTACAATGTGCCTGATTTCTTCCTGAGCCATTTTCAACTTTTTCCTTTGATTTGTGATATATAAGCCAGAATTCGAGCTGCGTTTCAAACCCTAACAGCGCTCGTATTGAACTCGGGCTTTCAGATATGGGAATCCGGGGGGGTATTTAAAGATTGCTGTTTTTTGGCGCAGCCAAATAGGGCTGGTTTTGCGTTATATCACATCAAGGTATGCATTTGCCGTGTAAACCCTTCAGACTATTAATGATTAAGCCTTATGAAGAAGAATTCGCCTGTCTCTCTGCCAGTGTTGGTGATTTTATGCGTTGAGCCGGACGGTATATATATTAGGTCATCTTGCTTATAGGTAATCTTTTTTCCGTCTTCAAACTCTATTACCCCTTCTCCCGCAAGCACAAGAAAGAACTCATCAACCCCTTCATGGCCATGCCATTCAAACACACCCTCTGCAGGAAGGAAGCCTTTTGTCATTGCCTGAAGCTGGGTGGAGACTGGGTCTTCATTAGACAATATCATCTGCCTTTTTCCGCTGCCGCCATGGGCTTCTTCAATAGGAATATCATTTAGGTGTTTTTTGAAAGGAGTTCTCATGGTCTGACCTTTTTTACGGGCATGGCTTAGATGGTTTTTCTCTTCCTTGGCCAGAGCCTCTCGAAGAGGAGGGCTAACGCGTATGGCAGGAGGAACATCACCACATAGACTGCTGAGGCGTATGCGATGAACGGGTACTCATAGCTGCCCCAGGACTGGAGCAGGTTTCCTACAAATGAGAGGACCATTATGTTGAGTATCGCCAGCCATGGTATGTAGAATGCTGCAAAAAGATGGTGCCTTGGGTGGAGGTGCTCTATGTCCCTTATCAGATATAGGTAGACCATGCCAAACACGAGACCTATGGCACCCATAATAAGCATGAGTAGGCTTGACTGGATTATCACCATTAATGGCACAAGCGCGACGAATATCAGAAAATTGAATATTGTGAGCATCAGAAGAAACATTGCGTAGTGGAGCCTTGCCCCTCTTTTCTGGTGATGGATGTATTTTTCCTTGTCATGCGCCAGGTCAAGCCTGAATTCAGGCAGCTTGACAGGGGCAGAGGGCTTTTTTGCCTTTGACCCCTTTTTTCTTGGCACTATCTTTTTTTGGGCTGATATTTTTTTTGCCATTTTTCTAGTTCCCATAGCCTTTCTCAAAATCGAGCTCTGCCATCACGCTTTCGCGAAGCAGGGTCATGTCTATTACAGGCAGCTCTTTAGAGTTTTCTGCTGCAGCCATTATCTTCCTTACAAGGGTTATAAATATTCTGCTTCTCTGGTAGTATTCGCTTATCTTGTCTATGTCTATCTCCACGTTTCCCGTGTCTAGCATAGCTGTCATCTTGACGTGGCGCCGAAACTCGCTGCTTCTCTGGAATTCTGCCCTGCTTACCGCCCTTAGGTGCTGATAGAACTGGAAGAATTCCTGCATGATTTCCTCTTTTTTGTAGTAGTCGAAAGCTATTGATGCCCTAAGCCCCGGGCTTTTTGGGATTGAGGATATTACTTCATGGTCTTTTAGCGTGCTGAGGAGCGCCTCGATAGAGAAATCAAAGAGGTTTATGAGCCGCTCGACTATGCTCTTTATGATGTCTACTGTCCTTGTGTATTTCAGGCTCACGTAGAGCAGATGATCTGCCCGCTTGAGCTCCTCATACGCGTCTTCTAGGTAAGGGTTCATCTTTGCTCACTATTATCTCCATACTCTCTATAAAGCGCCTGGCCCGCCCAAGATCGTCCTTGAGAGAAGCCTCTGAGAGCTCAATCATCTTGTATGTCTCTGATGCGATGACAAACTTGTCTTTACGGCTGAATTCCACTGCGCTCTTCTTGTGGAGCCTGACCAATTCATTTAAGTCGGTTATGAGTTTTATATAGTTTTTGTCAATTCTGTATCTATTCGCGACATCTGTGGAAAATGTACGGAATGAGGATTCCTGCTCTTCTGAAAAGGGCTTTATGCGCCCATGGAGCAGCTCGTATGAAAGGACTGAAAGGACTGAGAGGTTAAGGGCGTCAGTGAGGTTCTCTGCTGCTGGAAGGAGAAGCTTGTTGTCTCTTACCATAGGATAGGTCATTGTGACCAGGTGGTCTGCATTCTTGAGATGTTGCCTGGCTTGCTGCCTGTATTCCTGGAATCTTTCCATGCTTTGCTCTTTTTTTGCTAAACCTGATGTAAAAGGATTAGAGGTGTAAAAAAATCACTTGGAGGTAAGTTCCATTATTGCCTTTGCAAGGTCGTAGCCGTTTTTCTTTATAGCCTCTTCAGCCTTATCCTTGTCTACTCCTGCCTGCTCCATGACTGTCTTTATGTCCTCTTCAGATAGCTCCGGCTCTGAATCAGCCGCCCTCTCTGTTATCTGGCCGCTTATCTGGAATGTCTCCTGGCCCATCATGTTGACCTTTATTACAGAGGGCTCTGTGATTATGATGTCTTTATCCGCTGTCTTTATGATAACAGTCTCGGCTTCTATCTCATTCTGCTGGATTCCCATGCGCTGCATCATCTTGCGCATCTGGCCCGGATTCATCCCCGGCATCATCTTCAGGCGAACCAGCCGCTTCCTGCTATCTGCAGGACGATTAGAAGTATTATGACCACTATACAGGCGAACACGACTATGCCTGGCTTGATCCTGAATTTGCTCTTCTCCTCGTCCATGTATCTGACAATTCCGCCCATGGATGACGGTACATACTGCTTGTTCTGTGCCATTTTATCACCTTGTGGAAATCATATTGCGCCTTTTTTAGGCCTTGTCTTGTTTTGGGCTTATATATACTTGACCTATATTTATCTTTGAAAAGCTGTAGGGCAGCTGTAAGCCACCTTTGGTGGAATCCCTTGACGGAAGATTCCTCTTGGCATTTAACTAACGCGCAGGTAATTTCTGCTTGCACCCGCCAGGACTCGCCGTTTCACCAGTTCCTCCCGAATGTCTGCCGAATCATCCGCTGTCGCCAGCGTTTTCCGGCGTCACCCTGCCAGGAGGCTGTTCCGTTTCTGAGCGGTTGCCCTCTTTTACTGAGCTTCCTTTCGGAAGTGGCGTTTTATGCGGTGGGTGGACTTTCCTCACAACCCTATTGGCTGCGTAGCCGAGCACCGCCCTACA
>CAYLII010000063.1:0-2596 GCA_964383645.1 uncultured Methanosarcinales archaeon
CTTCCTATCGCCCAAATCTCAAGCCTTTCATCATTAAGTGAATGCAATGCTGGCAGGACCTTTTTCTTAACAAGGTCTCCTGTCGAGCCAAAAATAAATAGTTTCATTGTATTTCTCCTTATCCTCGCATCTCAGCAATAATCCTGAGATTGCTTCCCTTGGCCAGTTTCGCAGGGCAGCTCTGGATATCGCCCTTCGGGCTGGTGAAAACCTTAAGCGCTCCCTGCTTTGACTTGCCTATGAACAGTAGATAGATAAATCTTGCTTTCCTTATCAGCTCAGGAGAGGCAGTAATCCTCATCCTGGGCGGTTTTGGGGAATCATCCACCAGTATATATCCCCTTCTTTTGTCATCCAGCTGTTTGGAGCCGGGAAACAGTGAGGCGATATGCCCGTCCTCGCCCACTCCCCCAATTATCATGTCAAATCCCCTGTTTCCGCACTTCCTCTTCAAATCTTGGTTATACCTGCGCAGAAGCTCCTCTCTTCTTCCATTTCCCAGGAAATTAAAATCTCCGCTGCCCAATATCTTTTTTATCAGCGTGGAATTTCTCTCTTTTGTAGAGAGCCTTTCATCCAGCAGGAAAAAGGAGATCTCCTTGCCCTTGATTGAGCCGAGTCTTTTTTTCAATGCAGGATAAAACCTTTCTGCTGACCTTCCGCCTGACAGGGCGATGCATATCCTCTTACCCTCTATTGATTTCAGGTCCTTTATGACAGAGTCAGCGCCGGCCTCAATACCAATTGCCGGCTTTGCCTGCCTAAAGCCTGTTTTTGGTGTCATGCCCCCCAAACTCCTTCCTCAGGCCCTGGATAACTTTTGAGGAAAAGTCAGAAGGCTCATGGGTCTCAAACCTCTTGAATACAGAGGCGCTTATCGCAGGTGCGGCAACATTAAGTTCCAGAGCTGCCTTCAGAGTCCACAGCCCCTCTCCGCTCTGCCCTATCTTACTTTCAACATCATCTAATAAGGGGTCATTTGAAAACATCCTCGCTGAAAGGCTCATGAGGTGCCCGCTTATGATGCTTCCGTTAGACCATATCTTTGATATGCTCCCAAAATCAAACTCAGGGTTGTATCTCTTGAGAATCTCAAATCCCTCGCCTATAGACTCCATCATCCCGTACTCTATACCATTATGTATCATCTTGACAAAGTGGCCGCTTCCTGCAGGGCCCACATGCCCGTAGCCACCCTTTACAGCAGTGTCTCTTAGCACAGGCTCTATCGCATTATAGGCAGCCACATCTCCGCCAGCCATGTAGCAAGCACCGTTTCTGGCGCCGCTTATCCCGCCGCTTGTGCCTATATCCAGGAAATGTATCTCTCTCTCTTTGAGTTCTCCATATCTCCTGATAGAATCCTTGTAGAACGAGTTGCCACCGTCTATGATTATGTCTCCCTTCTCAAGAACCCTGCTCAGCTCCCCAACCATCTCCTCAGTCGGAGCGCCTGCTGAGACCATAAGCCACACGATTCGCGGAGGAGAAAGCATTGACTTTAGCTCTTCAATAGAATAAGCCCCCTTTATCTTCTTCTCTTCCCTGACAAGCTCATCAGTCTTTTCCCTTGTCCTATTGTAAGCCACCACCTCATGGCCGTGCCCTGCGATATTAAGCGCAAGATTCCTTCCCATCTTTCCCAGTCCGATAAGTCCTATTTTCATCTAGCCCACCTTCTTTATTTCCTCAAATGCCGCAGTGGCAGCAACTGCGCCCTCTGCTGCAGCAGTTATCACCTGCTTGAGGTAGTTGCTTGTTGCATCCCCTGCTGCAAACACCCCCCTCACATTTGTCTCCTGCTTTTTTCCTGTTATTATGTAGCCGTTGTCTGTTGTCACACCAAGTGAATCCGGCAGTCTTGTCTCTGGAATCGAGCCTATCTCTATGAAGACTCCATCAAGCTTTATCATCTTTCCTGTATCAAGCTCAACCCCCTGGACTGTTTTATCTCCGAAAATCCTGGTGACATTAGAGTTAAAGATTGGCTCAATCTTTTTTTCCTTCTCAAGCTGGGTGACCCAGGCAGGCTCTGCCCTGAAAAAGCTGTCCTTCCTGTATATCACATAAACCTTCTCTGAATGCTCGGCAAGGAGTATCGCTGAAGTAACAGCAGTATTTCCTCCGCCAACAACTGCTACAGTCTTTCCCTTGTAGAACGCCCCGTCGCAGGTTGCGCAGTAGCTTATCCCTCTTCCGAAGAAATCTTTCTCGCCCGGCGCGTCAAGCTTCTTCTTTTCTCTTCCTGTCGCAAGAATTATCTTTTTTGCCCTGTAATTTCCGTAATCAGTGGCCACAGCAAAAATCTCTCCATCTTTGCTTATGCCTGTCACCTCTTCCTGCTTGATCTGCCCTCCCAGCTCAGACACATGCTCTACCATCTTCTGGGTAAGCTCAAAGCCGGATATGTTGTTCTGCGATGGGTAATTGCACACCTTGTGCGCCTCAGATATCTCTCCTCCAGGAAGCCTTCCTATTATAAGAAAATCGAGATTATACCTTGCAGAATAAATCCCCGCAGTAAGCCCAGCAGGCCCGCTCCCGACAATTATGACATCATAAGTCTTTTCCATCTTGCTTCTCAACTCCGGCTTTC
>CAYLII010000063.1:2696-6907 GCA_964383645.1 uncultured Methanosarcinales archaeon
AATTGCCCACCCTATCCTCTGGGCATTGTCTTCTTTGCCACATCCCTCATTATGTCAAAGGCATCCATTATCTCCATGTATCTCAGCTTGTACAGGATAAACGAGCCATTCCTCTCTGTCTCAAGCACCCCCCTAGACTTCATCATCGAGAGGTGCTGGGACACGACAGACTGGCTAGCTCCAGTCCTATTGATTATCTCTGACACTGTCTTTGGCCCGTCCCTCAGCGCAAGAAGTATCTCAAGCCTCTTCGGGCTGGAAAACACCTTGCATATCTCGCATTGGGCAATTGTGCAGTCTTTCATATTAGGATATGCTAATATTCTAATATATATAAACCTTTTGGTTCTAGGGGCTTTACTAATTGGAACCTGCTGTCTGGTGGCTGGAATATTGATGGAGGGAACATAAAAAAATTGCCCAGGCATGACCAGGTCCAAGCCACAAATCCAAGCCACAGATAATTATTTAAATTAGGGGGCGTTTCATTTCTGCTGGTGATAGAATGATCTACAAACAGATATACAGACAGATATTCTCTTCAGATGTTGACTGGAACAAAAAAAGCGTAATCTTGCTAGCTTTGCTGGCAGTGCTGCCAAACCTGCTGGGGATGATAAACATCCAGACTCCTTTCGGATTCAAGCTACACCTTTTTCAGATAATGATATTCCTTGCGGCTGCGGTATACGGCCCGCTCGGCGGGCTTGTCTCAGGAGGCTTCGGCTCCCTCTTCACAGCAGTCTCCATGAATAACCCATACATACTGGTGGGCAACATGCTGCTTGGCTTCTTTGCCGGCTGGTTCATGAGAAAAGGAATAAGCATAGTCCTCTCAGTCCTCATGGCATACTCCATCCAGCTTCCCTGGCTCATACTCACAGACATATATCTTGCAGGGATGCCTGCCAGGGCAGTCTACATGATAGCGGCAGGGCTGCTTGTTGCAAACCTGGTGTGGGCTGTGGCTGCAAAACACACATACAAAACCCTCAGAAGGATGGTTGCATGAAATCCATGACCTATGAGGAGTTTTTCTCTCTTCTTGATAAAGTGGACTTTCCCTGCTTTGACATGATAGTAGCCATAGGCTCAGGAGGAATAATGCCTGCAGGATATATCCAGCAGAGGCTCAAGATTCCCATGCAGGTCATCTGGATAAACTACAGGGATGACCAGAACAAGCCAAAATATGATGATGCAAAGCTCCTTGAAGAAGAGACATTCAGGTCCAAAGGCAAGAAAATCCTGCTGGTAGATGATGTATCAAGGACAGGAAAAACACTTGCCAAGGCAAAATCATACCTGTCTGAAAATGAAGTCTCTACATTTGTCCTGAACGGAAACGCAGACTACAACATCATGAATTCAGAAGAATGCGTCGCCTGGCCATGGAAAAGATAATTCTGATAATCCTAGAGCCCATAGCGCCTATAGCGCCAATAAAACCACCGAAAATTATAATAACTCCCCTGTTAATAAGTTACCAATGAAACCATTGCCCTTGATATTGCTGGCATTTTTCCTCTTAACTCTATCCTTAACTCTATCTATAGGCTGCAATCTCTCCAGGACAACAACATTCAGGTCATACTTCCAGGAAGACAGGCTCATCACCGGCGAGGTTGTCGAGAATAGCAGGGGCTGCGAAGTAGACGGCGAGTGTTATCTCAGGATAGGCTTTAAGGACATGACAGTAAAAGCCCTGTATGGCTCAGGGGAAATGCTCCCATCTGAAAAGCCACTTCCCTGCAGAACGCCCGCTGAAGCGTCATCTGCCGCTTTCGCCCTGGAAAAAGGCGACATTGTAAAAGTGGAAATATCAGGCTGCGATACAGGCGCCCACTATATCAAGCAAATCTCGCGCCTGGAAAAAGAATAATAATAGAGTAAAAAAAGAAAAAATAAAACATTAAGGCTTACTGTTCAGTTCTTCTTGTCCTTCCTAAAGCATAGGAACCAGTCAAGGCAGTACTTGCCATCTTCCTTTGACTCAACCCTCTCCTTTGCCGCTCCGCATGAGCCAGGAGGAGGAATTATCACGTCATCTCCGGGCTGCCAGTTTGCGGGTGTCGCAATGCCCTCAGCATCCGCCTTCTGCATCGCAATAATAAGCCTCTTTATCTCCTGCATGTTCCTTCCTGCGGACATAGGATAATAAAGAATTGCCCTAACCTTAGCCTTGTCATCAATCATGAACACGGCCCTTACAGCCTGGGTTGTAGAAGCGTTGGGCTGGACCATGCCAAACTTTTTGGCCACATCCATCCTGATGTCCTCAATTACCGGGAACTTGACTTCCACATTCTTCATGCCCTTCAGCTCGATCTTCTCCTTGATAGTCCTAAGCCAGGCTATATGGGCGTAGATGCTGTCAATGGAAAGCCCTATCAGTTCAGTGTTAAGCTTCCTGAACTCTTCCTGCATCGTTGCAAAAGCCATAAACTCAGTTGTGCACACAGGGGTGAAATCCGCGGGGTGCGAAAAAAGTATCACCCACTTACCCTTGTAATCCTCGGGAAATCTGATATCCCCCATTGTTGTCTTCGCCGTGAAATGCGGCGCGCTGTCGCCTATCAAAGGCATTGTTATCTGCTCTTTTACATGTTCTTCCATCTTATTTACCTCCGTTGCATTTATTGCACAAACCATAGAAATTGGTCGTTGCCGAATCTATCTTCATTCCCTTAAGCCTCTTTGCGATGCCTAGGGTATAATCAGTAAGCTCATCAGACTGAAAATCAGTAATCTTTCCGCACTTCCTGCATATCATGTGGTGGTGCGCCCCAATATTTGGCTCAAACCTGGAGACACCTTTGACATTTACCTCTTTGACAAGCCCATTCTCCGCCAGGAATTTCAGATTCTGATAAACAGTAGCTTTGCTAATCCTTGTGAGCCTCTTTCTTACCCCCTCATAGACCTGCTCAACACTAGGGTGGTTATCATTGTCCTTAAGATAATTAAGAATCTCTACCCTCTGGTTTGTGTATTTGATTTTCTCCATATCCGAGCCCCCATTCATAATAAAACTAAATAATATCTGTTTTTAATCAATAATCATTATTATTTAAACCTATCCCTTATAAAAAATACGGCCAACATTTATATATAAGTTATGAATAAATATTCATAATATCTAAAAACATAATATTTGGAGGTGCAATAAAATGCCAAGATATGACGGAACAGGGCCAGATGGCCAGGGATCTGGCACAGGTGGCGGATACGGACCATGCCAAAATGAGGAAGCTTTGCAAGACCATCCTCTGCAGAGGGGAAGAGGATACTGGGGACGAGCCAGGCAGTTTTTAGGCAGACTCTACAAAGCCAGAAGCCAAACATCTTCTCAGGACTTGCCAGCAGGTGGACTTGAGGAAAAATCAGAGGCAGCTCCGGCAGCAGGGACAGTTGAATCCAAGGTAGGAACAGGCCTTGGACCATGCGGAGACGGGCTTCCCAGGGGAGGCGGAAGAGGCTATCACGGCGGAAGGAAATAAAAAAGCCTTCTTTCAGATTTATTCTCTTTTTTATTTTTAGATTCTAAATGTTCAGAAACATTTAATAAAGATATGAATATTGATTCATACAACCTAAAATGCCCAGACCAAGAATATGCAGAAGAGTGATGGCAGAGCCGGGAGTGACCTATTTCAAGCCTGCCGGAGTCCCCCTCTCAGAACTGGGCGAGTCAGAGCTTCTGGTAGATGAATACGAGGCATTAAGGCTAAAAGACCTTGAGGGAAAAGGGCAGGAGGAATGTGCAAAACTCATGGGCATATCCCAGCCAACATTCCACAGGCTGGTCTCGTCTGCAAGGAAAAAAATTGCGGGCGCATTGGTTTGGGGAAAAGCCATAAAAATCAAGGGAGGAGCTGTCCATTTCGGAGGCAGGACTGGCCGGCGCTATCAAAAAAAACAGGAGGCGAAACAAAAATGATGTCTGATATACCTATAGACCTAAGCAAGATAAGCAAAGACAAGATAGATAAGGAGATACTTCGGGCGGGAATAATTGCAGAGCTTGACGCAATCAACATGTACGAGCAGATGGCCTCCTACGCAACAGACGCCAACATAAAAAAAATACTGCTTGATATCGCAAAAGAGGAAAAGACCCATGTCGGCGAATTCCAGAGGCTGCTTCTGAACAGGGACCCTGAACAGGTCGAGGAGATGGAAAAAGGCAAGGAAGAGATAAAAGAAGAAGT
>CAYLII010000064.1:0-6727 GCA_964383645.1 uncultured Methanosarcinales archaeon
GCCCTTGAGATGTAGTCCACTGTTATGTATGATGATTCCGGGTTGGTTAGGTTTATTGTGGCTGACTGGACCACCACATTGTACTGCTGGTTCTGGCTTACTATAATGCCATAGCTGCACTCCATGGTCTCGCCAGAGGTTGAGCAGGGCACGTAATCAGTCATGTAGCCCGGCCATTGCGCTATCCAGTAGTTGACTTCGCCCTGGTCTTTGAATCCGATGATTGTGCTGTAAATGCCCTCAGATTCATTGTCTGTGTATCCCATCTGCCTGAGGAGATTTATTGCCTCAGCTTTTGTCCTGCCCTGGATGTTGTTGTAGATGTATGCCCTCTCAAAGTCCCAGCTTCCGAAATGGGCCCATACGCCTGCCTTTCCAACCATGTCATCTGATGTGATAAAGTAATTCTCAGGGGGCTGGCAGTGGGTGTAGAGAAGAATCTCCTCTGCCTTTTTCTCGTCGCCCAGCGCCTGGACGAGCTCTTTTTTTGCTTCTGCCTTTTCTAGGATTATTATCTTATTTATGAGTTCTATTGACTTTAGAGAGTCCTGCCCCATCTCAGCATGGATTATATCATATGCCCTGTTGGCCCCGCAGTCGAGCATCCTAAGTATTCCCACAGACACATCCTCATCGCTTGAGAGCAGGGCTTTTCCTATCCAGTGGGCCTGGGGTACGTTCTGGCTGGCGCCGTCGAATGTCACTTTCCTGTCAGCGAAGTACTTGAACCAGTGGCCAAAGTCCCACCAGGAATTGACTATTGCATCCTCAGAGGAGCCGTCCCTTATCGCTGTGAGCGAGTCTGCCCATGTCGAGCTTATAGAGGGCAGAAAGTTTCTTCCCACTGAATAAGCTGCCTTGACAGGACTGATGAGCATTGTTGAGAGGAGCAGGAATAGCAGTATTCCAACAACCAGCCTGGGAATGCCTATCTGCCTGCTGAGAATAGAGGTTGCGAGCCTGTGGAGCTTTCCGATTGCCACGCCAAAAGCTATGCCTGCGATTGGTATTAGGAGGAGCACAAATCTCACACCTTTCATTGCTGCATAGAGCGATGCAAGAGTCCATAGGAGGAGAAGCATCGCGTATTTTATCTCGACATTCCTGTCTTTTAATACCATAATGAGGGCTATCCCGAAAGGTACGCACATCATCGCAAGGTAGATTATTATTCCTGCGCTAAGCGCAAAGTCCTGGACCAGGAGGAAATAAGTGACTCCAGCGGCCATTATGTATGTCAGCTCCCTTGTCTTGAGCTCTTTTCCTATCAAAGCGAGGATTATTCCCATGCATATGAGGAAAAAGAATAGCCGACCTCCCACAGTATTTACGACCTCCTGCAAGCTGGAATTGTTCAGCTCTGCAACTGTCGTGTAGACATTTGGCCAGATGTCAGCCTTTGCCGCGTCATCAAGCCTTACCATGGCAAAGGGCTGGAGGGGGGCTGAAGTGAAAGCCCAAAGGCTTGAGATAAGCGTGACAAAGATTCCAGAGGATATGAAAATCACCGCAAAGGTTATGGCATCATGCCTCAGCTTTTGGTTTGAGAGGATTTTTCCAAGGTCTTTCTTGTGCTCTAGCAGGTCCTGGACCACTGAGTAGAGCAGGAAGAGGCAGTAGGTTAGAAGCATGAGGTCAAAGCTGAACCACCATGCGCTCCAGGCAAAGCTGTATGCGCCAAAGGCGAGGCCTAGTAGAGAGGCAAAGCCTAGCTTTTTTGCAAGCGTCTTTGCCTCAACTGTGATTATGAAAAGGTAGAGCACAAGAACAGGGAAGAATATGTTCCAGATGTCTGTGTCAGAGCCAATTGTTCTTGTGAGGAATATTGTGCTTGTGGAGATGAATGTCGATGCGAAGAATCCCGCGACATCCCCAGCTATCCTTCTTGCCACAAGGAATGCCAGGATTGAGACAAGCACAGCTATTATTGTGGGAAGATAGAATGATGCATACATCAGGTTTATTTTCTCGTTGAAGAAATGAAGTATCTTGTGGGTGTAGACTATGGCATAAGGGTGGAGGGTGCGCTCCATCTGTGTCCCGAGCGGGGCGAACATGTGATCATCAATGCACTCGCCATCTTCCACCTTGTCGCAGATGTCGCCGTTCTCCATGTAGTTTCTTGCCTGGCGCAGGTAGTAATAGGAATCAAGATCACCCAGGTAAGTGTATGTGTGATTGTTTTCAGTGTATTGGAACGCCTGCCTGTAATAGAGGGCAAGGTCTGCTATCTGGCTCTCTATCAGCTCTGCCTGCTCTTTCATCACCTGGCTGAGCTGCTCATCAACAAGGGCCTGCCTCTTGTCCTCGGATAATGCGGGGTACTGCTGGTTTATCCCGGTCTGCACCTGGCTTCTGATGTTAGAATAGACTGTGTTTCTGGCCCAGTCCTCAGTCATCCTGAGCTCAATTGGCTGGAGCCTAACCCCCAGAGTGATTATTATGGGGATTAGTATGAGAAGCAGGAAGACTAGGGTTTTAGGGCTGAATATTGCCCTAAGCAGTCTTGAGTCTCCTAATCTTGAGAGGTTCGGCAGGCTGGGTTTGCTAATGGAGATTGCTTTTTTAGATTCGGATTCTTCTTTTGTCATAAGAGCCACACCAATTGTGAAAATTAGTCATAAAAACAATTGGCCTCTATTTATAAGGGTTATGAATCCGTTTCAGCCATATCCTGTTTTGATAAAGATTATATCAGATAGGGCAACTATTTTGTGATATGCCTTTGGGGGAACCATAAATTTGGCGGGAGAACCAATTTTTTTAGAGGCCTTACCTATTGTTACCTCAATTTTGCCCCTCAAAAGATAGATTGTCTCGCCTTCCTTATGGATGTGGTCAGCAGTAACGCTGCCTTTTTTCCTCTCAACATAGAAAAAGCCATCACAGTCGTAGACCGCTCCCCTCTTGTCTTTTTTTAGGGGCATTAGCGGAATAGACTCGATGGTTGGTTTCATTTTTTCTTTTTCAGGCCTTCTGTCTTGAATATCTCTGGAAGGTCTATCACGTACTTGCCCTCTGCGAGCTTGTAGACAAGGGGCTGCTTCCTGAAAAGGTGCACGAGGTCTAGCTCGTACTGGCCTGGCTTTAGAATTCTTATGGATTCAAGGTCGAGCACCACAGGAAGGTCCTCATGGTCTGTTCCCAAGAGGTCATAGACGTCATGCTCTATCTGGACCTTGTCATCTTCTGTCAGCTGGACAGTTGTCTCCTTGAGCTGCTCTAAGCGCTCAGGCTTGATATAGAAGAATAGCTTTCCGCTGCACTTGCTGCAGCCCTTGAGCAGCTCGGCAGCTGTGTCTGGATATATTGTGTTGCACCTGACGCACTGGTGGGGCATCTCTTCACCTGGAGGGCCGCCTTGCCCTCTTTAGTTGAATATCATGCCTTGCGTTCCCGTTCCTGGTGTCTATTGTAAGAAGCTCGATATTTTTGGGGTCCTTCTTTATCTCTTTTACAATTGTGGCCGGGCCTATTATTGTCATGCCCTGCCTGTCGCCAAGAAGGATGTTGAGCATGCCTGTCTTCGCCTTTGAGACGAGGGTGTTCTCTGTGCTCTCGCCTGGGTAAATTACTGCAAGCTCGATTCCCTTGAAGGTCTTGTCAATCTCTTCCATGGTGACTTTTATGAGCTC
Source organism: uncultured Methanosarcinales archaeon (assembly GCA_964383645.1). Classification (GTDB taxonomy): domain Archaea; phylum Nanobdellota; class Nanobdellia; order Woesearchaeales; family JAGVZT01; genus CAYLII01. The sequence continues at coordinate 3,636 of CAYLII010000064.1, forward strand.
GGCCTCTTCTTCTCTCCTGAGCCTTCCCTCTAGTATGAGTATCTTCCTGTCTTTTACTATGTTCAGGATTTTCTTTATCCTCTGGTATGGCCCCAGGCTTGAGATTTCCGAGTATGGCAAAAAGCTTATTGTGAGCATCTTAACCCGCCAGCTTGAACAGCTCCTTGTAGAAGTTCTCCATGTTCGTGCCGTATTTGGCGCTTATGGGAACCACTTTGTATTGGGGGAACGCTGATTCTATCTTTTTCACGCTCGCCCTCTTGAGGTCTATCTTGTTTGCGACCAGAAGCACTGGTATCTTTCGCGCCTCGAGGTTGCCTATCATCGTGATATTGACTTGTGTGTAGGGGTTTTGGGTTGCGTCAAGCACGACCATCACTATGTCAACCTGGTCGAGCCATTTTATGGCGTCTATCACGCCCTTTGTGGCTTCTTTTGCCCTTTTTTTTGCCTCTTTTTCCTTCATCCCAGCCTTCATAAAGTCCTCATAGTCTATCTTTGTTGCTATGCCTGGCGTGTCTATAATGTTAAAGGAGAGCTCTTTTCCGCCAGATGTGATGTGGACCTCTTCTTTTATCTGGATCTCCCTTGTCTCGTGGGCCACGCTTGAGACGCTTCCGAGCTCCTCGCCCAGCCAGTCCTTGCATATCACGTTTGCAAGAGTGGTCTTTCCGCCGTTTGGTGGGCCGTAGAGCCCTAGCTTTAGCTTTCCCCTCTTACCTAAGAAAGTTGAAAGCAGCTTGCTAAAGAAACCATTAAACCAGTTTGCCATGATTACCTCTCTTTTGATGATGCTTTATTTATGCTATCCTCTCTTTATTGACAAGATATATTGGCATGAGCTTTAAAAAAGTTTCGCTTGGGAAATGAGCTTAGAAAATAGTATAGTAATAGTATAGTGTAATATAGCATAGATATAATAAATACAGAATATAAGGAATAAAAAAAAGGATTATGGCTGGATTAGGGTATCAGTAGAGCACTCCCTCTTGTGCCATCTTGTATCCTGTAAATACGCTTAGTGCAGCAGACCCTATTCCCAGGGCAAGGAATGTATTGTTTTTTGAGTTCGCCTTGGCAAATTTCTCCAGGTCGCCTGACACAATATCAAGCACAGGCTGATAGAGTACAGCCTTATCTTTATTATCCAGTATGGGCCGGTACTGCATTATCCTGTCTTCCAGAACCTTGAAGTCCTGCTCGCTTCCTGGATTTGACATTTTTACAAGATCTACCTTCTCCATGGCTTGGTCAAGCGCCTCTGTTGGGCTATCTCCATTATATTCCTGGACAATCTTGGCCTCATCTTTTATTATGGATATGTTGTCCAGCACTGGCTGGCTCATATAGCCAATAAAAAATAAGGCTGAAGACACTCCGGACGCTAACAAAAATGCTCCTTTTAAGTTAGTTGACATATTTGACATCTTTCATCTCTCCTTTGTTGTTTTATGAATTCTCTTGTTGAATATCTCGCTCGGGCGAGAGGGGAAAACACAAAAATGATTAGTTGTACTCCTTCAACGCATCGACTCCATTCAATATGGAGGCCACGCAGGCTCCGCTTCCCAATAACAAAAGCCAGCCGTCCTTTGTGTGCTCGTCAGCGAATGTCTCAAGCCTGCTCGAGACATCGTCTAGGACAGGAGAATAGAGCAGCTCATTGTCTATTCCGCTGAGCGCGCCTTGGTATTGCCTGATCTCGGACTCTAAGGCCTGGAAATCCTCTTCGTAATTGGGATTTGATTCCCTTATGATGTTTAGTGTCTCAAGAGAGTGCTCCAGGGCTTCGGCAGGTTTTGGGCCGTTGTATTGCTCCACATATGCAGCCTCGCCCTTAACAACATCCATGCTTTCAAGATGAGGCTGGCACATATATCCTGCCAGTGTATATGCTCCTATTAGACCTGCTAAGATTGATATTCCACCACTAAATCCTTTTGACATCTTTCATCTCTCCTTGCGGTTTTATGATTTGTATTTGGGTTCCACAATTGCTATCGTGCCTAATAGGCCGCTAATGCCTAAGTTGGCAAGCCCTAATACAAGGGCTGGCTGTGATTTTGTGTGCGCGTAAGCGAACAATGCCATACTGTCTGAGGCAGCATCCAGCACAAGAGGATAGATTATCTCGTTATCTGTTTCCTCAAGGGCAGACTGATACTGCATGATCTCGTCCTCGAGCCCCATTATGTCCTCTTGATAGTCTGGATTGCTTATCCTTACTGCCTCTATGCTCTCAAGCGCATGCTCAAGCGCCTCTGCCGGGCTTTTTCCATTGTATTCCTGGACATAGGCAGCCTCGTTTTTTATCAGCTTCACATTTTCGAGCTGGGGCGTTCCGAAATATGTGCCCAGACATAGGGCTGCTGAACAGCCGCACAATACTGAAATGAATGCGCTACTTTTGCTTGACATTTTTCATCTCTCCTTTGTTGTTTTATTGGTATTCTTGCTAGGTATCTCGCTCAGGCGAGATTTTCAATAACTAAAAATGAAAAAATGATCAGCAGTCCTTCAGGTATACTCCCAATATCATTGAGCCTGCGCCAAATGTTAGGCTCAGGAGACCGCCTCTCAAAACAGCTGGATTCCTGTAGTGATCGTCTGCATAGGTCTCCAGCGTCGAGCCGAGGGAGTCCATCGCATATGCCACCTCGCTCTCGTCAAGAGCGGGTATCTGATTCCGGATGCTCTCCACCTGTACCTCAAGCCCGTTGATGTCTTCCTTATATTGGGGGTTTACTATCTCAACTGCGTTTAGGGTTTCTAGCATCTTGTCTAGGGCCTCTTCAGGCGATGGGCCTGAATAGTCCTGGATGATTGCAGCCTGCTGGGAGATTAGTTCTGCTCCTTTCACGTTCGGAGTTCCGATATAATTGCCTATCATGCTTCCGCCCAGCATTCCTCCTACGAGTCCCATTATTCTAAAAAAATTTCCAGTCTTGCTTAATTCATAACCTGACATATTCACCACCTTGTGTTTTGATTAATTGTTACTCTGGAGTAATCTTGGACAGGATATAGATTTAATCCTAATATAATATATATAATATAAATATTCGAATATCTGCATAAGATTTAAATATAGG
>CAYLII010000065.1:0-6576 GCA_964383645.1 uncultured Methanosarcinales archaeon
TCCAGAAAGTGAGGCTTATCTATGTCCATCTTAATGAGCTCTACACCAGGCTTCCCAAAGAAAAGAAAAAAGACTACTTCAAGAAAATCGTAAAAATCCACCAGGAGCTCTCAAAACACCACATAGATGACAAGGCAGAGCCTGCAAAGTAGCTGGAAATATCATCCTACTTTTTTTCAGCAGTCTCTTTTTTCCCGTTATCTTTCTGCTCCAGGTTTCTCATGATGGGAAACAATGTTACATCCCTAATAGATTCTGCGCCTGTAAGAAGAATCACCATCCTGTCAATGCCCAGGCCCAGCCCTGCATTGGGCGGCAGCCCGAACTCCAGCGCCTTGACATAATCCTCATCCATGGGGTGCGCTTCCTCGTCTCCGCCCCTTCCCCTAGCCACCTGCTCCTCAAACTCTTTTCTCTGGAGCAGAGGGTCAGTCAGCTCTGAATAGCCGTTTCCCATCTCCCAGCCGTTTACGAAAGGCTCAAACCTCTCGATAAATCTTGAATCTTTTCTGTGGGGCTTTGCGAGCGGACAGGTCTCTATAGGAGGGTCCATTATGAACGTCGGCTGTATCAGCTTAGGCTCGCATAGCTCGAAAAGCTTGTTGACAATCAGGCCCCACTGTGTATTTTCATCCACATCAAGCTGGCGCTGCCTTGCCTCAGCCCTCAGCTCATCAGCAGACATCTTCTCCACATCAAGCCCTATGAACTCCCTGATGGCATCCGCCATCGTGAGCCTCTTCCAAGGCGCCTTGAACTCAATCTTCTTGCCATCATATTCAATGGTTGTTGTTCCAAGCACCTCTTTTGCGACATGCTCAAAGAGCTCTTCTGTAAGCCTCATCATATCATCATAGTCTGCATAAGCCAATTGTATCTCCATCATGGCAAACTCAGGGTTATGCGTCTTGTCAACCCCCTCGTTCCTGAAGCAGGATGATAGGTCATATATCTTCTCAAACCCGCCAACTATGAGCCTCTTTAGATGGAGCTCGTATGCAATCCTGAGGTACATCTTCATGTCCCAGGCATTGATCTTGGTGACAAAGGGCCTTGCATTAGCGCCGCCGTACTGGGACTGGAGGATTGGCGTATTCACCTCAATAAAATCCCTGCTGTCAAGAAAGCCCCTGATTGCCTTGTATATCTTTGCCCTCTTGTGAAAGACTTCCTTCACATCAGGATTTACTATGAAATCAACATACCTCTGCCTGTATCTTGCCTCAGGATCCTTTAGGCCATGCCATTTCTCAGGCAGGGGCCGTAGCGATTTTGTGAGAAGCTCGAAAGTTACCACATGGACTGTTGTCTCCCCAGTCTTTGTCTTGAAAACCTTTCCCTTAGTCCCTATTATGTCGCCCATGTCGATTAGCTTAAGGAGAGAATAGGCTTCTTTTAGCTCCTCCTTGGAGAAATAGAGCTGGAGCTTTCCTGAAGAGTCCTGGATATGCGCAAAGCATATCTTGCCCATGTCCCTCATCGAGACAAGTCTTCCAGCGACACTAACTTCTTTTCCCTCAAACTTCTCGTAAGCAGAGGTAATCTCCAGAGAGCTCTCTCTCTTATCATAGTGATATGCGAACGGGTTGATGCCTGCCTTCTTTAGCTCCTCAAGCTTCCTCTTCCTCTCTGCAATAAGGTGATTCTCTTCCATTGTTTTTTACTCCCTGTCTTAAATCCTGTAGGAAGGGTTTTAGTATTTTAAAAATCTTTGTGTCAAAAATCAGTTGGCTTTGCGAAGAGATATATCTTGGGATTTCAAGAAGATGTCTTTTACTACTGGGCATCTATTTTTCATTTTTAAGTGGTGGTAATTTTCAATGATTACAAAGTAATAAACCACCAAAAGATTAATATATGGGTTATCCATAATAAAACGCCAAGAGAGGGGATTCAAAAGTGAAAAAAGGAATCGTGATAGCAGTTATCTTAATCCTTGTTGCTTTAAGCACAGCCTTTGTCCAGGGGCAGGCTAATGAAAGTGTAGTTGTTGTGGGATCAGACACGCCTGTGCCTGCTGAAGAGCAGCCCGGCACGCCATCTGCCCAGGAATCTGCAGAGGCAGCTTCCAGCGAAGGAGTCTGCACCCCAGAGAGCAATATTCTGACAACAGCTTATGCAAAAGCAAAATCCGCAGGCAGATGGTTAGTGACAAGGGATTACCCCTCTGCTGCATCCAACGCGTGGCACTGGCTTATTGGCCTGGGCCTTGCTGTGAAAATAATAATCGTGCTGGTTATCCTTATCATAATCTTCATTGTCTGGAACCGTAATTTCAGGAACACCAGGGCGAACAACATGAAGAAGGCGAGAGCCCATCACCTCAAGGGTGAGGAAGCCCATGAGAGGGGGGATGATGAGGAGGCCAGAGAGCATTATGAAAAGGCCCGCGAATACAGGGAAAGGGCCCAGGACCAGTGGTGATTTAAATGGAATGGTTTGAAGAGCTTGATTTTGACGAGAATCCCTTTGATACGAACCCCACGAGGTTCTCAACCAAGATGGTGGGAGTTGAAGAGGTTATGGACGAGCTGCTATACAGGGTATCCTCAGGCGCGATGGTGTTTATCGAGGCCAAGGAGGGCCATGGTAAGACCTCACTTCTGTGGAACATAATCAGGAAGCACAGGGGCAAGGGCAGGGTGATATATGTGGACTGCGAGAAGCTTGAGAAGGATCTAAACATCGAAGAGCTCCTCACAAAAAGGTTCGGGCTTGCAGGAAGGTTGTTTAAGAAAAAGCCTAAGAACATGATTCTTCTGCTAGACAATATCTCGGAGCTCTCCCGGCGCAACATGGAGAGAATCAAGTTCTTCTTTGACGAGGGCTATATCCTGTCAGCAGTCTTCACAGGCACAAATTATGAGGATGTCAAGTTCTCTAAGAGTCTCAGGGACAGGATAGGCAGGAGGGTGATAAAGTTAAGGGAGCTTGAGCCATATCAGGCAGTAGGCCTTGTCCGGAACAGGATAGGAAACAGCGAGATGATTTCAGATGAGCTAATAGAGGCGCTTTTTGTAAGGTCCGCTAGGAATCCGAAGATTATGCTGGAGAACCTGGATGCGCTATTTGCAAAGGCAGTTGATTCCAAGAAAGATAAGCTCACAAAAGACGATTTGAGGTTGGTGTAAAATGGTGTGGTACAAGGAGCTAGGGTTCAGCAGCAATCCGTTCAGCATAAAGCCGGGCGCATTCAGCTCGGAGATAGTTGGCTATGACCTTTCTGAGATACTAAAGAAAATAGACGAGGCCAAGATACTTTTCATCGAGGGCGAGTACGGGTTTGGAAAAACCAGCATACTCAAACACATAATTGCCCAGTTCGGAGGCCGGAAGAAAGTTGCCTATTATAACTGCAACCGCGCTGAAGAGACCATAAATACGCATGGCATACTCAAAGGCTCTAAAGGGGCTTTGGCAAGGCTTTTGGGCTCGATGCCCTCAGACCTTATCCTCCTGCTGGATGAGGTAGAGAGGGTATCCCAGACAGACCAGAAGGACCTGCTGAAATACTACAAGGACGGAAACATCAAATCAATAGTGTTCTTTGGCCCGGATTTCGACAAGATAAGTTTCTCGATAGAGCTGAGGAAGCTCATGGTAAACAATGTCATCAAGCTGACAGAGCTTACCGAGAACGAGGTTGTCCAGCTCGTCAGAGAGAGGATAGGAAACCTGAAGCTTATTGACGACAGGATAATCAAGCTTGTGTTCAGGCACTCATCCAACAACCCTAGGCTGATGCTTGAGAACCTTGAGGATGTGGTGCGATACGCAGTCGACAACAATGAGGAGCAGGTCACAGAAGAACATCTTTATGAGGTGCTTGGCGTGGAGCAGAAGCCTGCCAAGGCAGAGAAAGCCCCAAAAAAAGCCCGCAAGCCCAAGTCTGGGAAGCCCAGGCAGAAAAAGCCAGCGCAGAACAAAGAAGTGGCTGTCAAGCCCAAGGAAACCAAGCCCAAAAAGCAGACTGCAGAAAAATCCAAAGAGGTAAAACCGTCAGAGCCAAAGCCAGATAAAGAGCATCCCACCCCAAAGCCTAAAAAAGACAAGAAGCCCAAGGCCAAGAAATCTCAGGCAAAGAAGCCGAAGGAACAAAAGCCAGAGTCAAAGAAAGAGAGGGTCCACTCTCCAAAAGAGTCCCAGGAAGAAGAGTTTGAAGACAAAAAGTCCAAGAAAAAATCTGATGTCTCTCTCGATTTTGAGGAGGAGGCAGACTATTCCGAACCTGCAGATGAGGTGCCTTCAGATGATGACAAGGGCGGCGAGTATTATTATTACTACTAGCGCCATGTTCTTATTTTTTTAAAATCCTTTTAGTTTTTTTGCCATTTAGGGGTTACATCCCTGCTTTTTTTCTATCTTTTCACCACCTCTATTACCCATTATATTATGCCTCTATTATACCTGGCCCTATTCATTAATGATTTTGCTCAAGATTCAATCCTCCCCTATCCAAATATTTATAATCCGGTGCATGCTCGCTTATTATCATGGCAAAATTTGCTTGTGAAAAAAGGCCCGGTTTCTGCACGCGGTGCGGAGAATGCTGCAGATTTGAGGCTCCAAAGTCACTTTCTCCTGCAGAAGAAGAAGCCATACTCTCTGCGATATTCAGGCAGACTGGCTTCATATATCCCTACGGGCTTTCGACCCCGGGGCTGGACATACAGAGCTATGAATACCAAAAGTTTCAGGCCCTCTCAACTGCAAAAGGCATCAGGATAGAGCTTAGACCAAAGAAGGCGCTCTATGACGCAAAAAGAAAGCTTACAATAGTCTTTGACTGGCTGCTGCCATGCACAGAATGCCCCTTTCTAAAAGAAGGAAAGGATGCAAATGATGCAAAGGGCTGCAGAGAATGCATAATCTACGAGGACAGGTTTGACATATGCAGGCTGTTTCCCGAAACAGGCAACAAGCTTCCTGAGGTTGAAAAGCGCCATGAGGTGGCTGCAGAGCTTGTCAAATCCTGTGTGATTGAGATGCCTTCTGGGGAGAGGTATTCTGACCTCTGCGGCCTTGCGCTGGGTGCGGAACTTGTCAATTTTGATGATTTTGTGGAGATAAGGGATTATGATGAGCCCGAAGAGGGTGGAAAAATCCAGAAAACAGACAGGTCGTAGTGGATAAAATCAAGTGCTATAGGATAAAATACATTATCACCGGCAGCAGCAGGCAGCCCATCGCATTGTTTCTCCCAACTTTCTTTAAAGGTGCTATCAATCCTATTGCTGTGCTTATTGAGAGGATAAACAGGCCAATGAAAGAGGTGAAATAGAACACCAGGCAGGTCACCAGGGCAATTATGCCTATTGAGAGAAGCTTGTAGTTTACAACGCTTATCAGCTTTGTGAAAAGCCTAGAAAGCCTCATTGTGAGCCAGACTGCAATTCCTCCTGCGGCAAGCGCTGTAGCGAGCAGCGCCATGAATTTCGGTGTGGAGAGGGTGCCAATTATTTTCGATACCACAACTATTGCCCCATCCCTTGCCTTGTCTATTGTGTAGAGCGTGACAAGAGAGAACAGCGAGGCAACAGTGCCTATTCCCCCTACAAGCATCATGAATGCATGGGTGCCTATGTTTCCAGAGATCTGCATCGCAAGTATCGCAGCCTGGGCTGCACCAAGCCCAGGGAAAATCCCCGTGAGCGAGCCGGAGAACACACCTGAGAGCATTGCCTTGGCCTGGTTCTTAAAGGGAATCCTGATGGAGTCTGTCTCTACCTGCCTCGGCACCCTTGACGCCTCTGACAATGAGAGCAGGAGGCCGCTTATGCCGAACAGGCCTGAAAGCATGGGGAACAAGGGGTCCTTAAAATTAGGTATGCTAAAGACAAGCACGCCAAAAGTTCCAGAGATAAGAAACACCATGATGTTCCAAATCCTCTTCTCCATGGATTTGTCCTTTAGCACCATGAATATGACTACAGCAAGCAGGATATAGCCTATATACTGCCCAAGGAATTCAGAGGCTGCAGGAGCAGCCACTATCAGGAGAGGGGTTGCCAGCAGGCCCAGGAGCAGGCAGAAATAGCTTCCTATGATAGTTATCTTTACTGCTTCAAAGCCCTTGCCCTCAAGAAGCATCCTGTGCCCTGGCAGCACATTCAGGGCATCCACAGAGTCAGGTGCGCCAAGAAAAATTGAGGGGATAGTATCCAGAAAAGTGTGGGTTATTGCCATTGCTATTATGAATACGCACAGCGCCATAGGGGTTGTGTGCCTGAGCAGGGCAGGGGAGATGCTCAGCATTATGACAGAAACAAGGTTTATGTGCACTCCCGGGCAGAGGCCTGTGAAGATGCCGAATAATACACCCACTGTAAGGGCAATTAATATTTCAATAAACATAAACTAATTTTGGGATTCATATCCTTTTATTCTTTTAGTGCTGATAAATGCAAAATCTTCATATGTTCCGGAAAATATGGGTCCTTTTTTATAAATAGTAATAAAAAATAAATACTTAAAATAGGTAGATTCTTTTAAACAAAAATAACTGGCATAAATAGGCAGTCAAGGTGAAATTATGCAGAGAGGCTTTGCAATATGCAGATTCAATCAAGATGAAGG
>CAYLII010000066.1:0-6383 GCA_964383645.1 uncultured Methanosarcinales archaeon
TTCTCATTCTCAAACCTAAGGCAGAGGGGAGACATTGTGAAATCAACAATGGGCGTGGCATCAGGGCCTATCTCATTCATGAGCATCTACAATGCCGCCACAGAGGTAATCAAGCAGGGTGGAAAGAGAAGGGGGGCCAACATGGGAATCCTTAGAGTAGACCACCCTGACATAATGGACTTCATAACCTCAAAAGAGAAGTCTGACGCCCTAAACAACTTCAACATCTCTGTAGCCATAACAGACGTATTCATGGATGCAGTCGAGAAGGGAGGCACCTACAACCTCCTGAACCCGAGAACAGGTGAGATTGTAAACACCATTGACGCAAGGCAGGTGTTCAACCTCATAATCACCATGGCATGGAAGAACGGAGAGCCGGGTGTGGTATTCATAGACAAGATGAACGAGGGCAATCCCACACCAAAGGTAGGCAGGATAGAATCCACCAACCCCTGCGGAGAGCAGCCACTCCTCGCATATGAGTCATGTAACCTCGGCTCAATCAATCTGGCGAAAGTGCTCAAGGACAAAGACGATGGCACCACGGAGGTAGACTGGCAGAAGCTCAGGAGAGTAATAAGGACCGCAGTCCATTTCCTCGATAATGTCATAGACATGAACAAGTTCCCTGCAAAAGAGATAGAGCAGATGACACTTGCCAACCGAAAGATAGGCCTTGGCGTGATGGGCCTAGCAGACATGCTCATAATGCTTGGCATACCCTATAACTCCGAGGAAGGGCTCGCGCTTGGCGAGAAAGTGATGGCATTCATAAGGGATGAGGGCAGGAAGATGTCCATGGAGCTTGCTGAAATAAGAGGCCCGTTTCCCAACTACGAAAAGAGCATCTACTTCGAGAAAGGCATGAAGCTGAGGAACGCCACAATCACAACAGTCGCACCCACAGGCACTATCAGCATGATATGCAATGCATCATCCGGCATTGAGCCTCTATTCGCCATATCATTCATCAAGTACGTGATGGACGGAAGCGAGCTCTTGATGGTAAATCCCATCTTTGAGGAAGTCGCAAGAAAAGAGGGATTCTATACCACTGAGCTAATGAAAAAAGTGGCAAAGATGGGCACTATCCAGCATATAGAGGAGATACCCGAGAAGGTGAGGAATGTATTTGTCACAGCCCACGACATCACGCCAGAATGGCACGTCAGGATGCAGGCAGCTACCCAGAAATACACTGATAATGCGGTAAGCAAGACCGTGAATTTCTCAAGCAACGCCACAATCCAGGACGTTGAGCAGGTCTATAAGCTTGCCTACAAGCTCGGCTGCAGGGGCATAACAATCTACAGGGACAGGAGCAGGGAGGAGCAGGTTCTGAACATCGAATCAGTCAACAAGCCAAAGCCCACATCCCAGACCTGTCCGAGCTGCTGAAGGCAATCAAAAATGGATGAAAAAAGCCCTTTATCACCCACTGCCATGGAATTAGGTCTCGTGCACATCTACACAGGCTATGGCAAGGGCAAGACAACAGCTTCCTTAGGGTTGGCCATGAGGGCGATAGGCCAGGGCTTTAAAGCCTGCATGATCCAGTTCCTCAAGGGGGGCAAATACACAGGAGAGTACATCACAGCCCACTCAAACCTTGAAGGCCTGGAAATATTCCAGTTCGGAAAAGAATGCATAAAGATGGACACCCAGCTAAAGCTTGACGGCTTCTCTCAGCAGGAAGCCAGATCAAAATCCACAAACGGAAAGACCATGATAAGGGGCGTGAGCTTCTGCGGCGAGTGCAGGGCATGCTTTACCATAAACGAGGCAGAAAAGCAGGACACACAAAAAGGGCTCTCTTTTGCAAGAAAGACAGTCGCATCAGGGGATTATGATCTTGTGATACTTGACGAGATTTGCGGAGCCATAAACACAGGGCTTTTGAGGGTAGAGGATGTTGTCGAGCTAGCCAAGTCAAGATACCCCGGCACAGAGCTGGTCTTCACCGGAAGGGACGCTCCCAAAGAGCTTGTTGAGATAGCTGACTATGTGAGCAAGATTGAGCCTGTAAAGCATCCCTACAACAAGGGAATCTCAGCAAGAAGGGGCATAGAATATTAATCCGGGCGCAGGAGAAACAGCATAAATACCTTAACATAATTACACTATATAGATAGCAAGGCGAATAAGACATGTCATTCAAGGAAAAATACGGGCCTAATGTGGCGATAATAGGGGCCTCTTCTGACAGGAAAAGATACTCCAACAAGGCAGTGAGGGCATTTGCCGCAGAGGGATACAATGTATACCCCATAAACCCCAAAGAGGAGAGTGTTGAGGGCCGCAGGGCATATGCATCTGTTGGCGAGGTTGAAGGCAAGATTGATTTTGTATCTCTCTACCTCAGCCCGCATGTTTCGCTTAGGAACAAAATACCCGAGCAGCTCAGGGACAGTGGAATAGAGATGGTTATCCTAAACCCCGGAGCAGCCAGCGATGAACTGGTAAAAAAGCTCAAGAGTTACAACATAGAGGTGCAGATGATATGCACCATAGCTTCTCTCGGCCACGACCCGGAAATGCCATAAACCCAAAATTAAGAGAAGCCTTATATTCCTCAGTCATACCCTATTTCTGGGCAGAAGGCCTTCTCAGCACAACATGCCATTCCTTAATCGGGCTCTCTATATACCCGAGAATCTTCCCAGCCACAAATGATGGCTCCATGAATTCACTCAGGTCCTTGTCAGGAGTATCCCTAAAAAGATTAGTCCTAATTCCGCCTGGCGAGAACATGCATGCGACAATACCTGTGCCCTCTAACTCCTTCCTTAAGTTGCCTATGAAGCCTGCCACCGCAGACTTTGAGGCCCCATAAGAGATATGATTCACCTTGTAATCGATTATGGTGGATGAGCCTATAGTAAGGATTATGCCGCTGTTCTGCTTCCTCATCACATTGAGTGCAGCCTGGCTGCAGAATATGGCTCCAAACACATTCACCTCAAATGTATCCCATAATTCGTCAGGCGTTATCTTGTTTATTGGAGAGTTCTTTAGCACGCCAGCGTTGTTTATGAGGATATCTACCCTGCCAAAAGCCTTAACCGCCCCATCAATAAGAGTAAAGCAGTCCATCTGCTGGCTCACATCGCAGGCTACGCCCACAACATCACCTGTATCTCCAAGCTCATTGCAGAAAGCCTGAAGCTTTTCCTCATCCTTTCCTCCAAGCACCAGCTTATAGCCTCTCTTGTGGGCTTCCTTAGCAATCGCTGCCCCAAGTCCGCTATAAGCGCCAGTTATAACCATCACTTTCTGTTCCATATTCCTCTTATACCCCCATTTCATTAAAATATTTTTCTGTTATACCCAACCAAAATAATCATTAATCCTCTGCAATATGATTAGGCCTATTAAATACAACAGGCTTATCCCTAAACTCGCAGTTGCTAGCCTTAACAATAGCCTTGACTTCTATATAAATACTCTGGGATTCAAGAAATAAGGAAATAGACCTAAGATTCTTATCAATAAGGGAAATAATCTTTTGGCAAATCCACTTACATGCCTTTGGAGGCGCTTGCCATCATCCTCTTTATTGATGCAGCAAGCTCTTCAGGAAGCCCGAATATGCCCACATCCATAAAACCCCTTATGATGGTGGATACAGCCTCATCCTCGCTAAGCCCCCTGGACATGAGGTAATTTATCTCCTTGTCAGCAATCTTCCCAAGCGAAGCCTCATGAGAAAGCTCAGCCTCATCGCTCTCTGCAAGCAGCTCAGGTATGGCATGTATCTTCGAGCTCTTGCCCGCAATTATCCCTTTGCATTCAAGGTGCCCCCGGGATTTTGCCTTTCCTTCTATAAGGCCCCTGGATATCACCCTTGAATTGTCCCTTGCGATAATTCTGGATATCATCTCGGCCCTAGAGCCCGCTCCCTTCAGGACTGCTTTTGAGCCAATGTCAATAAGCGAATCCCCCTTGCCAACAATCAGGCTGTTGAAGCTCACTCTTGCATTCGCCTCAAGCGTTGCAACAGGATACATCTGGAGATCCTTGACAGGGTTTAGCTGGACGTAATTTGATATGAATGTGGCATCCTTTTCCACGACCGCAGCGCTCCTTGGCCTCACAAAAGTGCTCTCATTCCAGTTGTGCACCATGGTGAAATTAAGCTTAGCGCCCTCCTTGATGAAGAACTCGCTTATCCCCACATGGCTCGAGCCGTGGGCGTCAGTGTGCAGCATGCAGCCTGATATTATATTTGCCTCAGAGCCCTCTTCGGATATGATAATGTTGTGCACCCTCTGCTCATAGCCGTGCTTTGAGATCATCATGCAGCTCTGTAGGGGCAGGTCAACTTTTGCGCCCTTGAATATCCTTATGAAATAGCCCCCATCATATGCATCATCAGTCCTCTTTGTGAAGTCATCCTTGTCTTTGCTTACTGCCTTCCAGAAATAATCCTTCACCCAAGGGTATTTAGCAACGGCTTCCTTTGTGTCAAGAATCTCAAGCTTGCCCTTGAATGCGGCATTTATGCTCTTGTATCTCATGCTTGCAGTGTCCAGCATATATGTCGCAGACCTCTCACTGTCCTGCGCCATGCCCACTGATTCCATCCTCTTATCTATCGCATTTGCCTTTGCCATATTTCACAGGGCATCTGCATCTTCTGCAGCCCTCATAACCTCTCAGTTTGATATCCCTTATAACATTCTTGGGGTTCCCGTAGCAGAAAACCTCCTTGTTCAGAAGAACGCAAGCCCTCCTCGCGTCAATGTGATTCAATATAGTACCGTGATGCGTGACAATGAGTGCAGAGGCCCCGCTCTTCTTGACATAGCTGTCAATCTCTCTTCCGAGAAACTCCAAGGTCTGTATGTCCACCCCTGAATCAGGCTCGTCTATAAGCATAAGCTTTGGCCTCATCAAGAGTAGCTGTAATATCTCAGCCCGCTTCTTCTCTCCGCCAGAGAAATTCACATTCATGTCCCTGTCAAGAAACTCGGTTAGCCTGAACCTGTCCACCATCGAGAGCTCTGCAGAGGTCAAATCCTCTTTCTCGCCCTTGCCAAGGCAGATCTTCAGGATATCCCTAAGCTTTACGCCCACAATATCAGGCGGGAGCTGAAAAGCAGTCCTTATCCCAAGCTTTGCCCTTTTATCCACAGAAAGTTTAGTGATGTCTTTGCCCAAGAACAGGATCTTTCCTGCCTTTGCCTTGTTTATGCCTGCAATTGAGAGCATAAGCGTGCTCTTGCCGCTTCCGTTAGGGCCGAACAGTATATAGACCTCTCCAGCTTCCATGCTGAAGTCAAGCCCGCTGATGATATTCTTGCCCTTTTCCACATCAACTGTGAGTTTCTTTATCTCCAGTAGGGGCTTGCCTTCCTTAGCGCTCTGTTTAGCCATATACTATAGCTTATCCGAGGGCAGTTTTTAATGTTTCTGTTTTGGAATATTACTTCATATAGTGCGCAAATCTTATAAACTAAAGCAGGAAAAATAGAGTTATGAGATTCAACAAGCTTATTCCTGAGCTGAGCGTATCCAGCCTGAAGAAGAGCATGGCATTCTACGTAAAAACTTTGGGCTTTAAGGTAGAATATGAGAGGCCTGAGTCAGGATTTGCATTTCTCTCTTTTGAGGGCAGCCAGATTATGATAGAATCCATAAATTCCAACTGGTCTGTAGGCAGGCTCCAGTATCCCTTCGGTAGGGGGATAAATCTGCAGATAGAGGCAAAAGACATCTCAAAGCTCATAGCCTCGCTCAAAAAAAGCAGGCATCCTTTGTTTGCTCCGCCTAAAGACAACTGGTACAGGAAAGGAACAAAACTTCTCGGCTGCAGGGAATTCCTTGTGATGGACCCTGATGGGTATCTGCTTAGATTCAGCCAGGACCTGGGCGAAAAACCAATAAGAAAATAGGAAAAAGCAGCGCGCCATAAATAGGCCCGCTCAATACTCTGTCCTGTCCTTCTTCTTGCTCCACATCCCAAAGGCCTCAAGGCACTCTTTCCTGTCAACCTTGGTGGAAGGTATCTTTCCTTTTGCAGTCCTCCCGCAGATAATATCATAGAATCTCTTGTCATCAAAGCCTATCTTCTTTGCATCATGCCTTGTGCAGCCGTAATACATCCTGTCAATCCTGGCCCAGTAGATCGCAGCAAGGCACATAGGGCATGGCTCGCAGCTCGTGTATAGCTCGCAGCCAGAGAGGTCAAAGTTTTTCAGCTTTTTTGCGGCCAGCCTGATTGCCCCTATCTCGGCATGGCATGTGGGATCATTCTCAGACAGCACAGAATTATGGGACTTTGCAATGATTTTTTCCCCTTTTACAATAACTGCGCCAAACGGCCCGCCGTGGTTATTCCTTACACCCATCTTGGCCTCGTCAAGAGCAGCCTTCATGAA
>CAYLII010000067.1:0-6163 GCA_964383645.1 uncultured Methanosarcinales archaeon
TGGGCCCTACATAATAGTCTCCTGAGATCCAGTCCTCAAGTATGCTCTTGCTGCAGCCATACTTATAGTGGCCCTCAAGGTCCTCTCCGACAATCTCCTTTATCTCGTCAAGGATCTGTGTGCAGCTGCATCCATAGGTGTCTTCGATGCTGAATGTGGCCTTTGGCCCAACAGTTTTTCCCTTCACAGCAGGCGCATTTGTTGCCCATCCATTTGCCGTATAAGCCCATCTGTTGACGCCCAGGGGTGTATCATATGTGAACCAGTGGTCATCATAGACAGTCTCAAGGCACTTGTCTACACCACAGTCATTGACATTGTCGCCGTCTGCGTCAATCTCATCCACAGGAGTCTCTGCATCACAGTCATTGTCTTTGCCGTCGCAGATCTCAGGCGCGCCAGGGTAGACTGCTGCATCATTGTCATCGCAGTCATTCACATAGGTATAGCCGTCATCATCAACATCACAATCCATGATGTGGAATGTTCTTGCCAGCCTGATATCAGACTCTCCGCTATCCTCTGTTGGATTGAATACGAAGCAGTGATAGTAGGTTCCGGGTTCCCAATCGCAGGTGTTGACTGTTGCTGAGAATGTGTGGAGATCAGCGTCAGCATCATAAGTCCAGCTGAAAGCTGTGCTCTTGCCATCCACATTGCCAATCACTGTATTAGTGGCTGCGGCGCAGCTATCTTTCCTTACCGCCCACTGCACAGGATCCTGGTCATTGTCCACCAGATAAGCAAGTATGTTAAGGTCGCCAAGGACATTCTCATCCTCTACAGGTGATGCTATCTTCGCATATCTTGCGTCGCAAACATTTCCTATCCCATTCTCATCCAGGTCATCCTGTCCAGGATTAGGAACTGTTGGGCAGTTGTCCTCTGTATAAGGCACTCCATCCCCGTCAGGATCAATCTGGACTGCAGTTCCTACTGCATTCCATGTCGCAGTCTGTCCCGGCGCTGAGGCTGTTCCGCTCATGTATATCTCAGATGAGATTGTTCCTGTTGCGTCAACATAATAGCTTGGGTTAATGCCTGTATAATCTATTTGGAACACAATATTGTCCCCATCCACATTGCCGTCAACTATAACCCAAGTATATGCGTTATCTACATTATACCATCCATGGCCAGAGAAATCTCCTGTCTCCAGATTCATAGAGTCAATAACCATAGTATGGACATATGTTCCGCCCAAGACATAATTGTAGGTCCATGTGCCGGTTATATCCCAATTTGGTGCTGCCATAGCTGCTGTGGATGCTAGGAGCATTGCCACAACCAATACCATAAAAATTCCAGATTTCATCGTTTTACCTCCGTATAAAATTTAATCAATCCTATATATTACATATCCAGAAAATACACCCCAATGACCACCTCCGGTTGAGTTTGTCTGAAGAGAGGTAACCTAAATTCATATATAAATCTTATTGATTTTACTATTATATAGTAGCACCATAATATGTTGGCGCAAGCATCACATCTCATTATATAGTGCAAGCACCAACCCATGCCTAAGAAACAATTTCCATTTCTGCAGACAATATTTTATATATGTGTGCGCAACTCTATTCCCATAGCATTGCTGGAGGAGAAAACATGCCAAAACTGGAAAAACTTCTTATGGGTGTAGCGGTGATAGCAGCGCTCTCGCTTGGCGGCTGCAAGGCTTGGCAGGCAGAGTATGGCACTCTTGAGGGAATGGTATCCATCGGCCCCCTCTGCCCGGTAGAAAGGATCCCGCCTGACCCTTCCTGCCTTCCCACAGAAGAGACCTATGAGGCCTGGCCCATCTCTGTCTACAGGAATAATCTTGCTTTTAGGCAGCTAGAGCCGATTCCTCCAGACGGAATCTACTCAATTGAGCTTCCTGCCGGAAAATATGTTGTGGATCTTAATAATTACCGGGGCATAGGCTCGGATAACCTGCCCCAGGAAATAACAATCCTGCCTGGCGAGGCGACAGCTCTTGACATAGAGATAGACACAGGCATGAGATAAGCTAGCCGGCATGATATGCAAAGAAAATTATAGAATTCCACTATGTGATGTTAGGGCTGTACAGGACAAATCTTTCCTGTCCCTCCTTTACGTTCTTACTCATCCTTTGTGTACTCTGCTTTCATATGCCCGCAGGGCCTGTGGTCCTGTGAGCACCTGTCCACGCAGCAGCCGTGATGCACAAATCCACCCTTATGCTCGCAGAGCACAAGGCTGTCAGAGCTCTCATGGAAATTATTGCAGCATATTTTGCACGCGTCCATTATAATATCACCTCTCTTTAGCTGAGATGCCCACTATTTATGGTACTATTAATATTTTATGGAATTTCCTGTTTGGGCCAGAAGATTATTTTTTTAATAATCACCTTAAAAATAATTGCAAAAATTCTAAGATATAACCAGAAATTATATATAATCTCTGCCAATCTTAACTGATATGAAAGAAGAAATAAATCTATCCAAGCAGGAACTAATTGACATTTTATTTTCTGAAGACAATAAAATAAGAGATATATTTGAGAGATCATCAGACCTGGGCCAGCTGAGGGAAAACCTCTTCACCCACTTAAACGACCTGGAGCGAAGCTACTTCAACATCAACTCGCACAAATACTCGGACCAGGTGCACATAATAGAGAAGAATAACGCAAAAGAATGCATAAGTGTACTCAAGAATATAATCAGGACCGAAAATGAAGAGCTAAGCGGCTTCTCGGCGCTAAACACCCTCCTGAATATATACCGGAAAGATGAAAAAGCAATCTCTGAAACGGAAAACGGATTCCTGCTCGAGTTCATCTTCCTTATCAGGGGAATGAACGGCAAATTCCATCTTAGCGACACCAATATCCTGACCTCAGACCAGATAACTGCTGAGATAAGGGGAGAAATTCTTGACAAGTACGCAAAAATAATCCATGACAGGTTTAAGAGATTCAGGAAGGGCACAGACAGGATAAGCACACAAAACCAGAAAAATATCAAGGCAAAGATACTCAGGCATTTCTCAGCCGCAGAAAGCGACTGGGACGACTACAAGTGGCATCTCAGGCACATAATCAGCGATTACCAGACCCTCTCCTCATTGGTAAAGCTTGAAGAGGACGAGATAGAGGGGGTAAAAGAGGCGGAAAACAGCAAAATACCATTCCACATAACGCCCCACTACCTAACACTTTTCAATGAGGGCGGCAGAGACCATAATGACCGCCTGGTAAGGGCGCAGGTAATCCCCAGCAGGGAATACTGCATCAATGTCTCCAAAAACAAGACAGGCAACATAGACATGGATTTCATGGGCGAGAAATCAACCAGCCCCATACCATGCATCACCAGAAGATACCCAAATATAACCATCTTAAAGCCGTTTGACTCATGCCCCCAGATCTGCGTGTACTGCCAGCGGAACTGGGAGATAAAAACCCTCCAGGACGCATACGTGACGCCTGAAAAAATAGAGGATGCAATAAACTGGATAAAAAATAACAGGTACATCACAGAAGTCCTTGTAACAGGAGGAGACCCCCTCACGCTTGACAACAATTACATCTCTGAGCTCCTGGATAAACTAAACAAGATCAAGCATGTTGAGAGGATAAGGATAGGGACAAGAGTTTTGGTGACCCTGCCCCAGCGCATAGACTCAGGGCTTATCAAGATCCTTAAGAGACTAAACAAGCCCGGCAAAAAAGAGATATGCATAGTCACCCATGTCGAAGATGCCTCAGAGATAACCCCCGAGGTATTAGACGCTGTAAAAAAGATAAGGCGGGCGGGAATAAGCATCTACAACCAGCAGGTATTCACCTATTTCAACAGCCTGAAATACAAGACCTGCCACCTGAGAAAAGTGCTTAAGCTCTCTGGAATAGATCCCTACTATTCCTTCAACACAAAGGGCAAGGAAGAGACAGCAGATTTCCGCGTGCCCATAGCAAGGATAGAGCAGGAAAGAAAAGAGGAGGCGAGACTTCTTCCAGGAATAGTAAGGACAGACGAGCCTGTCTTTAATGTGCCCAAGCTGGGCAAATCCCATCTCCGCTCATGGCAGGACCATGAGATAATAATGGTGCTTAAGGACGGAAGCAGGGTCTACCGCTTCTATCCCTGGGAATCAATGCTTCTCCTTATAGAGGATTATATCTACACAGATGTGCCAATCTATGATTACCTCAAGAGAGTTGAGGCAGACGGAGAAGACGTGGGAGAATACAAAAGCATCTGGTATTATTTCTGAGGTTATGATATCATTTTTAATATGCTTATCATAGAAAAAAAGCGGGGAAAATCCCCTAAAAAATTAATCTGTCTAGAGAAAAGTCTTACTTCTCAGCAGGCTTTGGCTCTTCTGCCTTTGGGGCTTCAGGCGCAGCTGCTGCTGGCTTAGGCATCTCAGGCGTGGGTGTGTTAGGAACAGGTTCTGCCGGCTTAGGAGCTCCTGTGTTCACGCTCTGTGTAGCGGCAGGATTCGCTGCCGGAGTGACAGCTTCCTTTGTCTGCTCTGTTCCCTTTGTGACTTCTGTTTTTTTCTGTTCTTCCATTTTTTCGCACCTCCGTTTTTATGGAAATCTATCTGTAGCTTGCGCCAGAAGACCTTACGTGTAACAGGAAAAGTGCATCATCCAATGCTAATTTTCCATTCTTCTATGGCAGTCCGGGCGAAATTTGCCTGAAAACCAGGCAAGAAGACATAAAAATGTCCAACTTGTGCCCTGCTACAGAAAATAAGGAAACCCCCGCCACTTTTAAATATTATGGTTTTCAAATATAGCTCTGGATTTGGCTCTATTCTGCATTGGGGGTAATATGTCAACTCAATGATATCCAAATCCTATCATGCTGGTTAAGCAAGATATTAAAGATCCCTTATGCGAGCCCGCCAAGAAGCGCCCCTATCCCATATGCCGCCCCTGCTGCAATCCCGCCAACAGCCAGCATCTCAAGCCCTGATATGAACCAGCTCCTTCCGGTAAACCTTGTCTTTAGGGCGCCAAGCGTAAACAGGGTGAGCGCAGTAAGGATAGAAGCCGCAATGAAAAGCCAGCCCTCAAAGAAACTGAACATGGAAGAGAGCACGAATGCGGCAAGAGGGATGAAGCCGAACACGCAGAACGACACAAAAGTCACTATTGCATTCTTTATAGGTGACTCGTCTGACTCAAGTATCCCCAGTTCCTCTACCATCATGATATCAACCCAGGCCTTCCTGTGCTTTGAGATGATATCCACCATTTTTCTGGCGTCAGGCCCGCTGATGCCCTTACCCTCGTAAAGCTGGACAAGCTCAAGTTTCTCTCCCTCAGGATAATTGTCCGCCTCCCACTGC
Source organism: uncultured Methanosarcinales archaeon (assembly GCA_964383645.1). Classification (GTDB taxonomy): domain Archaea; phylum Nanobdellota; class Nanobdellia; order Woesearchaeales; family JAGVZT01; genus CAYLII01. Next base: position 5,338 of record CAYLII010000067.1, read on the forward strand.
TCCCTCTGCCTCTCTGCCCTGTGGTACTCCTGCTCTGACTTTGTCGAGAGAAAATCCCCTATAGCCATGGACAGGCCGTCAGCAAAAAGATTGGCAAAGCCCAGGATCAGCACAATCCCGCTTGACAGCGATGCTCCCGCAACACCTGCAACAACAGCAAATGTGGTGATGATGCCGTCAAGCCCGCCGTATATGGCGCTTTTCAGGTACTCTCCGCCCCTCTTGTGCTCCTCTGGTGCAGCCTTCTGGCTGTGGGCGGCAATTGTTGCCTTCAGATCTTTTTTCTTGTACGCCTCTTTGGCCTTGTCAAGCGAGCGTGTTATCATCCTGATAATTCCTGCTTGCATTCAGATATAAAAGAGTTGCGGTTATTGGATATGTTTTGGTACCCGGCAAGATACAACAGATTTACTAATTTTATCAAAAGACATATAATCTGGGAGTCCTTTTCTAACAGAAATTATCATCTTTTGTTTTTTTTGCCCATTAAACAGGCAAAAATAAAACAACAACGGGGTGGAAAGATGAGAAAAGGAATTCTATTAGGACTTATAGCAGCGATGCTTGTATTGGCAAGTGTTCTCGTGAGCGCAGCAAAATCGCCTAATACCTGCACAACAATATTGGATGGGGTATTACTTGATTCATCTGGAGAGTTAATAACAACAGGATATGACGAGTGGGGCTACAACTATCAGGGGCACGTGTTCAACGGCTTCTTCTGTGATGCAGATAGAGTTGATGATTTGTGCCAGTACCCAGAAGATTACTTGATAATGACCTGGAACGATGCATGGCTCAGCAACAAAGATTGTGAGCCTGCTGA
>CAYLII010000068.1:0-5952 GCA_964383645.1 uncultured Methanosarcinales archaeon
CCTTTATTATGTAGGCAGCAATCTCAAGATCCTCATACCGGCCATTTGTGCAGGTGCCTATGAACACCTCATCTATCCTAACATCAGAAAGCTCTGCGGCAGGCCTAAGGTTGTCAAGGTCATGCGGGCACGCGACAACAGGAACCAGCTTAGAGGCATCAATCACAAGTCTCTTCTTGTATTTGGGATTTATTGATTTCAGCCTGAATTCCTCGCCGGATATATCTGCATCCGGCTCAATCTGCGTGATGAACTCAGCAGTCTTAAGGTCAGGCGCGACAAGCCCTGCCTTTCCCCCAAGCTCAATAGCCATGTTTGCAAGAGTGAGCCTCTCATGAATATCCATCTCCCCAATAGTATCTCCTGTAAACTCCACAGCCATGTAATTTGCGCCCTCTACACCAGTCTTTGATATGATGTGGTGGATAAGGTCTTTTGCGTACACCCCCTTAGGCAGCTTTCCTGTAACATGGATGTTAAATGTCTCAGGAATCCTAAACCATGTGCCCCCTGTTGCATATGCAACCCCAATGTCAGTAGAGCCCATCCCTGTCGAGAAACACCCAAGCGCGCCGTATGTACAGGTATGGCTGTCAGAGCCTATTATTATTCTGCCAGGCCGGGCAAAGCCCTTCTCGACCATCACCTGGTGGCACACGCCCTCCTGGTAGAAGTTTGTTATGCCCTGCTCCTCTATGAATCTCATTATCCGGCGCTGGGCAGAGGCCTGCTCAATGTTTGCAGGAGGAACCACATGGTCAAAGGGTATCACAATCCTTGAAGGATCAAACACCTTGTCGCCAAGCTGCCTGAAGGCCTCTATTGCCAGAACTGTCATGGTGTCATGGCTCATCACATAATCCACATCGCACCACACTATCTCGCCAGCCGCGACCTTGCGGCCGAGCTTTTTGGAGAATATCTCCTCTGCAAGCGTGCCCAACTTAGACCTCCTTCAGTATGGGGATCTTGTGGCCATTCCCATTCCCTTCATCATGGCCGTTTCCATTAGCAAACCCGTTGCCCTCATACCTCTTCATCACCATCTGGGTGGAAGTATCCCTTATCCCTGGCATATTCCTTATCTCCTCTATCAGGTTGTTGAGCTCAGCCATGTTCCGAGCCTTTATGTACACGCTTATGTCCTCATCGCCTGTTATCTCAAGCACCCTGTACACACCATACATGTTGCAGAGCTTCCTTGCGACAGGGGTTGTGAAATGGTGGCTCTCGACAGCAACAGTTGTTATCGCGTTTATGCCGTCAGGAACTATCTCAACCTTCTTTCCGGTCACCTGCTCTGCTATAGAGAGGATGTCTGTCTCATGGATGATCTTTCTCTCATCACCCATAGTTTTTATCTCCATCACAATCCTCATCAGCTGCTCGTCTGTGTAGGGGATGTTGAGCTGCTTAAGCCTCTCCTCAACAGCCTTCTTGCCTGTGTACCTGTCTATCAGGATAGTCCTGCTTCTCCCGATAAGCTCAGGCGCGAAGGGCTCATATGTAGAGGGGTTCTTCAGCACCCCGTCTGTGTGCACCCCGCACTTGTGGGAGAACGAGTTCAGCCCGATTATAGGCGTGTGCGGCGAGAGGAATACTCCAGATGTCTTCTCAACATAGCTGCTGAGTTTTGGAAGCATTTCCATCTTGTAGCCTTTCCATCTTTTGCCAAGCTCATCTTTATTTAGCACCTCCATAGCCATTACAAAACTAGACATATCAGTAATACCTGTCCTCTCCCCAAGCCCGTTCACAGTGGTATGGACAACATCAGCCCCTGCGCGCAAGGCAGCTACTGCGTTCGCTGTAGCCATCCCGAAATCATTATGGCAGTGCGCCTCTATCTCGCATGGCTTAAGATCCTTTCTCACCTTCTTCACAAACTCATAATATGAGTGGGGCTGGGCTATTCCCAGGGTGTCAGCAAGGCCTATTCTGCTGGCCCCTGCATCTATTGCAGCGTTGCAGATCTCTATAAGATAATCATAGCTTGTCCTTGTGGCATCCTCAGGAGTGTATCTTATCTTCAGGCCGTGCGCCTTTGCATACTCCACTGTCTCCACAACTTTAGATATAGCCTGCTCCTTTGAGAAGCGCAGCTTGTCCTTTAGATGGATGTCTGAAGAGCCAAGGAATATCGCGACAGCAGAAACCCCGCAGTCAATGGATTTCTCAATGTCCTTTATCATCGCTCTGTTGTGGCTAAGCACCTCTGCGCCCAGCCCTGCATTGGCAATCTTCCTTACCGCCTCCTCTATCTTTGGAGACACAAGGGCATGCCCTGCCTCTATCCTGTCAACCCCAAACTCGTCCAGCATCCTTGCAAGCTCAAGCTTTTCCTCCACGCTGAAGGATACTCCGTTGGTCTGCTCACCCTCCCTGAGGGTAGTATCTAGTATTTTTATCATCTTACGTTCCATCTTACCTCACATTCTTTCTGAGAAACAGGAAAGCCTGCTTACTCTCCCCAGTCCTCTTTCTCTTCAGGGGCCCGGGCCACTTCAACAGGGCTCGAGGACACGACCTCAAGCTCTGCCCCGCATTCAGGGCAGGAAATAATCTCACCCACCTCTACCTTGCTTTCATCGACGCTGATATTGCCGCTGCATTCAACACATTCAACCATATCTTACCCCTCATTTTTTAGACAATTCAAAATATTCTGGCTTTCTGATTTGCCCGCCTTTTATTAAAACGTAGTGTTATTTAGCTAACAAAAAGTTTAAAAGCTAGTTATTTTTACCTAACAGCATGCCGACAGTAAGCTCAGCCATAAAGGAAATAGTGGATTCCAAGCCAATGCTCTACGAGGCCATATACCAGGGCATCGTCAATTACGCAAATCTCGCAGACACCCTCAAGCCAGAGATAGAGCTCATGGTTGGGGAAAAAGTGGCCTCTCCTGCAATAGTCATGGCGCTCAGGAGATATGCAGAGCGCATGAAGCCAGCTGCAGAAAAAAAGCAGCCCTTCACCACAAAATCAGAGATAGTCATGAAGACTGGTCTTATGGACATGACATTTGTAAAGACTCCTGCGCTTCTCTCCAAGATGAAAAAGCTCTATGAGATGATAGACCATGACAAGGGAGACACCCTCAACATCATCCAAGGCAACTACGAGATCACGATAGTCATAAACGACAAGTACAAGAAAGACGTGCTTGACATGCTTGAGGGCGAAAAGCTCCTCAACCAGGAAAAGGGCCTGGTCTCATTCACAATGAGCTTTTCCAAGGGCTTCTTCTACGCCCCCGGAACAATAGCCAAGGTCACAAGGACTCTCGCCTGGGAAAACATCAACATCTTCGAGATCATCTCCACCATGACAGAGCTCATATTCATCCTCAGCAGCAAGGACGCCATGAGGGCATACAAAGCCTTCCAGACATTCATAGAAGAGGGAAAGTAGTTCTGATCATAATCCTTCATCTAGTCCCCAAAACCTATTTAAAATAGGCAATGTTCTCGTTGTCTATGGATAGATCATATCTGCCTATGAATAGGTTTCATCTAATACCTCTTGGAGACATTGCGATAAGCCGAGCTCTGGAGGAGGCAGAATGACTGATAAGATTATTGCAGAAACAGGGCAGAGAATTTTAATCTTATCTGAATCTGAACGAAAATCACTTTCTGATTATCAAGCATCCGGAGGAAACGTAAACACTTATCTGGATAAAAAAGCTAAAGGGGAGACTGCGCATATTTCTCCAGATCTCGTTGCCAGAATGGAGGAAGATGTTAAAAACATTGATTCTCTTTTTGATCGCTCTGATACTCTTAATAGGCCTTTTGTGGTATACAGGGGATTAAGCGTGAAAGTACCTAGTGCTGAAGAATTTAGGATACCCTGTTATGTTGGAACCACTTACGAACCAGGGATTACAATAGATGAATTTGCTGCTATGTCAAATAGGACGATATTACAAGAAATTCAGCTAAACCCAGGACAAAAAGCTATTTTTATCCCAGCATATTTATCATTTGACCCATTTCACGAAAAGGAACTATTGCTTCCAAGGGATACATTTTTTAGGGTATTAAGCCGAGATGAAATAGATGGTAAAATTGTAGAGAAAGTTGAAGTGATTTATTAACATCTAAAATAGGATCCCTGCCCTTACTATCTTTTAATCTGCAATAATATGTTAAATGCTCATTCGCAGTCGCAGTACACCTGCTCGCCGCATATATCTCTTGTTTCTCCGCAGGGGATACTTAATATTGGCGCAATGCAACTAAATCCTGTGCATTGGGTTATGGCAACACTACACCAATCTAATGTTGGATGATGTGAAAGAGGAAATCTTGTACATCTTGGATGGATAAATGCAAAGTACAAAAGGACTAAGACAGACAGGATTACTACAGCAACAATGATTTTATTTAAGGATATTGGCTTTTTCTCCACACATTTATTTGGATTCAAGTAATCTAAATACTTTTTGTGGCAGAGCTGCATTTTGTGCCAGCAGAGCATTCAAATTGCACATGACGCCTATTAGGATCCCTTGATAGAGTCCTTTGTCGATATATACTATTATCAAGTAGTAAAAAAGATAAGATTTATAAACAAAAAGATAGCTCTTTCTTGATATGAATCTGGAATCTCTATTGAAGCCTGTAGAATTTGTAGACGAGCAGGTAGAAAGGCAATATGCAAAAGTGAGGAAAAGAATAGACGAAAAAGGGACCAATATCTATAGCGTTACACTTCCTCTTAACTGCTTTTTCGCAATTGCCCCAATACTTACAGATCCACTATTAGAGGGTGTTTATGCTGGTTTTGATCTGGGTCTAAATCTAAAGGGTATTTTAGGCATTAAAACCGATGAAGTGTCTGATGGGGCGATTGCAGTCAATAGATTTGATAACCTCGCTTCAAAGGTCACAAATACCCTGAGATTGCCTGTATTCCTGACAGGCGCGGGTTTAACTGCCATGGGGCTATATCAATTAGCAGACACCCATCTTTTTTATGGAGACTCCAATTCTGCTGAAGGAATGAGAAATCTTGTGATCGGATTGGGCTGGTTAAGCCAGGCATCTTCAGTATATCTGAAAAATTCAGATCCTAAACTACTGGACAAGGAACCAGTCTGGAAAACAGCCTATGAATGGATAAGAGAGAAAATTAGTTCTTTGGCTCCGCAACCGCTTTCCCAGCCAGCCGCTTCTCAAGCATATTCTGGTTTAGAGGATTACATCCAGGCCCAGCCCGTCCAATAAGTCTAGAACCTTCACGGGTCAGATTTGCTATTTATATTCTTAATTTTAGAAATAATAATTGTTGCTATAAAACTTATGAATATCCATAAGACAATACCGCTTATTAAATTAGAGATTGATAATTTAGTGCCCACATCAAGGCAGGATGGCTGCCATTGTCCGACGGTTCCATCTGAACGGGTATATTCCATAATAGGACACTCATAATCAGAATAGTCTTCTACCATAAGTTTAGCTGGAAAATTCAGATAAACCGAGAAGATGAGGAATAATGCTGCAGTTAATGTGAAAAAAATAATCACATTTCTAGTTATATGTTTCATGGTTCTTACGCTTTTGGAGCGATTGCAATAACTGCTGCAAGTTCTTGGTAATTCCTTGAAGGATCAAATTTAAGTCCTCCTAATCCATAATAGCCCAACATCACATTTATTGGAGATACTTCTCTTTTTAGCGGATGATCAGGAGGAAGTCCTTCAAATGCATCATAACAAGATTGTACAGAAGGTAAATCCCTATATTGTGAATCACCGGTGGTAGCAGGTGTTCGGATTGGATGCGAAACCATAGCGCAATCTAGAACTTTCTCTAGCAATAAAGCGGTTGCCTTAATCTCTTCAGGTTTCGGTTCATCCATAAGGGTAGTAACTCTGCAGGATTATATAAATAATTTGGTTTTACATTCTTGCCCTTTCCAGTATTAATTCCTGTAAATTGC
>CAYLII010000069.1:0-5943 GCA_964383645.1 uncultured Methanosarcinales archaeon
ATGTGTTGTATGCCGAGATCTCAGAGCCGTTGTTGCTGAAGAGTGTGTCTATTATCAGAACATTGCTGTGGTCATTGACAAACGCGCCTATCTCATTGTAGGTGAGGGCTTGGCCGAAAAGGTTTAGGGTACTGTTTATGACGCATATGCCCTTGTGGAACTGCTGGACGAGTATGTTCTCGAGGGTGATGTTTCTGGAGTTAAGGATGGTTATCGCGCACACTTCCTCTCTCATGGAGCCGTTTTCGTAGTCATCGCCGTCAAGCATCTCAGCCCCGAAGTTGAGGATTATGCCTGTGGATGAGTTTATCAGGATGCAGGACTCTGAGAGGTTGAACCTCGACTCGTTCATTATGTAGTAGCCTGACCTGTTGATTGGGTCGCAGGGATGGTAGGAGAGTATCTCAAGGGACAGGAGGCCGTTTACATATACTGTCTCGCCTCCCCTGAATGTGTCTCTGAACTCAAGGGCTCCGCCCAGAGAGAACTGGTCTTCGATAAAAGAGGTCTGGTTTGCGTTCACTAGTGAAACAAGTAGATGGGGTTCTGTCCTGGATATAGGCTCTCCTTGCCCGTCAAGCGCGGCCTGGACAGTGATGTAGAACACTTTTGGGGGGGCTACCACCTGGACACCCACATCATACATCCCAGACATGTTCTGGGCAAGCGGATCGAGCATGTGGGCCTGAGTCAGGGTGGTGTTTGTAATGTTTGAGAAGGTTTCCCTGTAGATGATAGGTATTATCCTTCCAGGGTAGAGCGCGTTAACGCTTGAGATATCCATGTCAATCCTGCTGCAGTAGTATGCGCCTCCTGAGTCGCTGTGCGAGCTTACATAAGTGACCTTAGGCCTGTAGTTTAGGACGCTGTCAGTAAGGTTCCTGCTCTCTGTGTAGTATGCCAGGTCAATGGTTGATTCTTCTGTGAGATTCGGGTGACAGACATAGAGTAGCAGATTGGGATTTGTTGGGTTTGCATCCATGTAGGAGTTACTCCCGTAGTAGGCTCCCTCGCCTGCAGATGTGTTGAATCTGTCATACTCGATGCTCTCAGCAGCAGTGTTGTTCAGGAAGACAAGATTTCCCTCTATCGCGGCGTAGGATAGATTTAGTATTATATTTAGAAAGATGAATAGGAACAAGAAAGCTAGTAGCTTTCTTTTGAAAATCCTGCTGTTGATTGTCATTGAATTGTCCGCTTTGTCCGGAAAAATGCCAATTGCACCATCCCGGATAGCACCCCTCTGATATATGCTAATATGTATGCTAATAATGTGCCGCACGCTTATCCTGTTTATCGGCATGACCCAATTTTTATCTCATATCTGGCCCGGCATTATATGTCAGGGAAATTTATCCCAATATTGAATCTAGGAAATTTGCAAATGTCCTGTAGATGAAATCCATAACCTGGATTGTCATCACCCTATGCGGAAGGTCCTTGTCAGGGGCGTCTCCTGCATAGCTTGTATTGTAGATTGTGAGCGGATAGATTGAGCTTAAGGATCCGTTAAACACGAACTTGAATTCCTCACCATTCTCCTGCACACCATCAAAGTACATGGAGTAGTTTCCCACATGGCCATCAAGGTCGAGGTAGCTGTATTCCTCAAGGTAGAGCTTGTTGTAGGTGGGTATGTATGTGAATGATGCAGTGCCGTTGTAGTCTGTCCTGAAATTGACTTTGCTTTCTGTTACCAGGCCGTCATTTACAGAGGTGTTGTCGCTTGTTGTTCGGTTGTAGGTCTGGACAGGGGCGGCAAGCATGAGCCCATTCACCTGAATCAGGCTGACATTTGCATTCCTCAGGGTCTCATTGTCTGAGTTCTTGAAATAGAACGATAGGTTGTATGGCATGTTTGCATATCTGAATTCGCTGGAAAGCACCCCGTCGATGTATACATAAGGAAGGGTTATTGGCTTGAGCTCGAAATTCTCTGTGTCGAAGTTGTCAGCCTCATTGCATTCTGCTATTGTGTTGTCTATGTCAGCTGTGACCCTGACGGTGTATATGCCTGAGTGGGCGTAGGCCGGCCAGGACAGTGTCTGGTTCAGGATTCCGTCAGTTTCTATAGGCGTGCTGATTGTGAATACCTCTGAATATACCCTGTTGGCGCTTGAGCTTGCGTTGTAGATTGAGATGTTTATCCTGAAAGCTGTCGATACCCTCACATTTCCCCCGTTTATCTCGTAGGGGATGTCTCTTGGGTTTGTGAGCGTGTAGGTGATGAGGAGGTTCTGGCTGAAGTAGATGGGGTCGGGCGTGACATCAAGGATTGTGGCTTTGAGGTTGGCGCCTATGCAGATAGGCTTTCCGATTCCGTTCATCACCACATATTTGGTGTAGGTGGCTCTGTCATTGACATCGCCAACTGTGAGGCCAGAGTTAAAGATAGCCGGGAAAGATGCTGAGGAAAACACGCTTCCATCATTGCAGAGCTCTCCGTCTGTGTCGTCGCATATTCCCATGACGAGCCTTCTGTCGTCAGATATTCCAAAAGATGCGTCTGTGGCGCCCTTGGCAAATGATGTTGACGAGGTCTGGAATGTGATGGTGGGGCTCTGTACAGAGATCTGCCTTGTGGATTCTGTAAATGACCTCTGGGCTGAGAAGTCGCCCAGGAGAGTGGCTGAGCTTCCGCCGAACACAAAGGTTGAGACAGTGCCTGGGTTTGCGCTTGCGGCATACCCTATGTATAGTTTTCCAGGGAATGCCGCCTTCTTGATGTCCGGGTCTGGTGTGGTCAGCTCTGATGGCGAGACTGTGACAAAGCCCTCTGTGACCTTGTAGCAGCCGCTTCCAGCGTCAGTATCTGTGAGGGCGAGGGCGTTGCTGTAGGAGTTGTATGAGATAGGCACGTATCTCCATGTGCCGAGAACATTCATTGCATAGAATACTCCCACATATTTCTGGCCTACATCGCATAGCTGGATTCCCACATCCTGGTTGCCGTCTATGGCGTCTTGGTAGAGCGTGCCCGGATCAGAACTGCTTCCTGTGAAATAGAGATCTGGGTCGTTTGTGAACTGGCCGGAGACTGCAATGGCAGTGGCCGAAAGGAGGAGAAGCGCTGCGAGAATGAGCGCAAGTCTAGAGCTTAAAGTATAATAACTAGCTTGCCCTTCTCTTTTTTTCATCTTCAGCATGGATTATTGATATGCCCCTTTTTATACCTTTCTCTTCAGGGACTATATATATGTGACGAGCATAAACAATACGCGAATGATGTAACGAAAATCTCGTCAGAGCGGGATTTTCAATAAACACAGAACTGGCATCAGTTGTTGAGCGAGTAGAACATGGAGCTAAGGACTGAGTTCATGGCATTTACTATTGTCTTCATGAGGTCGTTGTTGTAGTAGGTGCCTCCAGAGCTTATCGCAAGGGTGCTCTCTATGCTTGCTGGTATTTCCCTTATCACATTTTCTTCAGGGTCAATGATCTGGAGTGTGATGTTTGACTGGATGACTCCAAGACTTGTGGGGGTGACTATGAATTCTGAGAGAGAGGGAACTGTCTGTGTGTTTATCCTGGTTTTCTGGGTGAAAGGCTCTGCTGCGGTGTATGGGTCCATGATGAGGTAGCCTCCCTGCTCTTTTACCCGGATGGAATAGTCTGTGTTAGGCACGCTGTCCTCCACAACCGCAACCATTACTACATTAGGGGCGCCTGTCTTGAAAGTGAGGTTCCTCTCTCCTGATTTGCCGACTTCGCTTACTGTATAACTGTCTGTGTTGACGTTGTAGGTGACTGTGAACTGCCTGGCCTGGAGAAGCTGGCTGGACCACTTGAAGAGGTAGTTGTTTATCTGGTTCATGGCGTTTACTGATACTTTTGCGTTGTCGTAGAGCGAAGAAGGCGCAAGGGGCTTGGAGACTTGGATGAGCGCATCCCTTGAGGTGACTGTGAGCTCTTCCATGTTTGTGGGCTCCCCTTCCTGAAGGACTCCCACATAGAGTGTGTAGTTTCCTATTGACGGATATACGGTAGGGGCAACCAGGAATTCGTCTGTGCCGTTATTATCTGTGAGGCCGACAGAGTAGGCCCTTGACATGTAGCCCTCAAGCCTGTAGGGGATGAATATGTTCTGGCCCTTATCCTCTCCAACCATGATAGAGATGTTTGGCACAGGCTCATAAGTGATTGCGTTATATACTTTGACCCAGAGCTTGTATACCAGGGCGGTCTGGGGGATTACTGTGGTGTATACGTCATCTATTGTGATGTTGTAGAGGTAGTAGGGGTTTTTGCTTATAGCATAGAAATAGTATGGGTGGTCTGGGGAAACAGGGAGCATGAATTCCGATATGCAGGGCGTGGTGTCATAGCATACGCCCCCTTCTATCTTTGAGAGCAGCATGGGAATGCCCTGGCCGTCTCCGTATTTCAGGACATAGTATGTTATGTCGTTCTGCAGTGTTGTGGTGTATGCAGTGTAGTTCCGCCCAGCTATCTGGATGGTCTCTGTATCGCAGCAGAATGTCTCCAGGGGATTGTCATTTCTCCTGTCGTAGTCTGGATAGAAAGTGGGCGCATAGGTGGAGCTGAACATGCCGTCTATCTGAAGGTCACTATAGCTCACATTTCTTATGTTGTCGAGCTCGAAATCTTCCACAAATGTGGCCATGTAGTAGTGGTTCCCGTCATTTAGGTTTATTCCGGGAAATGGCAGCTCATAGATTGTTGCTGTATCCATTGTCATTGAGATGAAAGGGGTGAGCCTTGAGTTGAGGAAGGAGAAATCCTGGGTTATTATCAGGCCCCCCCAGTTTGGGGTGTCTGCCTCTGCGACCATTGTCGCCATGTAGGAATGGCCTGCAGTAAGACCTATAGAGTCGGCAAGGGAAATTCCTGCCAGCGCCAGCAGTAGGATAAAAGGTACTGCTAGCTTGTAGAATCTCATTATGATGCCCTCTTTTTGATGATGCGTTTTACCTATATATTCCTAGAGCATCTTATAAATCTTGCGCTTGGGAAATGCAGGATAAAGAAAATTATAGTGCTATGTTATATGTTATGGTGCTATGGAAGCTCCATGTAGAACCTGTACTGGGTGCCTGCTGAGAGGGCAGGGCATATGATCTGGTAATCGACGTTCTCCCCTGGCCTGAATGAGCTGGTATTCTGTATCACAACACCTGCCCAGAGGTTTACGGAGTTGTCGCTTGTGACAAGGGCATAGGTCCTAAGCGAGCCCGCCGCACCGTTCTGGTATGTCCTTGCAAAAGGTGTGTTGGGTATTGGGCCTATGCTGTCTGTCTGGAATGTGTCTGTATCTGTAAAGGTGCGGCTGAAGCCGTCGTTGCCCAGAATCACAAACGCAGGAACGACCGAGCTGTTGATAGCTCTCAGGTTCCAGTCATTGACAGTATCGTTGGCTGCATAGACCACTGAATTTGTGTAGTTTATGACAGACCACTCGAAGAACTTGTGTGCTGATGCGTCTCCAAGAAGCACGTTTCCCCCAACTGTCCCGTAGAAGCCGCCCCATATAGTGGTGATTGCGACAGCACTCAGGTTTACAAGGGAGACATTTCCCCCATACATGGCTGCCTGGCCTGATTCAGTTGAGTTGCCCCTCTCAGACGGGCCGACAGAGGGCACTGCGCCCATGGGCTGGGCTGATGCCGCTTGGAACATCAAGCATGCAAAGACGAGCAGAGCAAGAATAAGCATTGTATTATTGCTTTTATTGCGCCTATTATTAGTATTAGAGGAACTCATGATATCCCACCGCTTTTTGGACTGGCATTTAGGTCAGTAGGCCGGTTTTTAAATTTTTTCTTTTTATGGGCTCTGTAGAAGATGTAGGCTGCCATCTGGTTTCACGAGCTTTTTAGATTCTAAATGGGCCAAGCTGGGAGGGGGTTGACCGTTAGAAGTTGCGTAGCAACTTATAACCTAGGAACGAAGCATGAGTGACTATGCTTACGGGGATACCAG
>CAYLII010000070.1:0-5867 GCA_964383645.1 uncultured Methanosarcinales archaeon
CGGGATTGAGATGGTGATGAATGAGGAAATAAAGAGGGATATATTAGCAATAATAGATGATGCAGTGGTGATTATAAGGAGCGGCAACACCCATGACCTCAAGGAGCTCTCAAACCACACCATCCACAACGCGAGCATATTCCAGGACGAGTTTTCTATAACCATCGCAGTAGTGGTATATTCGCTGTCAAAGATAACATCCTGCAACCAGAAGTGCAGGAAGAGGTTTGAGGACCTCCTGGTGCGGGCCAGGGGATATATGGTGGCTGAGGACCTGGATAATTACAGGGCCAGCATAAGCAGTGTCATTGGGATAATCTCAAAGCTGGACTCCAGGTTCAGGGGCTTTGTTGATGATGTGATAAGCCAGGCCCAGGTAAGGAAGGGCTCGAAGATCTATGACCATGGTATATCTATGGAGAGGGCTGCCAGCGTGCTTCATGTATCTCAGTGGGAGCTCATGCAGTACCTCGGCGCGACAAGAGGCACAGAATCGCCTTATGACAAGTCGAATGTGGTTGAGAAGCTTAAGTACGCGAGGGGGATGTTTGAGTGAGAAGGATATTCTTTGATGCCGGCCCTATCATCAGCCTAACTATGACTAACCTACTCTGGCTGCTGGATCCGCTCAAGAGCAGGTTCAGGGGCGAGTTCTGCATTACTCCTGCTGTCAAAGAGGAGCTTATCGACAGGCCTTTTGGGACAAAGAGGTTCAAGTTTGAGGCAATGCAGGTGCTTCAGCAGATTAGCAAGGGCACCATAAAGGTTGTCAAATCTGAATCTATAGACCGGAAAGCCCAGCAGCTTCTTTTGCTTGCGAACAGGTGCTTCAGGGCCAAGGGAAGCGACATAAGCATAGTCCATCTCGGGGAGATGGAGACTATTGCTGCTGCCCTTCTCCTGAAGGCAGAGGCAGTCGTGATAGACGAGCGCACCACAAGGTACCTTATAGACAAGCCAGAGAGGCTCGCCAAGCGCATGGCTGACAAGCTCCACACAAGGGTGGATAGTGACAAGCAGGCACTCTCAGAATTGAAGCGCGAGCTTGGCAATCTCCATGTGCTGAGGTCGACTGAGCTCGTGGCAATCGCTTTTGAGCATGGGCTTCTTGACCTCTACATCAGCAAAGGTGAGGAGAGGGCTGTAAAGGACCTGAGAAAGAACCTGCTAGAGTCAGCCATATGGAGCCTCAAGATCAACGGCTGCGCAATATCTGACGAGGAGATTAACGACATAGTCAAATTTGAGATGAAGCCCTGAGAACAGAAGGAAGATTTATTTCTGGATTTACTGGCCCTTGACTATCTTTGCAACAAAGAAGCCCTCTGTGTCATTTTCCTGGGGCCAGAGCCGAAGCGTGTTTTTGACACCATCATTATACTTGATGCCTCCAAATTCCATGACAGGCTTTCCTTTTTTGAGGGGCAGCCTGATAGGCTCGCAGCTTGCATCTGGATGGTTGTTAAGGAGAAAGCTTATCACGCCCTCGTTCTCTTCAGGCTCGAGAGTGCAGGTCGAGTACACAAGAGTGCCCCCTTTCTTCAGCTTTGAGTATGCGCTCTCAAGAAGCGCCCTCTGGGTTCCGGAGAGCCTCTTTACCATCTGGGGGTTCCACATCTGGAATGTCTTTAGGGATTTCCTTGCCGCGCCTACCCCTGAGCAGGGCGCGTCAACAAGTATCCTGTCAAACTCAAGACTGAGGCGCTGGAAGCTTGCGCCGTGCATTATTGTGATGAGCGAGTTGTATGCCCCGCAGCGCTGGAGATTGATTGATAGGGGGGCTATTCTCTTAGTTGTCAGGTCATTTGAAACAAGTATTCCTGAGTTTTCCATGTACTGGGCTATCTGGGTCGATTTTGAGCCGGGCGAGGCGCACATGTCAAGCACAATCTCCCCTGGCTTTGGGTCGAGCACAATAGGAGGTATCATGGAAGCAGCCTCCTGCACATAATAATAGCCTATCTGGTGCTCGATGGTGCAGCCTATGTCTCTTCTGCCTGTCTCATGCTCGATGAAAAAACCCTCCTTGCACCATGGTATCTGCTCAAGGAAAAAGCCCTGGGCGGCCAGCTGGGATTTCATCTCCTCAACTGTTGTCTTCAGGGTGTTAACCCTTATTGATTTCCTCAGGTAAGAGAATGAGTACTCCAGAAATCTCTCGTATTCCGGGCATGAGCCCTGGCTGGTGGCTGTGTCTGCCTCTGATGCATGGCATGGGCTGCAGGAGCAGAGAAGAGCCCTGTATCTCTCAATAAACGCAGGCTTAAGCTCAAGCTTCTCTGTGTCAGGTATCCTTTTTGGCATGGTGTGTGTGGTGGAGGCCTCTCTTTAAAATGGTTTCTGAAGGAATCAAGCCTGAATTGATTTGAGTTTTGGGAGCAATATCCCAAAGTATAAGACTAAGTATAAGACTCAACAGTATGAGATTAATAACTATTCCCCCATCATATATGCTCTAGGAGCATTGTGAGAATAATGCATATCAATCCTGCAATCATCATCTTGAAGCTGCTCTTAAGCAGGTTTTCTTTGGAGATTTTCCCGAGGAATGCCCCAAGAAACGCAAGCTCTGCAAATGCGAGCACCAATGAGGCCTCATAAGCAGTCAGCATGGCGTCTGCCTTTATGAAGAAGAATGGCAGCAGGATAATAATTGATGCGATGAACGGGCTTAGCCCGTCAAGGAAGGATATTACTAAAGTTGCAAATCTCTCGGCTTTTCCTATCCTTGTGTTTTTCAGTTTTCTTAAGACCTGCATCTCCAGATCATGGGTCTTTTTTGCCCTCTCTGCCCGCTCCACAAAATATGTGCCCCACATTCCGCTCACGCCCATAGCGATGCTTGCGCCAAGCACTGTGGTTATGACTATCCTGGGGCTCTCGACATTGCCGAAGTACGTTCCCATGAGAATACCCATGGTGGTTAGCACTCCGTCAAATGAATTCTGGGCAACGGCTCTTCTGCCAA
The DNA here is from genome assembly GCA_964383645.1 of uncultured Methanosarcinales archaeon. Classification (GTDB taxonomy): domain Archaea; phylum Nanobdellota; class Nanobdellia; order Woesearchaeales; family JAGVZT01; genus CAYLII01. Next base: position 2,969 of record CAYLII010000070.1, read on the forward strand.
TCTCGCTTATGCTTGCTATGGCATCGTAATCCCTTGCTTTTCTGAGAAATGAATTCATCCCCATGCTAATTGTCCTGAGGGGTGTGGGCCTCTGCGATTATCTCGTTTCCGCATGACACCTTGTCTATACTGTGGATTGTGGCTCCTACCTCTTCTATTATGGCCTTTAACTTTTCGTAGGGTATGCTGCTGCCCTTTATTGTGAGTTTTACATTCTCCACCTTGCTGTCTATCTCGAACACAGCTACATCCACCCCGTCAACATTGGGTATGTCGCTTATCTGCGAGGCCAGCTCCAATATAGAGGGCTGGTGCGGCTTGAGGACATCAAGCACTAATAGTCTAATTTTTCCCATTTCAAAACACCTCATGAAAAATAGGTTTTTAAGTTGGGAAACCCTATAGAATTATTAATCTTACGGATTTATATTCTGGGTCATATATTTTCAATATACATATTATATATGAAAATAAGTAGGAAAAGAATCAGGAGAAGGCAGAATTTACAGGCCCATCGAATATACCCGCCATGTCATGGCCCTGTCACCCATCTTCTCCAAGGGCCTTATGATGTCAAGGTTGATGTCAGCAAGCTCTGAGAAGCTTGCGGATCTTGCGCCCATCTCTTTTGCAGCCTTGAAGGAGTCGTGATAGAGCATTGCGTCTATTCCCTGTTTGCGGTATTCTTCGCTCACCCCAAGGATTAGCACCCTAAGTGAGTCAAAGCTCTTGTCCCTGAGATTTTTCTTTATTGAACCAAGGATTGAGAGGTCCCTGTATAGGTCCTGCGGAGCCAGGAACTTGGAAGATGGCCTGTAATCAGGTCTCTTTTTGTCGTATGCAGATATCACCTCATTGATGTTTGGGACAGTTACTGCAACCCCTACAGGCTTGCCATCCTGCTCTGCGATTAGTATCAGGTCCTCAAGTGCAATAAGCTTGATGCCTTCTGCAAGAACATTAAACTCTGGCTCGGTCATGCTCACGAACTGGGGGTGGTTGCCCTTTCCCCACTCTGAGTTGTAGAGTGATTTTATAATCTCCATCTCGCTTTTGAAGTCGGCAAACCTCGCCGGCCTTATAGTGGTCTCTCTAAGCGCCCGTGTCCTCTCATCAGATGATGAGGCTGCTCTTTCTCTCAGGCGCTCAACCCTTGACATGTACTCCTCAATCTTAGGACTTCCTGTCTCAGGTATCTGGATGCTGTACCAGTCGTTTTCTTTCTGGAAGCCCAGGCTCTCAAAGTATTCCTGATAATAAGGGGCGTTGTAGCCCTCCATAAAATACGGGCTGTACTCAAAGCCATCCACCAACAGCCCGACCTCGCCGTTCGCGTTGAACTTTGCAGGGCCTATAACCTCTGTGCAGCCCTGTTTCCTTAGGTGGTCGAGCGCTGTCTCCAATAGCGCTTTTCCCAGCTTTGGATCCTCTATGCACTCGAACATTCCTATCCAGCCCGCGTTTTTGCCGTTCTCTCTGTTGTAACGCTCATCCACAAACGCAGCCACCCTTCCCACTGGCTGGTCGAGATGCTCGTAATCGTCTGCGATAAAGTAGGTTATATCTGTGTGGTCGAAAAACGGGTTTTTCCCTATGGCGCCTGAAATCAGCCCTTTTGCGCAGTTGATGTCCGAGACATCGCTTAGGAATAGGGGAAACACCTTCCTGGATTCAGGGCTCCTGTACCAGGGTATGAAGAAAGGCACTGCCGAGAATTTTTTGAGGTTGTCTAGCGTAACATGCTCTTTTCTATAGGGTATTATCCTGCTGCCTGCCATTAGTATAGGAAATGCCCCTAAAAATATAAAGGTTTATGGCGCAGAAACGTTATTTCAGAAATGTATCGTCAGGAGAGATGTTTAGAGTGTTTTTGACATATAAGGCCCTTCTTTCCTATAGCCCTGTTTCCTGTAGTACTGCCTTACCCCAATTCCTGAGATTATCACCATCTTGCTTTTGCCAAACTCGGATTTTGCAAGCCGCTCAGCCTCTCTGAGGAGGAGTTTTCCTATGCCCCTGTGCTGGATTTTTCCGCTCTTGACCTTCTTATTCCCCTGCTTATTTTCCAGGTATTCTTCTCCAATGCCTGCCATCTCTCCATATACATGAAGCTCTCTTATTCCTGCGCTTTTTGGGCTAAGCTCTCTCCTGAAAGGGCCTGTGTGGAGCCTGGAGCTGCCTTGTGCTGGAATACCAGGAATCCTTAGCCTGCAGAACCCTGCCAGAATATCGTTTTTAGCGTCCTCTGCAGCGATGAAAAGCTCTGTCCCCCCAGATGCCTTGTACATCATGGATTTTATCCTTATATTGCTCAGCTCGACATCCCTTCCTTTTGGCTCCCTGCATCTTATGCATCTGCATCTTATGCCTTTTTCTTTGAGGATCCTGTCCACATACTGCCTTAGGTTTGTTCTGTCCACCCCTGCCTCTGTGGCTGTTGTTGGAATGTCACGCTGAACCCTCATTATCCTGCAGTATTCAGGCACGTGGCGCTTGAATTCCGCAATAAGACCTGCTGCCTTCTCAGTAGAGAGAGGCCTGAATTTGCCTTTCTTGTATTCCCCATATAGTTTTGTGCCTGGCATCACCATGCAGGGATAGAGCTTGAGTGCGTCTGGCCTGAATCTCTGGTCTGAGAACAGCCTCTTGAGCCCTGCAAGGTCTTTTGCCCCTGACGAGCCGGGGAGCCCGGGCATCATGTGGTAGCCAACCTTGAGAAGCGAGTTTTTCAACAGCATAGTGGCCTTTATGCTCTCTTCTACTGTATGGCCCCTGTCCACTCTTTTAAGCGCGCTGTTGTCAAGGCTCTGCACACCAAGCTCAACTCTTGTCGTGCCGAGCCTTAGCATCTCGTTGATGTGCTCTTCATGGCAGTAGTCTGGCCTGGTCTCAAGGCACA
>CAYLII010000071.1:0-5810 GCA_964383645.1 uncultured Methanosarcinales archaeon
GCTCTTTGCAGAGCTATTCAGGCAGTATGAGACTAAAAGAGCACCCCAGTAGCACTCATAAGAAAAAAACAGGATTCTATCAACAATTCATGGCTGTCATCTATACTCATACCCATATATTGCAGACTAGAAATCTTTATATACCAGTAGCCATTTATGTATACTAAATATTCTAGACATATAGCAGATATAGAGCATATGCACAGCACAGAAGAGGAGGGATAGAGATGAGGAAAATATGCATTCTTAATCAGAAGGGTGGGGTCGGAAAGACCACCACATCAATCAACCTTGCAGCAGGTCTCGCCATGGCAGACAAGAAAGTGCTTCTCCTTGACCTTGACCCGCAGGGCCAGGTGGCCACATATTTCCCGCAAAAGGAATACAAAAAAGACATGTTCGAGTTTCTCACAAACGGGGCGGACGCCAACGAGTGCATCCACCATATAGGCAAGAACTTTGACATCATAGTCAGCATGAAAGACATGAGGGAGGCTGAGAGCACCCTCTACAAGGCAGTAAACGGCGCCACAGTGCTCAAAAAGAAGATGGATACGCTAAAGGGATATGACTATGTCTTAATCGACTGCCCGCCATCCACAGGCATCCTCACCCAGAACGCCCTCTATTACGGCGATGAGGTAATCCTGCCCACCACACTTGAGCCGCTCGCCTTAGACTCTGCAAAAAGATTGATAAAATTCGTCTCAGAGTTCAGCAAGCAGACAGGTCATCCTATAAGGATACACAAGATCGTGCCCACCATGTACGACAGGAGAAACAGGATATCCACCACAATCTTCAACGAGCTCAGGAACGAGTTCTACCAGAAAGTGGCTGACCCTATAAGAGTCAGCTCAAAGCTTAAAGAAGCCCCTAGAGCCCAGAGATCCATATTCACCTATGCCCCAAGCTCGCCTGCTGCAAAAGACTACAAGGCACTCGTAAACCTCATCCTCCAGGATGATGTTAGGGTAAAAGGAAGGGAATCCCCTCTTGCAGAAGTGGCAGAGGAAGATTAGATAGCCCAGGCGGAATATATCTTATTTTTTTAAATTGATTATCTTAACCTTTTTTTAAAGAAAGATTTAATTCAGGATGCGCATCACCCAATAGGATGCAAGACCTGCAATATCCTGATGATGATACAGAGCCATTCGGGATAGAGAACCTTCTTGAGCTCGCAAGCCAGATAAAAGGCCTGGAAGAATCAGAATTAGGGCATTCCAGAAGATTGCTCTTTTTCCGCAATGCGCTAAACTCTTATTATTATAGCTCGTGCGGTCCGTTAGAAACCTGCGTGGGAGACATTTTATACCTGCTTTCTGACCTGATACCTGAGGAAGAGCGCAGAAGAATCCATATCACTCCGGACAAAGGCGGAAATGCCATAACAGACCCTGAGGAGAATATAGTATACGGCTTCACTGCCTGGGTAAGCCTTGAGGACTGGAGAAAAGAGTGGGGATACTTTTTGCGCCTTCCCTTGCCTGAGCTATCTGAGCTGCTTGAGCCAGCTCAGGAAAATTATCTTAAGGATTTCTAATCATGCTTTTGGAAAGCAGCAGTCTGAAAAAAGATATTTGCATTATTGCATGAAAGGGATGCTGCGCAGCTATTCCAGGAAAGGTAAAGAAAAAATAAAAAAATCGAAAAAACAAAAAAATCGATTCAAATAAATTAAGATAGCCAATATACTGGATAGGACCTGGGTTTATAAAGGTTTTGTTTTTTCCAGGGCAGAAAAGTATACTGGAGTTGGCTATAAGATATGATAAGAATTAAGTATAATAATTGATAAAAAAAGCAGATAAGAACAATAGCATAAAAGAAAGAAAATACAAAAAATACCCTTTACTGCCTTGCATTTACCACAAGGGTGAATTCAAGCTCTGTATCTGATGTGCCGTCAGACACAACAACCTTGATTGGATAGATTCCTGCATCGCCTTCTTCTGTCTGCCACTGGCCGGACGAGTTTAATGGCATGCTGAATTCATATGTCAGCCTGTCGCTCGAATCAGGATCAGACACATTAGGAGTAATATCCACAAAATCACCCTCCAGGACAGTAACTATAGGCTCCTTAAGAACAGGCTCTGGTCCGATAGTGCCATTCGTCTGCGGATTGAATTTTGCCGCAATTCCTGCTGCAATCACGGCAAACTTGCCTGTGAATATGAGATACGCAAGCCCTGCAAGGAGCAGCAGGATGATAAGCGCTATAATCCAGGGCCAGATACTTGTACTCTTCTCCTTTCTCTTTTCAGTCTTTCTCTCCAGGCTCTGCCTCGGCCTCTCAGCCCTCCTAGTAACAACCACTTCTCTCTCTTCTTCTTCAGGAGTCTCTTCCTCAAACAGGAAATTGGAAAGCCCATCCCAGAATCCGGCAAGTAACGGCTTTCTTCCTATCTTCTCCTCTGCCTTTGCAAGCCTCTCCTCGCTAAGCCCTTTCTTCCTGCCTTCCCTAAGAAGCGCCCTAAGCTCCTGCTTGAGATTCTCCACTTCGCCAAGGCCTTTCTCAAGCCTCTTCATCTTCTGGGAATACTGCCTCTCCTGCTCCTCGCTCATCTTAAGCTTGGTATCCTTGAACTTGCGGTCGATAGACTCCACTTCCTTATAGAGCTCGTTTCTGACTTCCCTTGTCTCTTTTGTGATCTCCGCCTCTTTCTGGGAGAGCTCGTCGCTGTCTGCCTTCTCGGACTGGAGCCTTACTAGCATCTTGTCGAGATTTGCAATCCTGCCCTCAATCTCGCGGTTCTGCCTGACAAGGTCCCTGAACAAGTCCTTCTGGTCCTCTAGCCCCCTCTCAAGCTCATCCTTTGATGCGTGCTCTCCTGACTCCCGCCTCTTCTCTGCCATATCCTTCTGGAGAGTCACTATCTGGCTCTGGAGCTCGCCAATTTCTGTATTTAGCATGTCATGCTGCTTCTCAAGGTAATCCTTGATGCTGACAATATCCATCCTTACATTAGAAAATGATTTCTTTAGCGAATCCTCTAAAACCCTGAACTTTCCGATATTACCCACCCCCTAGATATTATACTATTCGAGAGTGGTATAGGATATATAAACATTTCTGTAAGACAGAATATATTAAAACGAAAGCCCTGGCCAAGCTAATTTAGCTAGCATCAGGAGGGGTGATTTTTTGCCTTATCAACTCAGTGACTGTCAGGCTCGGCTCATTGATATAAAGGGGTGCCTTGATATCTGGTATTGCATTTTCTGCAGCAACCCTTCCTTTTGGAAAATCTTCCATTAGCTCTTTATAACGGCCGCAGTTTTTGAGCCTTATCAGCTCATTAACAGTCATCCCCATCTTCTTGGCATACAGGGATGTAGTGGCATCGAATATCGCCTTTTCCACAACAGCCTTTCCCTCTGGAAAATCCTGCAGGAATTTGTAATACTGCCCACGCGAACCAGTTCTATCAAAACCATGGTTGGCAAGAAGTTTCCAGGCGTTTAGCTTTATCGCAGCAGAGGTACACATCAGATCAGTATAGCCGAAATCTCCATAGCTTTCAGCCCAACTCTCGCTGAATCCTCCACGCATCTTGTCAAAATTCTCAGGGTCAAAGTAATACCTATCTCCTTTCCTTATCCACCCCATATCCTTAACAAGATATCTTGGATAATCAGAATAGAACAGCCCCTTCTCAGGCGACCAGTCAAACATGAAATCAGGATGGAACTGCGGCCACATCTTATATAGCTCCTCTTCTGTCTCAAACTTCTCTTCCCTTATTATCTGTTCTAGATTGCTAACCTCAACCTCATAGGTATAGAAAATCATGGGCTTAGGTTTCTTTATGCGCCCGGAAGGGGTATATTCATCTGGCCAGTACTGGGCATATTCCGGAATCCCCTTGTGTCTCTCCTCTTTTAGGATTTTTACCACAAAACCAGTATGCCAATCATAATACCCCTCGCCGTATTCAGCAATATCCCCCACCTTAAGCCGGGTGGGGTTATCAAGCAGGACAGTCTTTGGTTCGCTCATCACATTTTTCTCATGTACTCTTACGATGAATTTGTATTTACCATCCTCAAACATCTCTAGCTCTTTCTTATCGCTTTCTGGGAAATTAACAAAGTAGGGATAGAATCTCTTAAGAGTCGGCGGATTGATAATATTGGGATCATACTGCTCAAATATAACATATTCACCATATGCTTCCCTGCAAAGCTCGTTTTGGAACTTCCTGAATGCAGGAGTATATCTTAATCCCATCATCTTAGCCAGGCCCTCAAGACCCTCATAGCTCTCTTTTCTTTTGCCAAAATGGCCGCCTAAAGCTAAACCATCAAGATCCCAGGGATCCTTTTCTGTAACAATAACTGCCCCGCCAGAAATCCTTGCCCCCACTATAAGTTTAATGAATTCTTCCCTTGTGACCCCAGGGTTCTGCATCAGAAGAGCCGGAATTATGAGAACATCACACGCCCAGGTCATAAAGGCTGGAGGTTGGAGGAAGAATAAGAATTTTGTGTCTTAGCCTTCTAACTCTCACTTTTTGCCCAGCGCATATATGATCCCCATATATTGGCCCCGCAGGTCAATCTGCCCTGCGCACCCTATCAACGTGTGTTTCTGGATTTTTGGAAAAAATTAAAGATGTTGTATACAAAATATATTTTATATGATAACTAATGCAATTAAGGTATTAAATAATATACATCACAAAATATATTAAATAAAACAATTTTTACTTAAAAATTATAATCATTGAGATTACTAAAACTTATAAGCAAAAACTAGAAATTATTAAAATACCTAAAAAATAAAAATAATAATTTTTGCTTAAATAATTTAATCTAAGAGATAAGATAAATCATTTAATAAAAGCTCAAAATATTTAAGCAATAATAAAGAGTAAATATTACAATAAAAAACTATAATTTTTAATCAAATTTGCGCAGATATATATGAAACACCCAAAAAAGCCAAATCTCTCATCATTTGGGCAGGGTTCAAACCAGAAAACCCTAAAGCCTGTCAAGGGGGCTCTTTATCTTCTTAAGTTCCTCTGTGCTCACACTTGTATATATTTGGGTTGTCTGGAGGTTAGAATGACCCAAAAGCTCCTGGATCTGCCTTATGCCCACCCCCGACTCAAGAAGGTGGGTGGCAAAACAATGCCTTAATGTGTGCGGGTGTATATTCTTCTTTATCCCCGCCTTTCGTGCAGTGCGCTTCACTATCTCCTGCACTGTCCTGGGATTTATCCTTTCGCCTTTGTTACCTATGAATATATAACCTACTTGCTCGCGCTTCGCTCCATATTTATCCAGCTCCTTCAAAAACACGTCTGATAGTATAAACATCCTGTCTTTGCCACCTTTACCCCCCCTTACCCAGCCAGTCCGACTTGCTCCCTCAATATCCTCAAACTTAAGGCTGATTGCCTCTGAAAGCCTGAGCCCTGAAGAATATAATAGTGTAAGCATCAGGCGGTCGCGGCGGCTTCCTGCGGCAGTTACCAGTTGCTTAACCTCTCCCTTTGTTAGTACTACAGGCAGACGCTTAGGGTTCTTTGGAGTCTTTACCTTTACAATATTCCTGCCAAGCACCTCATCATAATAGAACCTTAAGCTTGCTTTCACAAGTGTAAGGCTACTTGGGGCAAGCCTCCTGTCAGCAACCAAGCCTGCCATGTAGCCCCTTATATCATCTTCAGAAATCTGGGCAGGGCCCTTTCCAACTGATTCCAGAAACTTCTGGTTGTGGTAAAGGTAGGCCATGATGGTTTTTGGGCTAAAGCCCCTAAGCTTAAGCTCAATCTCCAGTTTTTTCAGATCCGCCA
>CAYLII010000072.1:0-3023 GCA_964383645.1 uncultured Methanosarcinales archaeon
CTCTCGGCGATATCAGCCTTGAGCTCCTCAAGCTCCTCCTCTCCAAGGTCATCCCTCTCAAGAAGCCTTGTGCTGAGGTGCTCCCTGTACCTGTATCTTGCGAAAATCTCGTCTGCATAGGAAGTCCTTCCAAAACCTATCGCAGCAAGAAGCTTATTCATTATCCCGTTGGGAGCGAACTGTGTGTCAAGTATAGCATTTAGTGTCTCGTTTCCGAGCAGGCCTGTCTTGATAAGCCTGTTTATCACGCCGGGGTTCAGCTTGTTATTCCTGATTATATAGGCAAGCTCGTCATCTGATATTGTGCCGTCAATCACAGCCTGAGGAAGCTTGTTGAAGCCAAGCGAGAACCTTGATGTATTTGAGCTCGCATTGGTTACAGGATTCCAGCTGATATTCACAACCCTGAAATCCACCTCAATCTCCTTCACGCTGTCGCCTGCCTCTCCTGTTGCGGCAAGTGTGTAGTTTCCTGGCTCAAGGCTCAGGTTCCTCACAAGAGTTGAGCAGTTTGTGCAGCTGTACTCCTCTCCGCCGACATCAGCATCTATTCTCTCCAGTGTGATATTGGAGACTACCCTAAGAGTGATATTTTCATCATAGTAAGTCTTTGCGAGCGGGCTCTCAACAGCAAGGCTGAAATCCACAATCACTGGAAGCCTAACCGCAAACGCCCTCTCAGCATACACACTCTCGTTTCCGAGCACGCCTCTTGTATCAAGGGTATAGTTGCCCTCGCCCAAAGTCAGATTAGTTGAATAAGCGCTGCAGTTAGTGCAGGCCTCTACATAAGAGCCGTTGTCAAGCCTGTAGCTTATGGAATCCATCACCATATTGGCTGAGATCTCCATAGGCACATTGCCAGTAATATATACTTGGGCCATCGGCTTTGAGATGCTGATATTAGGAGTATCCGGCGTTGTTGTGTTGGTCTCGTTTTCGCCTGTTGAATTGTCAAGGCTTTCGTTTGCTGCGCCAACATAGAAACTCACGCTTGCGTTCATGCTAGTGCCGTTAAGGTTTCCGAATGCATCTATGGTGTGCTCGCCATCTGTGAGGTTAAGCATCATAGAAAATGAGTCGCATGCCCCGCAGAGCACAATAGGCGCACCGCTGTCAAGGCTGCCCCAGATAGAGTCCAGAGTCTCATTGCTTGTCACGTTAAACAGGATGTTGCCATCCGTGTAATTGCCCTCAACAGGGGACACGATCTCCAGTGCGAGAGCGCTTCCGGCGAGAGCCAGAAGAAGCGCCATGCACAAAACAAACATCTTAATGCTATTCTTCATAAAAATCTCCTCCTTGTCAAATGGTCAAATAATATAGTGTGCTTGGCAGCCAGGAACAGACATGGCCTGGCTTTTGGAAGCACAAAACATCTCTCGCCTCTTTTTTTGCTATCCTCTTTTCTAAACCTGAGTGGATAGAGGCAGGTAATACTGGTATATATATAAGAACTCACGAGAAACCATCCGGAAACCCTCCGGAAACTACCGGAAACTACCGGAACAGTCATCAGAAGGCTTATTCAGATAATAAATAGGGTTATATATCCTGCCCTATATCCCCCCTATATCCCTCTATATTTCCCCTATATTGGGTCATATGTCAGAAACCTGAGAGGTCTCTGCAAAAAAGCCAGTTTCAATTCAACGGCTCGTAGAAATGGCACTTGCCCATGTTCTCAGTGTCGCAGACCATCCACTTGCCCCTGTTGTTCTGCTCTTCTATAGTCATCTTCTTTGTGCAGACATTATCCAGCTTATGCCTTTCCCATATCCCTTTCCTGTAGATTGGGTCAAATCCGTCATGCACAAATGTGGCGTCGCAGCTGCAGTATCTGCATGGAGGAAGCCTCTGGGCAGCTATACCTGCAGTGCTTCCCATGCCCACTCCTGCCAGGGGAAATCTGCCCTGGTCTGGAAAGCAGCCTGCCATTGCAGGGCCTAAGCTATGTGGGCTATTGGCTGCATGAGTGTTATTTGCTGCGCAGCCCCCGCACGCATGGCTCTTCTCTGCTGGTGCAGAGCTATCCCCTTTCCTGCTGTTGCCGCAAATATCCCCAGAATTAGGCATTGTCTGCTCTTTTACATCTTTATCCATGATTCCACCAGCTATTACTCTTTATTTGGGGGTCTGATAGCCCTATTTAAAACTTTTGTTTATTAACTACTTTATTGTGACAAAAGATTAGGGCGCCCCCGAACCATACTATTATAAATCAACAAACTATTTTCAGGAAAGCGATGCTCACATCAACATTCATCCACATACCAGGGATAGGCGCCTCCACAGAAGTAGCCCTCTGGAGAAACGGGATCCTGACCTGGCAGGACTACCTAGAAAAAGAGGCAATCCTAAATCTTCCTCTTGGAAAGCAGCACCTCCTGGCAAGGCACATCTCAACCTCTATTGAGGAGCACGCAAGCCAGAACCATGCTTTCTTCACCTCATCACTTCCCCAGAGAGAGCACTGGAGGGCATACCCGGACTTCAAAAACATCGCATTCCTTGACATCGAGACAACAGGGCTCTCCCACTACTCAAGCCAGATAACCACTATAGGCGTGCATGACGGAAACGAGAGCAAGTTCTTTATCGAGGGCAAAAACCTCCCTGATTTTGAGGATGAGATAAAAAAATACAGCACCCTTGTCACATTCAACGGCAGGCAATTCGACGTGCCTTTCATAGCCGCAAAATTCCCCACAATAAATTTTAGCCAGTTCCACATAGACTTAAGATATGACCTTGCAAAGCTCGGCTACAGGGGAGGCTTAAAATCAATAGAGCGCCAGCTCGGCCTATCAAGGGATGAAGAAATAGAAGGTGTAGACGGCTTTGAGGCAGTAAGGCTATGGAGAAGATACCAGCGCGGCGACAAGGAAGCCCTTAGCACCCTCATTGCATACAACAAGGCAGACATAGAAAATCTCAAGATTCTGATGGAATTCGCCTACCCGCGCCTGAGGCAGGCGCTTGCCCTGCCCTTGCCAGGCACTAATCCTCTTGCTAGCATAAGC
>CAYLII010000072.1:3123-5800 GCA_964383645.1 uncultured Methanosarcinales archaeon
TCTGTGACGCAGGAAGGACAGCAATCCCCATTGAAGACTGGAAAAAAGAGGGCATATACACTTCTTTTGGCCAAGTTGAAGAACTCTGCTTCCTTATCTAAGCTATTTTTCGAGTCTTTGAATTTTTCATTTTCTTCATATTTTTACTTCATTTCCAGAGGCGTGATCATATCCCTCTCCCAAAACATTATTAAGCAGCTGCCCTTATCATAAACCCAATGAGACAGCCATCCTGCCCATATTTTGGAGAATGCGCAGGCTGCGACCTCCAGGATATTGAATACACCAACCAGATAAAGCAGAAACAGCGCCAGCTCTCCAGGCAGCTCAGCATTCCGGAAGAAAGCATCCTGCTTATGCATGGCCCAGAATTCGGCTACCGCAACAGGATGGAATTCATCTTCGCCAAAGACGGCCTGGGCCTGAGAGCAAAAGATAATCCCAACCAGACAATCCGGATAGAGGAATGCAAGATCTGCGCAGAGCGCATAAATGAACTCCTCTTAGGGATAAACCAGTTCTTCAATAGCAATGATAATCTCAGCACCCAGAACAAGGAAGGCGCCTTTAGGTATGCTGTGATAAGAGCTGTCTCAGGCTCTGATTCAGTCAGTTTCGTGCTGAACGAGTGCTCGCCTGGCCTGAATCTTGCAATAGAAAAAATCAAGGAATACTCAAAAACCTCTCCAGCCCAAAACATCCTCATAACCTACACAAATCCTGATGATGACGAGCAGACCTCAGGCGAGTTTTTTGCAGTAAAGGGCGAGCCAGCTCTCAAAGAAAGCCTGCTCGGAAAAGAATTCCTCTTCTCAGCACAAGGCTTCTTCCAGAACAACACATATGTGGCAGAAAAACTGCACGCCTACATCCATGGCCTCCTGAAAAACTATGGCGAACCCGCCACAAGGCAGGCAGCTCTCCTCGACCTCTATGCAGGGGTAGGCACATTTGGCATAATCAATTCCCCCTTGTTCAGCCAGGTATTCATAGTGGAATCCTTCCCTGGCTGCACCCAGTCTGCAGAGGAAAACCTCAAGCTCAACAATGTCAAAAACGCTAGCATCTCAACAATAGAGGCCCACTCCATCGGCCGCCTCAGGATAAACAGGGAGCTTTATGCCATCACAGACCCGCCCCGCTCAGGCATGGCAGAAAAAGCGATAGAGCAGCTCAAGCGCCTCAAACCTAAAGCAATAATCTACATATCCTGCAACCCATATCAGCTCGCAAAAGACATCCCAAAATTCAAATCCTACACCCTCAAAAGCCTCGCATTATTCGACATGTTCCCCCAGACAAGGCACATGGAAGCAGTTGCAGAGCTGAGGCTGAATACAGACATAATCAAATCTTAATAGCCCGCCCCAAGAATGCCTTTTATTGCACCTGACTGCTAAACATCTCCCTTATCACATTCGTCGCATAGCTGCCCTTGCCCAATGTGAACTTCACAAGCACTTTCTTCTTTCCGAGATTCAGCTCGTCATCCTCAAGCCTGTCAACAGAAAGCTCAGCTACCTCAGCAAAGACCCTCCTTTGGGTGCCTTCGCTGGACAGCTCAGGTATCTCCTTCATCACAAAATCGCGCTGGATTAGCCCGTCGGCAGAGAGCATCCTTTCAATAATTCCCCCTATTGTCTTATTCCCAAACTCAGTGCCGTATCCCACAATAGGAAACTCATCATTCTCCCCCACCTTTTTCTGGCCCAGAGTCTCAATATACTCATCCACTCCCCTGTTCCACAGGTCGCTCTGGTAAGCATTGATATATAGTGTCAGCACCTTCTTGGGAAGCATCCTCAGCGCCCCAACATAATCATTAACATGGTTTTTAAGGTGAGTCTTCATCTCCTCCTTGCTGCCAGAGGCAAGAATCATCTCCACAGCCCCCTTGAAATCCCTCTTTAGGATAGCTCTTCCCACAAGATGGTTATTGTTATTTATCCCAAACCTCTGGCTGTCAAAATAATTCACAACCCGGCTTATCTTATCCGGCAGCTCGTCAATATTCCTCACAACTATCTCAAACCTGTTGCCGTAAAGGTCTCCTAGCGAAATCGGCTCATCGCCTCTCCCAAGCACAGACACGGAAAGCTCCCGCAGCTCAAAACTCCGGATATTTCCCCTTGCAGAGCACACTTGCTCGGTGACAGCCTTCCTGTCCTTATTTCCTGCAAACCCGAAAAACTTCCTGGGAAGCCTCACCTGCTTGGATATCCTCTGGATTGCAGCCTCAGTGGTATAATCCTTCTTCTTCAGGAGAAAATAAGTATAGCTCCCGCTGTTCTGGGGGATGATACTGCTAATCTCCCTAACCCTAAAATCCTCTGAGAGCCGCTTAATCTCATACATTTTTATATAGGCTAAATCCAAAAGATATTTAAAATATTTGGCGTTCTAGTATATGAGTCCAGAATGCATGCGGGCCCGTAGCCGAGTCTGGATAAGGCGATAGCCTCCTACGCTGATGAAGAGTCTCGGAGTAGTGCTCTAACAAGAGCATGAATCGAACAAACTGAAGCGGATATAGCTGTAGATCGTGGGTTCGAATCCCACCGGGCTCGTTATATTTAATTGCTAATTGGATAACATTTGGTAAAAAGATGGCGAGCGATAGCGTAGCCCTAGCATAACCTTTGGTCAAGCTTTGGCGAGCGAAGCCAGCCAAAGGTTG
>CAYLII010000073.1:0-5712 GCA_964383645.1 uncultured Methanosarcinales archaeon
TGCCGCTCTCTCCTGACACCTCGAGCAACCTGGTATGCAACGCCACCCCGGGCGATCTTGAGAACACCACCCTTGCAGTAGAGTGGCAGTGGTACAGAAATGGCGCTCTCAACCTCTCAGGCACAACAAGCGGCATCTCAAGAGGGGCTAACAGCATTATAACCCAGCGCGGCAGCGGCAACCTAACAGACGGAGACGAATGGAATTGCACAGTCCGCACATTCGACGGCACAGCATACAGCCCCTACACTAGCGTAAAGGTCTCAGTCACAGCAGGAAATGCAGCTCCATCAGTAACAGCACCTGTGATATCACCATCATTGCTAAGAGCTACCACAGACGCCTCAGCAGAGCTCACCTACAGCGACCCCAACCTAGACCCAGGAATAGTCTACTTCAGATGGTATGTGAACAGCGAGAATGTGTTCAACCAGACAATATCCTCTGTGGCATCAGGAACAGTGCTCACCTCAAACCTCACAAAATCATATTATTCTGCAGGAAACACAGTAAGGGTGAGCGCTTATGCAAATGACTCATTGCTGAACTCTACCCTGCAATGGTCAGACGAGAAAACAGTGGGCTCAGAGGAAGTGGTCTACTCCACCTTTGACGGCTCATCAACAACAGACTTCGATTCAATCAGCGACCTTGAGAATGTTGACCAGCCTGTGCTTGAGAAGACAGGCTATGGAATGATTACTTGGAAAGGCACAGGCCTAAATGTCTCAGGCTCTGACTTCGACACATATGTCACAATCTCCTCAAACTACATCAATGTCAACCCCTCAAATCTCCATACAAGCCTGAATTCCATGGCGAACCTCACCCTCTACAATCTGCCCTACCAATTCGCCCCTGCCCTCTACAGGGACGGCACAGTCTGCGGAGATTACTGCAATCTGATATCCTACAGCTCAGGAACCCTCAAGTTCAATGTTTCAGGCTTCTCGGGCTATTCTGCCGGCGTAAACTCGAACCTCACAGTATGGGACGAGGCAGACAGCAGCATGCCATATGGAGGAATCACAAAATACGCAAATGACACAATACTCTTCTTTGCAAACTACACCAACAAAACCAGCGGAGCCCAGATCTCAGGAGGAGGAGTAACATGCACAATCAACTTCAGCTCAGGAGGCGCATTGATGAGCTACAACTCCACAAAAGAGCTCTATGAATATAATGCATCATTCCCTGCAGAAGGCACATACATCTATAACATCACCTGCGACGGCAGTTCTCTAGGCTATGAGCCCCTCAACACATCTGACAGCATATTCATCTCTGCCTATGCCAAGTTCTGGAACGGCACATATGACACAGGAGGCGGAGCTGGCGGCCAGTGGAATGTATCTCTCTATGCATCAGTGCCCTGGTTCTTCCCGACATCACTCTCCTCTAACAGGAACTTCACCCTCGGAGATGAGAACACAGCGCCAAACATCACCACCCCAATCATCAGGCCAAGCTCGCCCCATCCGAGGACAGAACTCACCTGCAACGCCACAGCCTTAGATAATGAGAACGCAACCCTCATGGTCGAATGGTGGTGGTACAACTACACCGGAAGCGAATATGTAGTCTACAGCCATGGCAACAAGAGCGTCTCAGAGGGCGTAAACAGCCTGATAACAACCCTTGGCCCAGGCAACCTCTCAATAGGCACCACCTGGAATTGCACAGTAAGAGCCTTTGACGGCAGCCTCTATTCAGCATACAACTCATCCACAAAGGCCATAACAAACGTTCTTCCAACAAAAGTAAACCTGAGCTACCCTGAGGCAAACGACACCCTATTTACCAACCGCACGCCAAGATTCAACTGGACAGCATCATATGACGCTGATGGCGATGACATCACATACAGCATAGAAGTATCCCTCACCCAGGACTTCAGCGACCAGACCCTAAACGTCACGAACATAACTGAGCTATTCTACATCATCCCAAGGGAGCTTGACTTCGCCACATACTGGTGGAGGGTAAAAGCAAACGACAGCTTTGGCTACAGCGCATTCAGCGATGTCTGGAACTTTACATTGGTCACAAGCCCCCAGATAACCCTAATCATTCCTGCAGTAAGCTTTGGAAGCATGCATGTGAACACAGAAAATGACACAGCCGACGGAAACCCGCTCGCCTTCAAGATAGAGAACAGCGGAAACATTGGGGTAAACATCAGCATAAATGCGACGCCTCTATGGCAGTATGCGGCATTCAACACATCATACTACCAGTTCAAGGCCAACAGGAGCGATGAGGCCAACTCATTTGTCTTTGCGCTCTCTGCAACAGACTGGCTCAACATGTCATATCTCCCGCAGAAAGCAATAGTAAGGCTCAACCACACAGATGCGAATGATGTGGTTGCAGTAGACCTAAGGATAAGAGTACCCCTAAGCGAGCCTGCGGTCCTCAAAACCTCAAACATCACATTCATAGCAGAGGCGACAACATGAGCCGCTCCATCCTGATAAAACTGGCAGCCTTTGTAATGGCGCTAATCCTTTTGGCAGGCATAGCCTCAGCATTCGGAATCGCCCCTGGAAACGTGGACCTCGTGTTCGAGCCCGGAGCAGAGCACACAATCAAATTCAAGCTCATGAACACTGAGAAAGCCAATATCCAGGTTGTGCTCTACGCAGAAGGAGAGCTCGCCCAGTACATAACCTTCGAAAAAAACATGATAGAGTTCAACGGAGAAGATGAGATAAGGACATCATACACCCTCAAACTTCCACCTTCATTCGATAAGCAAGGAGCCCACACAGCAAACATAGTGGCAAGAGTGGTCCCAAAATCAGACAGCTCAGATGGGGTTGGCATGTCTGCAACAGTCGCGGTCATATCAAAGCTAGCCCTCATGGTGCCCTACTCAGGAAAATACGCAGAGATAACCCTCTTCTCCCCCAACTTTGAGCAGGGCAGGGAAAGCAACTTCGCAGTCGAGGTAAAAAACCTCGGCACAGGCGACATCCTCAAGGGCCAGGTGGTTATTGACATCTTCGGCCCCACAGGAAACAAGCTCGCCACCCTGAATGGAGACAGCTTTGCCCTTGCCTCAAAGCAGAGCCAGGTGGTTACCATACCCTGGAACCCATCGATAGGGGCAGGAACCTACAGGGCTGTCGCAAACCTCATCTACGACGGCAGCAACGCAAGAGATGAGCGCACATTCGCAGTTGGAGAGCTTTCAATAGACATAGTCGACATAACCGTAAGAGACTTCAGGCTCGGGGGAATCGCGATGTTTGAGATCATGCTCGAGAACAAGTGGAACGAGAGAGTGCCAGGAGTCTATGGGCTTGTGAGCGTAAAAGACGAGTCAGGAAAAACATACACAGAATTCAAGACAGCAAGCGTTGACATAGGCGACGGCGACAAGCAGCAGATAGAGGCATACTGGGACACCAAGAGCGTAGGCCCGGGCAGATACAAGCTGGGAATAGTCCTCAACTACCTCGGAAAGAGCACAGAGAAGGTATTTGACATCCTTGTGTCAGCAGACAAGATAGACACAACCCTTGGAGGAATGGCAGTTACAGAAAGCGGCAAAAAGACAGAGCCAGTCCTTCAGGGAATCTACATCTTAACCTTCCTTGTAGTTGTACTCATAATCTTCAATGTGGTTATGTTCCTCAGGAAACCCAAGCGCGATAAATAAGAGAGAAAACAATCAAAATGGAAAAAACAGGAAAGGCAGCGGATATGGAAAGGCCAAAAGCTCAGGGCCATCTAATATCCTCTCTGGTCTCAAAAGAGCGCCTCACAGAGCATGAGGCAGAAAAGCTATTCTCCATAATAGACAGGAAAGCCTTCCTAGAAGAGCTCATCCATATATTGAAGTACAGGCACCTCCTGACAGAAGATGAGATACTTGAGCTGCTTTCTGTCCAGCAAGGCCCAAGAAAGATAAGCATACCACTCTCAGTAATCACAGTTCCTGAGCTCTCTGCCCTGGAATCCATCTGCCGCTACCTCAAAGACGAGAAGGGCCTGAGATACTCAGAAATAGCAAAGCTCCTCAACCGCGACCAGAGGACAATATGGGTCACCTGCCATAACTCCCTGAAAAAGCGAAAAGAGCCACTCACCATAGAGGGCTCTCCTTACATGCTTGACATCTCCCTCTTCCAGGACAGGAACTTAAGCGTGCTAGAAGCCGCTGTAAAATACCTAAAAGACACCCACAACCTAAGATACGTGGATATCGCAGGCCTCATAAACCGGGATGAGAGAAATGTCTGGGCCCTCTACCACAAGGCAGGAAAGAAAATTGGGGCATAAGTTTAACAGATATACCTAGTATACTTCTAAATGCCATTCTTGCCCCTTGCCATTCTTACCCATGCTAAGTGCCATATCTTCCTTTATTTTCATATTTGTTGATTACTTAAATAATTAATAAAAATACTTAAATAGTTAATAGAAAACACTAACATTTAAATACTATTTCTTAAATAATTAACACATTTTGGAGCCGGACAATAAGAGCAGCGCAGAATTAGACAGACTGATGTCTGAGACAGAGAAGAGGCTCCTCTCCAGTTTCCTTGATTCCTTTGCCCAAAACCTCCAGAACTCTGCAAAGCTCAAAGGCAGAAGGCTAAAGGTGGTAATAGAAGAAGAGGAAGGCGGTTCTATCCCAACCTCCATATTCTCAAAAGAGCTAGGCGTGCTTGAGACAGCTGTAAAATACCTCCATGAAAGCCAGGGCAGAAGCCTTGGTGAGGTCGCCTCAATCCTCAAGCGCACCCCTAACAACATAGCAGTAACCTACCTCAAGGCAAAGTCAAAGCATCCTGGGCAGTTCAGGAAATCCGCCTCAAAAAATTCTGTCCTCATCCCGCTCTCAATATTCAGCGCCAGACTCACATGCTTTGAGTCAATATGCATCCACATGAAAGACACTCTCGGGCTCCAATTCAGCAGGATAGGAGAGCTCCTTGGTAGAGATGAGAAAACCATCTGGACAATCTACACTCGCGCGAAAAAGAAGGTGAAGAATGGCTAGGGACAGGTTTAGCGGACTAGGGAACGGCTCACCTAGCTCTAGCCATATAAAAGCGCTAAAAAAAGAGATGGATGAAGCAAAGCATGAGATAAGCAGGGCAAGACGAAAAGAGCTAATCTCGCTTGGGATAATAATCGCAATCCTCATGATAGGCGCCTACATCATCGGCTCAGGAATAACAGGCATGCTTGTGGGCGAGAACATAAGCGCATACACAGACCAGCTCTCAATATCATTCCCTGAATCAGGCCAGTACATATGGACCCC
This sequence comes from uncultured Methanosarcinales archaeon, assembly GCA_964383645.1. Lineage (GTDB taxonomy): Archaea > Nanobdellota > Nanobdellia > Woesearchaeales > JAGVZT01 > CAYLII01. The sequence goes on from CAYLII010000073.1 coordinate 5,285, forward strand.
ATCTGCCCAGGGCGAGCTCACAAGAGTATCAATAAGCGGCAATGTGCTTGGCAGAGGAACAGCAAAAGTATACCTAAACGACAAGCTCATCTATGACAGCTCAGCAGATAAAGAAGGCCTAGAGGCAATAACAGGCTATCAGGTGCTTGAGGCAGAAGAAGAGCCAGAAGAGGCTTCTCCAGACGAAACGCCTGCAGATGAAATACCCTCTGAAGAATCTCCAATAGAAGAAACACTTGCAGATGAAATACCTGCAGAAGAGCCACTTGCTGAGGGGATGCCCATCGAAGAAATGCCTGCTGAAGAGATGCCTGTCGAAGAAGTATCTGCCGAAGAAATCCCTGCAGAAGAAATCCCCAGTGAAGAAATCCCTGCAGAAGAGCCACTTGCTGAAGAGATGCCCATCGAAGAAGTATCTGCCGAAGAAG
>CAYLII010000074.1:0-5661 GCA_964383645.1 uncultured Methanosarcinales archaeon
CATCGCCAAGCTTTCCAAGCCTCATCTCCTCGTCTTTCCTGCCCTTGCCAAGGCTACCCAATTCTCCACTCTTATCCTCAATCTGGTTGTGAAGCACTGTCGCCCTGCACCTGTCAATATTGTCCTTGGCATCCTTGTACCTGAGCGCCTGGTCCCTGTCTTTCTTGAGCTCCTTAAGGTATGTCTCCCTCTCTGTAAGTATGACTTCAGCTTCCTTTATCTGGCCGTCCACCTTGTCAAGCTCTGACATGGCCTTCTGCTTCTTGTCCTCATAGATAGATATGCCCGCAATCTCCTCAAGGACCTGCCTTCTTTCAATCCCAGACATCTCTATCAGCCGGATGATATCCCCCTGGAGGATGATATTATATCCGTCAGGGTCTATCTTTGCTGCAGAAAGGAGATCTACCACCTGCTGCCTTGTCCATCTTTTGTCATTAACCCTGTAGTCAGAGCCGCCGTCTTTTTTCACAACTCTGCTGATCTTGACCTCAGGCGTGTCAAGCGAGAACACCTTGGAAGAATTGTCAAAATAAATAGCGACCTCTGCCTTTTCACCAGGTTTTTTTTCTTTGCCCCCATTATAGATAAGGTTTGAGGACTTCTCTGCCCTAAGAGATTTTGCAGACATCCTGCCAAGCACAAAACATATCGCGTCAAGCACATTAGACTTTCCGCTTCCGTTAGGGCCCAGCACCACATTGAACTTGTCGCCGAACATGAACTCGGTTTTCTTGGCGAATGACTTAAAGCCATGAAGAACTATCTTGTTAATCTTTGTGACAGCCATTCTACCAACTCTCTTTTGTCTTGCCTATCAAACCCCTATAAACCCTATAACATATGATAGACCAATATACCCCCGATTTGACTACTCATATATAAATTTAATTGAGAAACGGGTTATAACTAGTTATATATAGGCGCCTGATATAGATTTATCCCACATTTTTAAAAATGTTAATATAAACTAAAATGAAATGGTTTTAATATGTTCTGGTATAAATATTTAGCTAATTAGTATCATATTTTAGTATATTAAATAACTATTATTGGTAAATTATTATATTTTTTATATTAACTAGACTACCAAAAATAATCACAAATATTCCAATATGGTGTGCTTTTTTAGGTAATTAGTATCATATTTTTGTATATTAAATTTATAAAAAACAATACTAATAGTAATTGTCACCTCTATTTTAACCCTTTTTAATAATACTATTATACAATTTATGTAGTCTAGTTGGGTATATTATTGATTGGTGCATCTTAGCAATAGGTTTTCCGAAATTTTCAGATAATCCCCTCTACTTATCACAAATATTTTATACCTGATATGGTTAGGCGCAAATCATGAGATACCTTGAGCTAGCGGAATTCTATGACCACCTTGGAAAGACCTCTAAACGGCTGGAAAAAACATTCTATGTCGCAGAGCTCCTGAAAAAAACAGACTCTGCAGAGCTGGACAAGATTCTGCTGCTCCTCAAAGGCAGGGTATTTCCTGATTACGATGATGCAAAATTGGGAGTAGCCTCAAAGCTGGTGGTAAAGGCTATCAGCTCGGCCACAGGCATAGATCAGGATTCTGTAGAGAAAGAATGGAAAAAGACAGGCGACCTAGGAAAAGTCGCAGAAAACCTGGTGGGGAAGAAGAAACAGGTTACCCTTTTCTCAAGCGAGCTCTCAGTAAAAAAAGTGTTCGATAATCTTCGGCAGCTGCCTGACATCGAGGGCCAGAAATCTGTCGACCGGAAAATCGGGCTTATCTCAGAGCTTCTCACCAGCGCAAAGCCCCTGGAGGCAAGATACATCATAAGGACTCTTCTTGAGGAGATGAGAGTCGGCGTCGGCGAGGGCGTCCTCAGGGAGGCGATTGTGCTGGCATACTTTGGAAAAGAGTTAGGCATCCGCGCCTCGCTTGAGACAATGGGCGAAAAAATAGAGGACAGGGAAGAATACAACAAATACGTCAATGCAGTCCAGTCCGCCTTTGATGTCAGCAATGATTTTGCTGCAGTGGCAAGGGCTGCAAAAGAAGGCGGGCTAAAAGGGCTCTCAAAAATAAACATGGCCATAGGCCAGCCCATAAAGGTCATGCTTGCCCAGAAGACAAAAGACATAGAGGACGGATTTGCACAGGTCGGGCGGCCGGCCCAGGTCGAGTACAAATACGACGGCTTCAGAGTCCAGGTCCACCGGAAAGGAAACCTCATAAAGCTATTCACAAGGAGGCTGGAAGACGTGACAGCCCAGTTCCCCGAGATTGCTGAGTACACAAAAGCCCAGATAGGAGGCGATGATTATATCGTTGACGGAGAGGTGGTAGGCTACGACCCCAAGTCGAAAAAATACCTGCCCTTCCAGAGCATATCCCAGAGAATCAAAAGAAAATATGACATAGAAAAGATGGCAAAAGAGCTCCCTGTCGAGCTCCATCTGTTTGATGTCCTTTTTTGGGATGGCAAGCCCTCAATAGGAAAACCCCTCAGGGAAAGGAGGGCAATACTTGAGAAAGCTGTAAGGCAGGCCCCAACCAAACTGGTGCTTGCAAAGGCGCTAGTCACCTCTGACGAAAGAGAGGTTGAGAGATTCTACAGGGAGGCGCTCGAGAACTCCCAGGAGGGAATAATGTTCAAGGCGCTCGAAGCGCCATACAAGCCCGGCTCAAGGGTGGGCTACATGCTCAAGCTAAAGCCAGTGATGGAGAGTCTCGACCTCATGATAGTCGGCGCAGAGTGGGGCGAGGGCAAGAGAAGCGGCTGGCTCACAAGCTACACCCTGGCCTGCACAGACGAGGAGGGCGAGCTAGTCGAGATAGGCAAATCCTCAACAGGCCTAAAAGAGAAGCGCGAGGAGGGCCTAAGCTTTGAAGAGATGACTGAACTTCTCAAGCCTCTTATTTTAGAGGAAAAAGGTAAAGAGGTAAAAGTCAAGCCCAAAATTGTGATAGAGATATCTTATCAGGAAATCCAGAAATCTCCAACCTACGAATCAGGCTACGCCCTGAGGTTCCCGACAGTTGTCAGGCTCAGGGAAGACAGGGGAAGGGATGACATATCCACACTCGAGCAGGTAGAGGAGTTCTACTACGGGCAGAAGAAGTAGCACATTCTACTAAGGACATATTTACTAAGGACCTATTTTTGCAGGAGGACACGGCTCTGAACCCTATGCCCTTTGCCTGAAAAGCTTTTTATGCATTCTCAGATTACCCCCTCTTATGGTAATGGCTGGGGAAGAAGGACAGGACAGAAACAGGCAGATTCTAGCACGCCTGGCAGGCCTAAAAGAAGAGCATCTGGATTGCAGCGCCTGCCCTCCAGATAGAAGCTGCTGCGTCTTTAAGGGAAAATATGCCGGAGTATTTACTAAAGAGAGCCTGAGCTCAATGATTGATGAAGAACGGCTATCCAAAATGCTTGATGATGGAGAGCTTGTGCCGTTAGAGAGACACCCCGGCAGATATTTCATGGTAAATACACCCTGCCCTGCTTTGTCCAGCGATTATCTCTGCACCATCCATGAGAAAAAAGCTGAGCTGGGGCTTGAGGCCTGCATGAACTTTCCTCTGGGATATTCAGAGAGCCACTGGTTCAGTAGCCTTGGCGAGATGCTTGAGGCAGTGATAGTGGATCACAGGTGCCACAGCGTCGAAAAAGACTGGCCTAAGTGGGTTGGCTTCCTAGAATGCATCCGGGCAGAGTTCGGCCTTGCGATAGGTGTCAGATACCAGTCAGGAGAAAGCATAAAGACAGACACACTGAATTCTTTTGAGTCAGCAAGAAAAGACGGGCGCATTCCGCCCCAGATGAGATACCTATAGGTCAGATAGGTATGATAAAGATATATATGGATTAATATGGGTGAGATACATATATAGCTTTCACTTATGCGGTCTTTCCTTCTATCCAGGAATTCCGGTTGATTATTTCTTTAGTGGATAAAGCTCATTCACAAGCTCAATGTATGTCCCTATGCTCCATGCCTGTGAGAGGCAGCCCCTTGATTCCTGTTGAGATGCGGATGACACCTCCGCATGAGTGCCTATAGCGCCCATCCAAAGAATCTCTCTTGTGGATGCCTCAAGGATTTTTCTAATTTGATAAGAATACCTGTCCCCGTCTAGCCTGTGGAGGCATATCGCCGCAAGATTATTTATCCAATACCATGAATCCCCTCTGTGGTAGCTCCTATTGTTCTCGCCTGTGTGCCAGGGGCAGAACAGCTTATGCCCCTTGTCAATTGTGGAAAGTCCTCCCCAGTCAAGCCATAGCCTTTCCAGCGCCCCATCAAAACATATTTTCCATTCCTCATCAGAGAGAAGCTCAGGAAATGCGTAATAAGCAAGAAATACATTAGGTCTTACTGTGAAATCCCCCTTGCCGTCAGCAAGCATGCTCCCGTTCCAGAAATCCTGCCTAACCCTCTCTTTTAGCCTTGCTAGCATATCATTAAACTCCTGCTTTCCGCTCAGATGGAATATCATCTTGTAGAATGCGAGCTGGAGCGCCTGGATCTCTATCCTTGCGCCCTCCCTTGTGTCCTCGCCGGACACATCAGTGTCCATCCATGTCTCTTTAGGCCCGCTGAAAACCAGCTCGTCACGGATAAAGCGCGGGCTGAACTTTGATAGTAGGTATTCCGCCTTTGCTGTTAGAAACGCCTTCTCAACCTTGGTGAGCTCGCTCTGCATGTTTAGCTGAAGAAGCCTGAGGAAACACCAGCCGTTGGAATCAGCCGAGCCCAACCCGCCCGACGGAAGCTGGTTGGTTATCCTGCCATCATCAAGTATGTGGTCCAGCTGGCCGAAAAGCATTGACTTGGCCTCGCCATGCCTTCCAAGCGAGAGCAGTGCTCCTATAGTAACAGACTCATCCCTGGTCCAATACTGGAAAAACCAGGGGAACCCTGCAAGAATGCCTTTCTCTGTCGCGTGGCTGTCAAGCGCATAGAGGGCGCAGTTGTAGGCAAGATCAATCTTATCCTCATCGCTAGGCCTCTCGAACTCCGCCTCCTCAGACACTTTTTTCCTAAACAGCCTGTCAGCCTCTTTCTCTGCCTGCTCCCTCGATCTTGAGGCGGATATCACAATCTTATCGGCAGTTATGCTTCCTGCATTGTAGACATGCCTCTCGCCCGGGCCTGAGCCGCGCTCCACATCATATGAATACTCTCTTCTAACCCACTCTCCCTTAAGCTCATGGGTCCCGTTATGCCTTATCACTATAAACATCTCAAACTCTGGCACGTCATGGTTTGGGTCCTCTCTTGAGTCAGTCTTTTTCTCGAAATGAACCGTTATCCTCTTATTCAGCGTATCTCCTGTTATCACATAATACCTGCCCCAATTCCTCATGTCATAGCTCTTCCTCACATCAAGAAGAATCTCTGCAGCCTCCTTAGGCTCTGCAATAAGCGTGTCTGTCTCAGGAATAATAGTGTATCTGCACGTGCCTGTGTCAGCTGAGGCAGGGCCTTTTGTTATAGAGCAGAAAGGCAGGCAGAGCGACTCAAGTATCTTGTACATCTCCCTGTTCTGCTGGTCAAAAATGAAGAATCCGTCATACCTTGAAGGAGAAGAAGGCGATAGTAGTAAATAGCCTCCTTTCTGGTTTCCCAGAAAAAGCCTCCTTGCGCTGCCCACCTCTTTTTTTG
>CAYLII010000075.1:0-2474 GCA_964383645.1 uncultured Methanosarcinales archaeon
TTGGAATAGCTGCCCTCGGCCTGGTCACTCTTATGCTCATAGGATTCAACCTTGCTGCGCTCGCAGTCTCGCTCAAGCATGGCACCCCTGAGACCTGGACAATAAATATGGATATTGACACTTTTATCAGGGATATTGTAAAGCCGATGTTCTCAAATCCCCTTCCCAGCCAATACTCGCATAACCTGGGCCTGATTTTTGGGATTGCGGCTCTCGCAGGAATGGTGGCAAGCCTGCTTAAATTCAGAAAGAAGGAGAATTATTTCCTGACAGGATTTTGGCTGATGCTGCTCTGCTATCTTATTCCCCTGCTCAAGATTCCGCTGACCCATGTGGAATCCCAAAGACTGGTGCTCCTAATCTTGATGGTGTTCTCTATATTCATAGCAAGGCTGGTTGATAACAGCAGCAGGTGGCTAAGACTTGCAGGAGTGGTGGTTGTGATAGCGCTCATCGGGCTGAATTTCGGCATTGCCAAGGCACAGGCGAATTCATGGGTCAATGAGCAGGCCCAGAACGGGATGTTCGAGCAGGTCTATAGGCAGCTTGACCTTATCGGGCCTGGAAGGGCAATCAATTACGGCATATTCGCCTATGCCACAGAACCTCTGATTCCTGTGGAGTCTGACAGCATCTGGATGATAACCCACACGACTGCAAGCGGGGCAGGGACAATGCCCCAGTATGAGCTTAAGGACGGCTCGGAGTCTGCGCTCAACACTGAGCACAGCATGGGCTACATAATAAACCGAATGAAAACAACTTTCACCAGGTACATAATCGTTGTGAAGGACCCGGGAAGAGGAGGAGACATCACCCATGCAAGGCTGCTAGAGCATCTCACAAACAGCTCTCTCCTGTTCGACAGCGATTCGTTATCCATATTCATTGTTCCTGATTCCTATTTTGTCCAGTCAGCAGTGCCTGTCAGTACAGAACTCTCAAAAGAGGATATTTATTCCTATCCCGGAGGATGGAAGGTTTTCTGGCCTGAAGGGGCATCCGATGAAGAGTATGATTTGGAGATAAATGAGCTTTCAGATATTGATGATATCCCCTACCCAAAGACCTACAATTTCAAGATGCTCTCGCACGGCGAATATGAATTGACAGGAAACTTCTCAGGCGAGTGGATAGCGGTAAAGGACCACTATTTCCCTACATGGAGGGCTGAGATGGACAAAAAACAGCTGAGGATTGAGGAATCAAATTTAGGAACACTGCTGATAAAGACCGAGCCGGGCTGGAAGATCCATCTTTACCATGAGCCTTACTGGTTTGAGAGGGCTCTTTCTGCCATCGCAATAATATTTATAATAGCCTGCTTTTTGCTTGTGCCTTATCTGGATAGATTAGAAAAAGACAGGGGGATTAATTCAGGATGACACAGAGAGTAAAGAAAGCGGAGCAGGGGCAGTTCATGATGTCAATTGTGATTCCCGCGCACAATGAGGAGAACAATCTGCCTAAGATAATCCCCTCACTCTTCAAAGAGCTGGACAGGCACATATATGAGATCATAATCGTAAATGACAGCAGCACAGACCGCACAAGAGAGGTTGCTGAGCAGCTTATGAAAAGGTACAAGAAGCTAAGGCTTGTCAACAGGACTCCTCCAAACGGAGTGGGCAGGGCGCTGAGGGATGGCTACAGGGCTGTTAGCAGGAATAGCGCATGGATTCTTTCGATGGACAGCGATTTTCTTGAGAACATAAGGGAGATTCCAAGGCTTATCGAGAAAGCAGGGCAGGGCTATGACGGCGTGATAGGCTCAAGGTACATAGACCAGGGCAGGCTCGTGAATTATCCAATCATAAAAAAAATCGCCAACCGCACATACCACCTGCTGGTAAGGGGCATTTTTGGGATAAGGCAGAAGGATCTCACAAACAATTTCAAACTATACAAGAGGGAAGTCTTTGAGATGATTCCCCTCTCTGCAAACGACTTTGCGATTAATGCCGAAACAGGAATCTACCCTGTGCTCTGCGGATACAGGATAGCAGAGGCGCCTGTGTCATGGGTGCAGAGATACTTTGACAAGTCTGATTTCAAGGTGTTCAAGCTCGCGCCGAGCTATCTCAAAGTTGCTTTCAAGGCAGCAAAGATGAAGCTTGCAGGAAAGCGCATAAAGAGGTCTCCTGGCTGCAGGAGCGCGGCAGGGCAAAGATGAAAAAGGAAGTCTTGGAGCATTACGACACTCTTGCTCCTGAGTTCACAGATCTCAGCAACAAATACTGCAACTCGCGCTATCTTCTGGAACTGGAAAAGCATGTGAAGAAGTCTGATTCTGTGCTTGAGGTGGGCTGCGGCACAGGGCTGCTGCTCTCAAGGCTTAGGGCAGAAAAAAAAGCAGGCTGCGACCTTTCAGGAAAGCTTCTTTCCCAGCTTAAGAATCCTGATTTTTTAAGAGTGCAGGCAGACGCAGAGCTTCTGCCTTTCAAAGACAGCTGTTTTGACTTGGTGTACAGCAT
>CAYLII010000075.1:2574-5566 GCA_964383645.1 uncultured Methanosarcinales archaeon
TTAGACCAGCACTTTCAGGATTATTGAATGGGTCTGGCCCTCGTAGAGGAACTGCTTGACAGGCTCTGTGATGTTATGGGCAAGAATCCTTACATCCTGAGGGGGCACTATAACAGAAGTATACACAGGGGCGTCAGAGCCGGCAGGGTCAAGCCTCACATCTGCTATAGTGAAGTTGACTCCGTTCTCAAGCAGGTACTGCTCGAACCTTGTGCTGGTTATCATCGGGTATGAGTAGAGGAATGAGTCAAGATAGAGGTATTTGACATTGTACTGCCTTAAGAGTTCTTCAACCTTTGTCTTGTTGCTGCCGTAGAGCATCACTATGCCGTCAGCGTATCTCTTGTCGACGTCTTCATAGTAGTTGGAGTGTGTCCTTCTTGCCATCACAACATACCTTCCTGACATCGCGCTCAGGGCGAATGAGCTCTCGTCGTTTGCCAAGAGCACGTCATCTTTTTCTGTGTTGGCCAAAATCCAGTCGCCTGTATCAAACATCACCTGGGTGCCAGCATCCATTGTCCTGCCGTACTTGGTCCAGCGGTCATTGTTGAAGTTTGTGAGGTTTGTTGCAAAGATTGCTATCAGAAGCACAAGGAATATCCCGTACACTGCATATCTTGCCCCAGGAGAACCTTTGATCCTGAGGACTGTGAGCTCTATGTTTTTTATTGCATAGACAAACAGCGCAAGCTCGACAATCCAGATTGAAGCGCCCCAGATGTAGCCCGGGACAGACCATGTGTTGAGGAGAGGCTTTGTTATAAGGAAATGGGCTGTGCCAATGATGGCTGAGATGAGCCAGAAGAGAGCAAGCTTTGGCTCAAGCTGCTTCCTGTTGAGGATGCAGAACAGCAGCCCGAAGATGAGCAGCAATCCTACCAGAAGCTGGAGGAAGCCCTGCCTGAAGAAGAATGCCACCACAAGGTTAAGGACCCAGCCAATTCCCAGCTTTGAGATGTCCTGGGTTGAGTACTGCTGGGCTGGATTGAGCATCTTCATATGGTAGTAGAATATCCATGGGCCTATAAGGAGCATGGCAAGGGCGATTGCGATGAGGAAAGGAAAGAAGTATCTCCTTACAAAGTGCAATGTTGTCTTGGTAAAGCTTAATCTCCAAAGCCTGGAGAGGTACTCGAAAGCAATGGCTCCGCACACCAGCACCATAAGCCCGAAGAAGATGTTAACGTGGGAGAGCGCAGTAAGCCCCATGAAGAGCCCCATCATCAGCCCATACCCTTTCCTACTTCCCGGCTCACCTCTACCCACCTGCTCGTAGCGCACAAAGCAGTAGAGGGCCAGAAGCATGAATATCGCAGCGAGATGGCCTGAGATTTTCATATCCACTACCTTGAATGCGAAAGCGGCGAGCATGAAAAACAGCCCGTATTTTTTGCTCTTGAATAGGGCGCTACCTAAGAGGTAGCATGCAAAAAGGTATGCCATGTGCAGGAATGCTGGAAGAATTACTGAAACCCGTTCAAGGCTCATGCCTGTGAGCCTAACAACAGCTGCTGTGAGCAGGTATGAGAGCCAGCCGTAATAGGCGTAGCCTCCCTCATAGAATGGATCGTTCCAGACAGGCTGGCCGTTGAGGATTGCCTGCGTAAATCCGCGGGCCATGTAGAAGTCCCCGCCGTATATAGGTCCGGGTATGTGCTGGAAGCCTGAAACTAGGATGAGGAGGAAGATTCCAACAGCAAGGATTATGGATGCTGCTATCTTGTCTTCTAAGGTTAGCCTTTCAAGAATGCTTTGCTTTTCTTCCCCCACTTTAAACCCCCTTTATGTTATAGCAGGCCGTCTCTTTTTATTGGTTTCGGAAAAAAATAGGAATAGAAAGCATCCAACCTCAGATTTGCCAGATTTATCCTGTGCAGTCATACACATAGCCTATTGTCTGGCCTTTGTCCTCAAACGTCTTTATGAGTGTGCAGGACCCAAGGGCATTCCACAGCGGGCTATCCCTATTGATTATGGGAAAATCAATTATTATCGCTGTGCCTGCCTCTGCCTTAAGCTCGGCAGATTTCTCAGGGTCATATTCCCTGTTGAAATCAAGAACCTGGTCGCCGTATCTGTCATAAAGATAGCGCCTGAATGATGAGCTCCTAAACACGTAGATAGGGGTCGTTAGGTTGGCCTCATTGGCATAATCTATCACATCATGGGTCACTTTGTTTATGTTTGGCGCGGTTGGACTGAAGAGATATTCTGCCGCAAACAGGGTGTTATAGGCGAGGGCAGCACCCATCGAGGCTGCAAGCAGCATCAGCGAGAGCTTTTTCTTTTTCATCAGGAATGCAGCAAGCGCAAGGACAGCAAGGATGCCTGATACACCAAATCCCAGCGCCACTACCCAGAAATTAAGGTAAAATCCTACTGGCCCAGAGTTGCCGTTTATTGGCAGGTAGAAGTTCCAGTCTAGCGAGATTGCTCTTCTGATGAAATCCTCTTTGGGATAGAGGGGCATAAAATCGCCTCCTGTGTTTATAGCAAAGAACAGCGCTGAGAAGGCCGCAAACACTGTTAAGAAGACCAGGACATGCCTTCTCCTTATCTTAAGGCCCGAGAGATAATTGCCGGCTATCATTGCGACAGGCGCAACAAGTATCGAGAAATATCTCTCGAGCGGCCTGAAATTGTCCCTGTTTACGAATGTGTATAGGAAGACTATTGCAAATATCCATATCGCGGGAAATAGGTCATTCTTTCTCAGGGCAGGCAAAGAGGTTATCATGAGCCCGAGGAGAAGCGGGCCGAAGAGCACAAAAAACAGCAGGTACTGCACAGACAGCAGGATTAGGTCAAGGCTAGGCGCTGAGACCACGCTTGAAAGGTGGGAGAGGCTCTCTGTAAAAAATACAGGATTGTAGATCATGCTTAGCCATGGGTAGAGCGCGAGCATGAATAGCCCTATGAGGGTGATAGGTATGAATGTCTTGATTGTCCCAATTATGTCTCTCTTTCTTATCAGGTGATAGATTGCAAG
>CAYLII010000076.1:0-5553 GCA_964383645.1 uncultured Methanosarcinales archaeon
GAAACGTTTATAAATAGCCCGCATCCACCTTTAGAGAGCATTGGGGCTGTGGGGTAGCTTGGTCTATCCTATCTGGTTTGGGACCAGATGACCCCGGTTCAAAACAGCTTTTTTGCTTCGCAAAAAACCTGGGAAAAAACCGCGGCATAAAGCCGCGACCCGCGATGTACCCTAAACCAGCATATCGCGACCCGGTAAAAATAATGGTGCAGAAAAGTGATGAAAGTCCGGGCAGCCCCATCCCAAGGGAAAAATGGTAAAACAATACGGAATTGTCAAAAGGTTTGGAACAAGATACGGGACCACTATCAAGCTTAGGCTTGGCGTGATCGAGAAGGAGCAGAAGAAGAAGCACAAGTGCCCATACTGCAGTTCTAAGAAAGTGAGCAGGCTGGCGCTTGGCATCTGGCAGTGCGGAAATTGCAAGGCGAAGTTTAGCAACCGCGCATATAATGTCTCCTACGGAAGCCGGGACAACATAAAGTCCAAGGGTGTCTAAATGGCAGAGTACAAATGCTTCCAGTGCGGAAAGAAGATAATGTACGAGACGCTGAGAAAGAGGGTGAGGTGCCCCTACTGCGGCTCAAAGATACTTTATAAGCCCAGGGCCACAATCACCAAAGTCCAGGCCAGATGAAGTATCATCTCAGCCTGACTATTGAGGACGGCGGGGCTGTCGAGCTGCTCGAACCTGAGATTAAAAGGTTTGATGGCGCCCGCTCAAAAATTATGCTCTCGAAAAAAAACGGGAGAGGCATTGTCGAGATTGATGCTGAAGATGCGACTGCGATGCGGGCGAGCATCGATTCGGTGACGCAGCTGCTTAAGGTCTATGAGAAAATGAGGAAGGAAAGATGAGTTCTGATAAGGAATCCGAAGAGAAGATACAGCAGCTCAGCCTGCTGGAGCAGAATCTACAGAATACTGCCTTGCAGAAGCAGAATTTCCATCTCCAGCTGCTCGAGGTCGAGTCGGCGATGAAGGAGATTGAGACTGCGGAAGAAGCCTATAAGATAGTGGCGAACATCATGGTAAAAGGCGACAAGGCCGAGCTGAAGAAGGATCTTTCTGAGAAGAAGGAGATGCTTGAATTAAGGATAAAGAGCCTGGAGAAGCAGGAGTCAAAGCTCAGGGAGCGGGCGAATGAGATCCAGCAGGAAGTTCTCGGGAGAATAGAGAGGCAGAAATGAGCAGCGAGAATGAGAGTCAGGTGCTTGAGATAATCCAAGTTATGGACGAGCTCAGGGAGGACTCCACTGTCCCAAGGAATGTCAAGAGCAAGCTTGAGGCGTCAATAGTCTTACTAAAGAAAGAGAATGACGAGCTGAGGATGAGGATTGACAGGGTTCTTCAGGAGCTCGACGAGATAGCAAACGACACAAATACCCAGTCTTACACAAGGTCTCAGATATGGAATATCGTTTCGATGCTTGAATCGATAAAGAATTAGGTTTTCTAAGAATAGATTTGCCCTGATGATTATTATTATTCATGCAGGATTGCCGTGGATATGAAAGATAAAAGAACAGGATAGTAAATGCCCTATTTTGAGGCAGGAGGCCTGCTGTTGGTCTTTAGCTTTATGACCTCTTTTTTGGAAAGTATGGAGTTTGGCATGTAGATTATGTCGCCTTTTCTTGTGACTATCCTTGTTTCCATTATGTTTATGTCTATTATGTTTCCCTCTATGTCGCCTATCCTCACCTTGTCGCCTTTTGAGAGGAGCCTTTTCTGGGCTATGAATATGCCTGAGAGGATGTTGGGAAAGAAGTCCCTTATACCAAGGACTATGGATGCGATTATGATTATTATTATAGCAAGAGAGATTATCTTAAGGAAAGCTGAGGCTACACCTATCTGGTCTAGGGCCATGATTATGGCTATAACGTATATCGCATAGGACACTAAGTGGGAGATTATCTCATCCACCCCAAACCTTATCCCAGCGGCCTTTCTCAGGAGCTTGTTGAGCTCGACTTCCTCAAGTATCTTGTGGATTAGCCTTCCTGCAAGCCTTCCTATTATGAGGCCTGCAAGCAGGAGGATTATGGCTACCGCCAGGTTGAGATAGACTGTGGAGAGCAGGTCTCTTACGCTGCCTATTCTGGTTAGATTGCTTACTGCGTCTACCATATACTGCAATATGAAGGCTGGCAGGTTTATAAATCTTTTTGAGGGGGGCTGATATTTGGGATGATCTTAGAGTAATGCGCAGAAGGCGCATCATAATACTGGGCTGTCCAGGTTGTCTAGGCTGTTCAAAAACATTTATATAAATGGGATGCTAGGGCCGTCCCATGGAGCTTCTTGACGAGATAAGGGATGATGGGTTCCCGGCGGGAGGGGCTGGCGTGAGAACAAGGATTGCAGCAAGGGCTGTGCTGTTTGACAAGGAGGGTCTTGTCCCCCTGCTGTTTGTCTCGAAGCATAATTATCACAAGCTTCCTGGAGGGGGTGTGGAGCCGGGAGAGGAAGTGAGAAATGGCCTTCTTAGGGAGGTTTGGGAGGAGACCGGCTGCGGAATGGAGATAACAGCAGAGGTGGGCGAGATTGTGGAGTACCGCTCGAAGGCGAATTTCGACTGGAGGTGGGACTTAAAACAGACCTCTTACTGCTTTATTGGAAAGGTTGTATCCAGGGAGGCGAGCCCGAACTTCACCTATGAGGAGATTAATGAGGGGTTTAGGCTTGTGTGGATGCCGCTGGATAGTGCTATTTCTGCGCTTCTGGCAGACAGGCCTGACAATTTTGAGGGAAAGTTCATCCAGAGAAGAGACCTTGCTTTCCTCAACAGGGCAAAGCATGTGCTAAGGGGCTTCTATTAATAGATAGGTTATTTGGGCATGTTATTCACAGGAAAATCCCTAAGATTTAAATACCTAGCCGGAGTTTTCTTTTGTCATGGCTATAAGCGGAAAAGAGAAGCATGAGCTGAAGAAATTCCTCAAGGGGCTTGAGCTGTTAAAGGGCAGGCATACAGAGCTAGTGTCTGTGTATGTGCCAGAGGGCTATGACCTCAACAAGGTAATTAACCAGCTGATACAGGAGAAGGGCACTGCCACAAATATTAAGTCTAGCTCAACTAGGAAGAATGTCATTGATTCGCTTGAGAGGATGATCCAGCATCTTAAGCTGGTGGTAAAGACCCCTCCAAACGGGCTTGCATCTTTTGCAGGCAATGTTGCCGAGAGGGAGGGCGTATCTGATGTGCAGGTGTGGAGCATAGAGCCTCCAGAACCGCTGAAGATAAGGATTTACAGGTGCGACAAGGAGTTTGTGCTTGACCCTCTTATGGATATGCTTGAATCCAAGGATATGTTCGGGCTGGTTGTGATGGACAGAAGGGAGGGCAATATTGCGCTTCTGAAGGGAAAGACTATTGTTCCTGTTGTGACTAGCACATCTAATGTTCCTGGAAAGACAAGGGCTGGCGGCCAGTCGTCCCAGAGGTTTGAGAGGCTGAGGGAGGGCGCGGCCAAGGAGTTCTATTCAAGGCTTGGCGAGCACATGAAGAATGAGTTTCTGCCGAAGATCCAGGATATCAAGGGAATAATAGTGGGCGGACCGGGCCCGACAAAGTATGACTGGGTTGACGGCAATTTTATCACCAATGAGGTGAAGAAGAAGATTATCGCGATAAAGGATATCACTTATACAGGCGACTTCGGGCTTAACGAGCTTCTGGATGCGAGCCAGGATGTGCTTGCCAAGGAAGAAGTCGCAAATGAGAAGAAGCTCATGAACAGGTTTTTTGAGCATCTGGCAAAGAAGCCGGGCATGGTCAATTACGGGGAAAGCCAGGTGATGGAGAACCTGAAGATGGGAGTTGTCGACACACTGCTTCTCTCTGAGACTCTTGAGGAAGAGAAGATAGATGCTTTTGAGGAAGAAGCCAAGAAGACAGGTACTATAGTGGAGATTATTTCCACTGAGACAAGGGAGGGCGCGCAGCTTAAGGATTTGGGAAAGGTTGCGGCAATCCTCAGGTATGAATTGAATGTTTAGGCTGGAGCTGTTTAGGGGTTTTGGCTGCGGCCGGGCGATGTATACCGGCCCAATTTAGGTGGTTGTTGAGAGGTTTTGACTTATGGGCCTGGTTGAGGAAGCATTCCATAGGCTTTATCCTGAAAGGGAGTTTAGGTATTCTGTTTCTGTCAGGTATTCAGGCAGGTTCAAGGCTTATAATGCTAATGCCAGGATGAGGCGGGATATGATAATGTTTAGCCTGAGCAGGAAGTGGAAGGGGGTTGATGAGGAGATAAAGATAGGGCTTATCCAGGAGCTCCTTGTGAGCCTGATGAAGGACAGGCGAAACACCCTCAATATGGAGCTTTATAACAATTTCATCAAGAATATCCATCTGTCAATAGAGAAGACTCAGAACCACCCTCTGCTAGAGGGCTCTTTTGAGAGGGTCAATCAGATGATGTTTGACGGCCTTGTTGAGAGGCCTAATCTGGTGTGGGGCAGGCAGAGGAAGCGGACTTTGGGAAGCTACAGCTTCAATAATGACACTATCACATTCAACCCTACGCTTATGAAGGATATCGAGGCGCTGGATTATGTTATGTACCATGAGCTGCTCCATAAGAAACTAAAGTTTAGGAATGACAGAGGGAGAAGCTTCCACCACACATCGGAGTTTAAGGAGATGGAGATGAGGTTTCCCAATGCAGAGCAGATAGAGAAGAGGCTTAAGAGGCTCAACTCAAGGACGGGTTTTTGGGATTTCTTTTAGGAAAAGAGTATTATGGCAGGCTCTTTTTTACGCGTAGGATAATACATATGATAATATATTTAGAGAATATTTTTTATATTGCCCAGGATTACTTAAGGGAGAATGGAACATTCCTGCTTTGGGGCTGAAGATATTTATTCCATGCCAGCCTGGGGGCTGTTGGGGCCCAGGGAGAGAAAGTGCATTATTTCTGTTTTAGAAGGGGTTGTGCCTGGAACCGAGATTCACCCCTGTCTTGAGGATGAGGCTGACGCAGGGTTAAAGATTGGGGCGCTGGAGGAGTTGTGCATGAGAGCAGGGCTGCATTATAATATCAGCTCAGAACCAGGGAATTGTCTTAATCTGTGCATAGACATGAGCTTTGACAGGGAACTGCTTGAGCACTCTCTTGGCAATGATTATAGCTATATGGCGGATGAGCCAATATTCTCCAGGCTTGAGGGAGCTGTCCCACAAGAAAGCCTGGGGCTGGTTGCAGAGAATGTGAAGCTGGGCAGGCTTTACGGGTATCCATCGTGCTGCATCGAGAGATATGCACTGCAGAATGTCTTGCATGACAGGGGGCTTGGACCAGGGGCTTACGAACTTTTTATTGAGGAATCAAAAAGCAGGATGGAAAACGGGATTTACAGGTTGAGGGGTGTTTTCTGGAGGGCTTTTCTTGAGCATGTGCCTTGCAGCATTGATTGCAGGGAGTCAGCCGGTCTAGCGAGAAGTATTTACTCTGCTGTGGCCCGGATTGATAATGAGACTTCAGGCCTGCTTATCAAGGAAGAGCTTAGCAGTCTGGAAAGATGATGGATTTTTAGATGTAT
>CAYLII010000077.1:0-220 GCA_964383645.1 uncultured Methanosarcinales archaeon
GAAAAAGAGGTCATAGACCATTATCATAAGTTCGGATATGAATGTCTAATAATATGGGAACATGAACTAAAGGACTTAGCAAAGGTAAAGGATAAGATAGTGCGATTTGATAAAGAATAAGATAATCACCCTTTAGTATATTCTAGAAGAGACGTTCCTACCTCTCGTTTCCCAATCACATACACCTTCTCCGACATTAACCCCAACCTATTTCTATCAC
>CAYLII010000077.1:230-3548 GCA_964383645.1 uncultured Methanosarcinales archaeon
TTAGCCACTTCGTTATCATTACCTTCACATGCCTAGTTCCCTTATATATAAGGGGTGTGGGCGAGTTAGGGGGTAAATGTCAGGTGCGGTATGTGTGGTGTGCGTGGGGGGTGTATTTAGAAGAACTAGACGACTAGACGAATAACTCGTGTTTGAAGGACTAATGCCCTTCTGACGAGTGTCTAAGTGTAGGTCTAAGTCTAGATCATTAAATGAGAGGATATATGGATATATCAAGAAATAATAGGGATAATATAGTGAGAATATAGAGAAATACTATAGCTGTGTTTTGGTCGCTACGCTACCCTTCACTACGCAAAGTAAGACTATACTATGAGAAAATTATCCCCAAATAAAATAAAATAATGGAGTAAATTGTTCCATAAAGGATAACTGGAGTTGCGGGGAATTGAACCCCGTGTCTTTTCCTTGCGAAGGAAACGTCGTACCGATGGACCACAACCCCAAATGATTGTTACTCTATGGACCACAACCCCGTATAGAGCCTAATATTGTGTTATACAGCCATTAATAAAGATTTCGCTGATAATCCTTAATTATAAGCCGAATACTTACTCAGCTGAATAGAATGTCTTCTAACCCTGTGTTGGACTGAGGGGTGCCCTCATTTGGGGAAGGTGTATCAATAGGCGGAGCCGGATATGCCTCATGTGTGGTCTTTCCTGGGGGAGTCACAATCTTAGTCTTCCCAAATCCAGGAGGAGGATACCCTGTCCCTGGCTCGTACTCCCCGCCTCCAATCACAAGAGGCAGATAAACCCTGTAAAATCTCCAGGGAGGAGGTATTATTGTCCTAATTGGCCTTGTGGGCTTTGGAATGAATGTAGCAGTGGGAGTTAATGTGCTGGTTGGAGTAGGAGTATCAGTAGGTGTGGCTGTTAGAGTCGCAGTCATGCTTGCAGTATAAGTTGGAGTTGGGCTTTGTGTATCTGTAGGTGAAGGAGTAACTGAAGCAGTGCTTGTCGGAGTTGGACTTTGCGTATCTGTGGGTGAGGGTGTAACTGAAGCAGTGCTTGTCGGAGTCGGGCTTTTTGTAGGGGTAGGATAAGGCGTATAAGTAGGATATGGCGTGTATGTTGCCAGAGGCGTATATGTAGGCCTTATAGTATAAGTGGGATATTTTGTAGGCGTTTTAGTAGGAGTCTTGGTGGGAGTAAGGCTTGGTGTAGCAGAAGGATAGGGTGTGTAAGTTGGATTTGGGGTATATGTGGGAAGCGCAGTGTAGGTAGGATAGGGAGTGGGTGTTTCTGTTGGAGTAGGTGTATTTGTAATTGGCTGGAAAGGTGTGGGCTTCGCTGTCATGGTAAGAATCTCAGATACAAGCGTCCCTATACTGTCCTCACGTGAAAGAGTTGGTGTTCTTGTTGGCTGTCCATTGTTATAGCAACAGGACGTAAGAGCAGCAAGCCCGAATATTGAAGCTGCGGCAACACCCCTGATGCTCTTATTATTCCCCATACATACTGCTACTCATAAGAGGGTTAAATATTTTATGCTTTTTTATCAAAGAAAAATAAAATGGACGAGCCGGCATAGTCACTTGGGCTTTCGCCCTCGTTCCTAGTCGGCTAGTCCACTCGTTTCACTCATGGACGAGCCGGTATAGTCATTCGTTTCCTCATTCCTGACCGTCTAGTCCCTTAGCTTTGCTCATGGACGAGCCGGGATTTGAACCCGGGGCCTCAGCAATGCCAATGCCGCATTCTACCAGGCTGAACTACTCGCCCATAATTGGTTGATATTAGTATAGCTGTGAGTATATAAGTTATATTTAAACTTACCTCAACTATCAGTCAAGATTATACTTGATATAGAACTCATCAATAGTCTTTGGATAATCAAGCAAGCCCTCGATACCTGGCACGTCAAGGCAATCAATGACCATGTCGAAAAAGACGGACGTAGTCTCCCTAAACGAATGCCTGTCATCTTGCACACTCTCACAAAAATCGCACAAATTTCTGTCAAAAGTCGCAAGCTCATTAATGATCCTGCCTCCAGCTGTTGCCAGGTCATACAGGATCTTTCTTGAAGGTTTGGAATCTGGAATGCTACGGATTATGATAGATTTTATGACATCAAACTGCTTATTGATATAATCTAGATTTCCTCCAAAATCAGTATGATATATACTATCGAAGATTTCAAACTCACTTTGAAGATGATTGAAAGAACTTTCTAACTCTTTATCTAAGGGGATATACCATTTAAGAGAAGAGTCTGAACGGTCTGGATTATAATCTAAATCTCCTAATTCATCTTGCCTATAATGATTATCCTTCTTCTTGAATAGCGAATCCCATGGTCCTGCCATCTTGCCAATAGGGTAATTCAGTTAAATATAAATACTTTCCTTCCCTTGCCACCTGCTATGATCTGCCTGGGAATCGAGAGCACAGCCCACACATTCGGAGTTGGGATAGTAAAAGACAAGAGGGTTCTTGCAAACAAAAAAGACCTTTTCTCTACAGAGACAGGAGGCATCATCCCTGGCAAGGCTGCCGAGCACCATGCAGAGGTGTGCGATGCAGTCATAGATTCTGCGCTTAAGGAAGCAGGAATCACCATGAAGCAGGTTGATGTTATAGCATTCTCCCAGGCGCCCGGGCTAGGCCACACCCTCAAGATAGGCGCCTTTGCAGCAAGAAGCCTTGCACACATACACCAAAAGCCGCTCGTGGGAGTCAACCACTGTATAGCCCACCTTGAGATAGGAAGGATGCTCTTTAGTGAATGCAAAGACCCTGTGCTTCTCTATGTCTCGGGTGCAAACACACAGGTGATAGCCTACGAGGCAGGAAAATACAGGATATTTGGAGAGACCCTTGATATCGGCGCGGGAAACCTCCTTGACACATTCGCAAGAGAGCTGGGTATAGGCTTTCCCGGCGGGCCAAAGATTGAGGCGCTTGCCTCAAAAGGCAAAACATACATAGAACTGCCCTATGCTGTCAAGGGAATGGACGTGAGCTTTGGGGGGATTCTGACAAACATCTCTAAGCTTGCAAAGTCAGGAAAGCACAAAAAAGAGGACCTATGCTATTCTTTACAGGAAACAATTTTTGCGATGCTTCTAGAGGTAAGCGAGCGCGCCATGGCCCACTGCGGCAAAAGCGAACTTTTACTGGGCGGAGGCGTGGCCTGCAACAAGAGGCTCCAGGAGATGGCCAGCACAATGTGCCGGGAAAGAGGCGCGAAATGCTATGTGCCTGAAAACCAATTCTTGGTCGACAATGGAGCCATGATTGCATGGCTTGGCCTTCTAATGCACAAGGCAGGAATTGGCACCAGCATAAA
>CAYLII010000077.1:3648-5487 GCA_964383645.1 uncultured Methanosarcinales archaeon
TTCTCACGTCGATTCCACTACCAGAAAATCTGGACTACTCCCGCCTAAGGATTACATCAGTCCTCCAAAATGTATTTTGCAAAACAGCAATATTAATAAATCACCAATCCGGATTTGGGATTGTAATGAGGGGCAAAGCAGTAACTGGACTTTTTCTTACGCTTTCGCCTGACACTATGCGCTTGAAATTGAGGGGTGAGTACAGTGGTAGATGAGAATAGAGATTTTGAGGACAACGGATCTGAGTTTCCTATTGAGAATGGAAAGAACGGCCTTGACAAAATACTAAAGCAGTATAATATAGGGTGCGTTGAGGATCTCCATGAAATATTGAAAGGAACAGAAAGAATAGATAAGAGACTAGAAAAATATGGGATGAGTGAGGCAGACCTTGAGGCAGTTATCCTCTCTGGCAGAGGCAAGAAGCCTGTCGCAGCCCCACAGCTCGACATCTCTGACAAGCATTTTAGGTATGGCTATTTTTCTGACTGCCATATTGGCCACAAGATGTTCCATGAGGATCTCTGGGACAAGATGGTAAGGCTATTTAAGAAGGAGAAAGTAGATTTCATAGTGGATGCAGGCGACCACCTTGAGGGAATGAGCCACAGGCCAGGCCATGTGTTTGAGCTTTCTTCTGACGGCATAGGCTACTATCAGCAGATGAAAAAGGCGGTCGAGCTCTACAACCAGCTTCCGGCCAAGACCTATGGAATAGACGGCAACCATGACGCATGGTATTTCAAGCCACAGAACATGGGCGTTATTGTGGGAGAGGGGCTGGAGGAAAAGGTTCCAAACTACACTCACATCGGGCAGATGGAGGGCGATATCGAGGCATCACCCGGGATAATAATAAAGCTATTCCATGCAAATGACGGGACAGCCTATGCTGATTCATACAAGCTGCAAAAACTGATTGAAAGCTTTACAGGTGGAGAAAAGCCCAATATTGTCCATTCAGGCCACTATCACAAGAGCATCTATCTCTTCAGGAGAAACATCCACGGCTTTGAGTCAGGCACGCTATGCGGGCAGTCAGAATTCATGAGGGGCAAGAAGATACCTGCCCACATCGGGTTTGGGATAGTAGATGTCTATGTAGACCCAGAAGGGGGAGTAGACAGGCTCAAGCATGAATTCGTGCCATACTACGAAGTAGAGAGGGTCTAAGAACCCTTTTTTTATTTTTCTCTTCATTTAAAAAGATAAGATTTAAGAATGACACGCTTTTAGTTCTATGATTGCCGGGGTCGTAGTCTAGCTTGGTATGATACGCGCTTGGGGTGCGCGTGGTCCGGGGTTCAAATCCTCGCGGCCCCATGAACAAAGTGAATGGGACGTGAGGCTATGAACAAGGGCGAAAGCCTGAGTGAATATGCCTCGCGGCCCCATATTTTTAATTCTTTCAGCTTAAGTTGTGTGTTTGGACGCGAGGTCAAGAACGCGCCTGGAAGGCAAGTGAATCTACCTCGCGGCCCCATATTTTTAATTCTCTCGCCTATTTTATTTCCATATTTAGAAAACTATATAAAGAAGTCATGCCGTTTTTAGACTTGTAATAGCTATTACTATAATATCTGTTAAACAAAAACGGCTGGTGATGCACATGAGGGGTAAGACAATCTGTATTATGCTTGGGATTCTGTTAGTATCTATTTTCCTGGCAGCGGCGCAGACCGATGGAAACATAGGTGTGGAACAAAGCATTGTTGATGATTCCAATTATGTGAGAACCCTTACAGATGTCGCCAGATATGATGTGACCATCACCAACAACCTCGACCATGCTGACCATTTCAGGGTATCATTCCTTGATGAGGGTCTCTGGACAATCCT
>CAYLII010000078.1:0-5389 GCA_964383645.1 uncultured Methanosarcinales archaeon
CTGAACCTGCCGCAAAACTCGGTCTTTGCCGACAGCGGCAACGGCCGGGCCTCCTGGGTCTTTAACCCGAGCGTCACCCAGAAGACTAAATCTGTGATAGTCACTGCAGGAAACTGCTCAACCACATATGTGTATATCAACTCTACAGGAGCTCCTGAGATGGATTATTCTCCTCTTCTTATTGGAGGAGCAGGTGGGGAGTGGGACTCCTCGCAGATACTTTTCCAGATTAATTACAGCGGAGACCAGGTGCCGCCAATAGTCAACCTGATGTGGCCGCCTGACAACTACACTGTGAATTCAACTAACCTTATTTTCACATACAATGTGAGCGACTTGAATTCCTCCATCTCATACTGCCAGCTCCTGCTTGACGGGGCGGTTGCTTCGATAAACACAACTGTCATAGAGGGTGTGCCCCAGCAGTTCAGATTCAGCTGGCTCTCGAGCGGAGTCCATAACTGGAGCGTGGGCTGCGCTGATGACTCGCCGAATGCGAATTATGCGGCAGCTCTTCCAAGGAATCTTTTTGTGAATACAACGCTGATATGCATAAGCCCAAGCCTCATGTATGAGGAGGATTATGACCCTCAGTGGATAACAGAGATAGCCTATGAGAATGACGGGCTTTATGCAACAGCATATGATGAGGGTAGCGGATTATACCACCTGGATTACCCGCCCCCTGACTATGTGCAGATGGATTTTCCTTCAATGGGGATTAGCACAGAATATTCTGTAGATACTGCATTGCTGTTTGTCAGGCATATGGATTTTCCCATGGGCGGGTGGTTTGATGTGGATGACAGGCACCAGATAGAGTGCTACAACGGCAGGAACTGGGTTATAGGGGAGATCTATAACATAAGCGAGAGCTCATGGAATACATATGAAAGCCAAGACATGAGCACATGCATAAGCACTGCAGAGACCGCAAATGACATCCATCTTAGGGTGACATTCGACCCTGCTGATACAATAGGCGGCTACCAGTATATTGACCTTATCAAGGTGTGCGTCAACATAACAGAGGGATTCTATGTTTTCCTCTGGCCGATGGCTGTGGACAGCCAGAGGATAGTTGATTTCTATACAGGCCTCAATACCACCGCAAACACGTTTGGCATAAACGGAAGCTGGGAAGACGGCTGGGACTGGGCTGAGTTCATCTACGGAGGGGATGTCACCAATGTGGCTGTGTTCAATGTAGACCCGAACACGGACGGAAGCACAATTGATTCTACTGTTGGCTCAGACAAGTTCCTGGAAGTGATGGTGGGCGGAAGGCCGGGAGGCTCTGAGAACAATCCGCAGGATGTGAAGATAAACGGCCCCGTTGCTAGCGCTGGATACGGCATCATGTTCAACCTCACACCTCATCTGTTCGGGCTGGTAAACAATTCAGGCAAGAAAGCCTACATTACTTTTGACTGGAGCGTCAATGAGAATCCATGGGAGGAGGACAGGACACTTGACGACAGCGATGAGGGATGGATTAAGGCAAGGCTGACAACAAGGAATGAGACTATATGGCTTGGCTATGACCTTGATGCCGGCTATGCTGACGCAGACCCCTATAACGAAATATGGTTCGCTTATGATCCTTATGATGCGCAGGGACATGCCAACTTTGATGTGACCCGCTATTTCACATATTCAGGATACTATTACCTCGACCTGGGCGTGGCTGCTGGCGACTGGGACAATGAGAAAGAGGGCCTTGGCGGAAGGTTTGACAATATAGCAGTGGTAATCAAGTGAGCCCGCACGATTTGAAGGGCTTGGGGCAGATTAAAAAATATAAATATGATATAATTAAACGTTAAGGGCTGACAAAAATGAAACCTATTGTTGCGGTTGTGATTATGGTATGGGTTGTGCTTGTGCTTTTGGGAGCGATAGCTGCGCTCGTGCTTATACCCAAGGGTAATTCCCCTGTGCCAGTGACCACCACTGGAAATGAAGCGGATATTGGGCAGCAGGCTGATGAGCTTGACCCGTTCTGCCCATCTTCGCTTCACATCTCCACTTTTGTGATTACCCAGGGCACAAAAGACAAGAGCGATGACGAGGTCTGGCTGTCCATCATTAATCCCGACCCGAGGGATTACAGCGCCAGGGTGTTTGTCAATCTTGCTCTTGAGATAGAGGATACTCTTCCTGCAGACTCAAAGCTGGAATTCAAGTCAAAGCTCATGACCGCATGGTGGGTCTCTCCTGTGTCAGATGAGGAGGATGCAGAGGTTGAGACTATAGATATAACCAAGACTAACTCATTCAGCATTGATGTGAGGGTGAGGGACTGCGAAAAGCAGATAGCCATTCTCACACCTGACTCACCCTTATCCGCGTCAGGCGCATCCGGTGTTGGTGAAGACAGCGAGGACATAGGCGGGGGCGGAGGAGGGGGAGGCGGCTCGATAATCCAGATAACCAGGACAGAGGACCAGAACATAAATGACTGAGGGCAAAATAGAAGGGATATCTTTCGTATATTTTTCATCACAGGGGGTGAAGGCATGAGAAAGGGGCAGGTTTCTGTTGAGATGATAATTCTCCTCTCTGCTCTCCTTATACTTCTGATGGGTTTCATATCAACTTTCTCGTCTGCTTCTGACAGGTCATATCTCAGCAGGCGGGCGGTGAGCGCAAGGGAGTTCTCCGAGAGGCTCTCCTACGGGATAAACAATGTCTATCTGACAGGAGATGATGCCGAGACAGAGATTGAGCTTCCTGAAACACTTATCGACAACACAAATTATTCTATCTCAATATACCCGTCGCAGCATATCCTTGAGATAAGCTGGAGGGGAAGGCAGGACATGGAGAGGCACCAGGTGCAGCTTCTCACAGGAGACATCTCTGGAAACATAAGCGGGATATACGGGACTGTGAGGCTCTTTAATGCAAACGGAACGGTAGTAATGGAGAATATTCACTAATTATTCCCTGAGGATAAAATGAGAGAAAGGCGCAGAAAGGAAGGGCAGATATTTTCTACAGACATCCTTATTGCGATACTCATATTCATAGTCATACTTGCAGGAATCATTTGGCTAGGGGATTTTGTGAATGAGAAGATAAGCTATAATGAGAACAGGAGGAATATGGCGGTGATGGCTGCGTATGCAGCGTCAGGGATTATGGAGACTCCCGGCTCGCCTGAGGACTGGAACGAGCTGGCAGAGGGGGATTTCAATGAGACAAATGTTCTCTCGCTCGGGCTTGCTGACAGCGAGCTTGGGGCCTGGCAGCTTGATTCCGGCAAGGTATACAGGCTTGAAGAGCTCTACCCCTCAAGATATGAGACTCTTAAGATGCTTGTTGGGCTGAGAGGCGCCGACTACGAGTTCCAGCTCAGGATAAGCCCTGAAGGCATGATTCCTGTTTCGGTCGGGCTTTTGCCCGAGCTCAATTCCTCCAATGTGATAGTGGTTGAGAGGCATGCCCTTCTAAACGGAAGCTATACTAATATCACCCTCCTATTCTGGGAGCGCTGCAGGAGGGGCTGCTCATGAGCAGGGGTTTTAGGGTGAGAGGAATCAAGTCCAGGAAGGGCTTTGCCATGACTCTTGACGCGGCGATAGCTGTTGTGATAGCAATAGTCATGATAACAGGCTCTATATTCTATATTTCGCAGAACAGCCACCTTGGCCTGGATGACCCTGGATTTATCACTGCGATGGACAGCCTTGCTATCCTCGAGAAGAGCGGCGGGCTTGATGAGTATGCGGCCTTAGGCTTGACCTCAAAAATTGATGGCCTGCTCGGCGGGCTGCCGTACGAGAGCTGCATAAGGCTCACTTTCTATAGTGTAGGCGAGGGCGGCTCATTGACCAAGCTTGGCTCGCTCAGCAGAGAGGGGTGCGGCTACCCAGAGGATTACGCGATTGCAAGAAGGGTCTTTATCTCGGACAGGGAAATATATTTGGCAGAGCTTGAGGGGTGGAGGAGATGAGGCATGGCCTTAGGATGAAGAAGGGCTTTTTCTTTTCCCTCATGACATTCATGCTGCTGTTCTCAATATTCCTGTTCAGCGCAGATTACATCACAAGGAGCAAGCAGCTCCAGAATTCGCTTGCAGATTCCCGCATAAGCAACAAGATGGTTTATATTGAGGATGACATCATCCACGGAGCGCTTGAGGAATTGGCTGGAATAAGGGTCAATAGCATAACCCGGCTTCCCTCATCAATACTTCTGAATTTCTCAGGAGGGGTCCTGATGGATGTGAATTATTCCGCAAGGGCAGAAAAGTACATGCGGTTTGTCAGCGATAATTATTCTGTGCTCTCGAACGCACAGATAAGCCTGGAAAACTTCACTTCAGGCTTTTATGTCAGCCCTTTTGATAGCAGGTATCTGCTTGAGGGGCGAAAAGCTAGCCTACTCTCATCGCACCAAATGGTGCTAGAGGGGATCTCGATTGTGGTGACACTGAATGTCAGCAAAAGCCAATTGGTGTTCAACAGCACCCCCCCCGGGAGCGGAAGCAAGGATCTTCATATCAGGGTGTTTGATGTTTATGGGGCTGATATAATCAATGAGACACTCAGCCTGGATCCTTCGCTCATCAATAAGCCGTTCCTGCTCGGATTTAACGATGGGTCTGAGTTTGAGGCGAGGTTTGGGAATTATCTGAATAACGGAAGCCTCCTGCTGAATGCTACAGGACTTTCTGCATCGCTTGACGAGATTGTTGTCACATATGCATATTCCTCAGAGAAGGTTTCAGCATCAAATGGCTTCCTTAGGCTATATTCTCCTTTGGGAAGGATTGGGAAAGAGAGGGATATTATCCTGAAGGAAGAATAATAGGGGCATAATCAAATATTATAATCAATTTTTCCCCTCGGGGGGAAAGATATATAAAGACGTGAGCCAAGTTAGAGTGGCATAGCAAAAAAGAGGTAAGCATGGCTAAGAAAAAAGAGGGGTTTAGGAGGGGTAGCTCTGCGAAACCCAAGCGACATCTCAGGGAAATATTCCAAAAAAGGGGGGCTGGCAGGGCGCCCTCCATTGATTCCAAAAAAGAGCATCCTGATTCTAAGGATAAGGCCAGCACGACAAATGAAACTGCTGAGCACAGGCATGAGCATAAAGGCGCACATAAGGAAGCAGATGGCAAAACCAAAAGAAAGTCTGGCGAAGTTGAAGAGCAGAAAGTGGATTCTGTTTATAGCACTGTCATAGACGAGATAGTTGCTGCAGTTGACACGCATGAGAGCATATCGCTTACAGAGCTGTCAAAGAATTATGATGTGCCTTATGCGAGGCTGGAGGAGTGGGGCAGGATTCTTGACAGGAGCGGGGTTCTTGAGCTGGATTATCCCATGGTTGGAGACCTCATGCTCAGAAAGAAGGGCTATTCTGAGATGATGAAAAAGAG
>CAYLII010000079.1:0-5351 GCA_964383645.1 uncultured Methanosarcinales archaeon
TTGCTATCTCCTTGTATGTTGAGACCTTACCTTTAGGAATCCTCTTGCAGACAGAATACACTTTATGGGCGAAATCCATCATTATATTAGAGAAGGACGCGCTTATATTCTTTTTGGATCGCACAAGTTTAAAAGATCTCACTTGCAAAATTATACTATATTCAATTCGCAGGGAATAATCTAAGTATCCTTTCCAGCGATTCCATTATTGGTTTTTCCAGGTGACCATGTGTATCTTCTATGGGCTTATCAAAAAGAGAATAGCCAGACATAGAATATATGTGCGCTTCTGGATTGTATTCCTTCAGTTGTCTTATGATCTCAACTCCGCTCACATCAGGAAGAGACACGTCCACAAATGCAAGGTCAAACTTGACTTTCGCCTCTATCACGCCTATTGCCTCCTCTCCGTTTTTGCACAGGATGGGTATATATCCTATATTCTTGAGATATCCCCCTACGTTAATACGGGCAACATTCTCATCTTCAACAAATAAGACTCTTTTACGCATATTCAAAAAATAATCTGGGGCGATTTATAAAATTATGTGTTGTTATTACTTCTAAGGGACAATAAAACCAAAAGATTTAAATAGTAGTTATACTAACTAATCAGTAGTAATAAGTGTGTGAGGTTAGAAAAAGATGATTCAACCACTGCTAAAAAAGGTGCTAGCGAAGCGCTTGAAGTCGCTCCAGTACGAGAGCGGTCTGTTCAGCGCATCCAGCAAGAATGTCAGCACAGGCTACAACGTGGCCTGGATAAGAGACAACATATACGAGGCTATTGGCCTTGAACACGCCCAGGAGATGGGCGCTGTCAGAAAGACATACCATGCCCTCTTTGACGTGTTCAGGAAGCATGAGTGGAAGCTTGACCAGGCCATCTACAGAAAGCCTGATTTCGCTTTTGAGTATCTTCATCCAAGATACAATCCACATACATTAGATGAGCTTCACGAGCCATGGGGCAACAAGCAGAATGATGCAATCGGCGCATTCCTCTTCAAGGTGGGCGAGCTCTACCAGAAGGGAATTGTCGTGTTCAGGGATGAGCATGACATGAGAATACTCCAGAAGCTTGTGTATTACCTGGCCAGCATCGAGTACTGGCATGACAGGGACAATGGTGTATGGGAGGAAAATGAGGAAGTGCACGCGAGCTCTGTAGGAGCCTGCGTAGCCGGCCTAAAGGCCATCTCATACATAGTAAATGTCCCTCCTGCGCTAATCAAGAAGGGCGAGGAAACACTCAACACCCTGCTCCCATGGGAGTCGGAAACAAAAGAAGTTGACCTTGCGCTATTATCGCTCATATATCCTTTCAATGTGGTAAATGACACCCAGCGCGCCCAGATACTCTGGAACGTGGAAAAAAAGCTTGTAAGAAGAATGGGCGTCATAAGGTACCCTGGAGACAGGTACTACAGCAACGGAAGAGAGGCAGAGTGGTGCTTTGGCTTTCCCTGGCTTGCCAGGATCTACAAGGAGATGGGAAACCCCCAGAAATACAGGCACTACATGAACCTGACCATGAGCACTATGAACAAGAGGCTCGAGATACCGGAGCTCTATTACGCTCATACAAACACCCATAACGAGAATTCGCCTTTGGGCTGGGCAGCCGCAATGTATATTGTGGCTGCTTCATGATCACAAGAATCATGATCACAATCATGGAGAGGAAGAATCGAATCTTTCTCAAAAAGAAAAATTCATCCCCTCACAACACTAACTTTCTCTCCATGATTGTTTTTTTATCACAGACTTCACATTTCCCAGGCTAGACCTGGCTGGCAAAGTCATCATAAATCAAACTAAAGAGAAGGACTTCAAAATGGGCATAGGAGAAATTGTCAACAGAATATCAGATGCGCGCAGGCAGCGCATTGATAATATTAAGAGAAAAAGCCTGACTGATGAGCTAAGGCAATATTGCGAAAATAAAAATTATGGTTTCTATCCTGCTATTGCAGAAGAACTGCCTGAATTCTCGGGTATTGTAGAAGCCTATGTTCGCGGAAAATCTAAGGAAGACCTTCCTGCAATGCAGTTTGCAAGACAAAAAAAACTGGACAAGGCAACACTACTTGATTTTCTTGAGGTTGGAGGGCTTCTTCAGATAAGAGAAAATCCAACAAGCGAAAGCAGGCAATATCGCTTGGAAGAGCTCGCATATAATGCACCTGTCTATAGTAATAATACTATACTGGATAACCCTATCACAGGGGTTTATTCGCTGGACCCGGAAGCAGAAAAAATAGTCAGGGAGGAAGATCATGTCATCAGCTGGCATACCAAGCCTTATGGAGTTGGCGAATTAACCAAGGGCGACCTTGACAGCATCAACACAATGCAGGAAAGATATGGTGATCTACCTATTTACCATGTAATCTATATGCCTGGGCAAGATGCTCCTTTCTGGTACAGATTTGAGAAGCTTGCGTCTGAAGATAAATCTAATGGCAAAGATGAAGAGATAGCCGATTTTATCTATAGGTCCAATGGATTCATGTAAATCTACTGTATTATCTATCTTACTGCCTGCCTTAGGAGATTAGAATTGTATGCCCCCTTCTATATGCCGGGCAAAAGATATATAAACCCCTTTTCTGGAAATAACCCCTTATGGCATTGAACCAGTCTCTTGTGAACATATTCACCTTTTTTGACAGGATAGGTGTGGTGGATGTTGTATTGCCTTTTATTCTTGTATTCACCATAGTCTATGGTATACTTGAGAAAACCCTGGTTCTCGGTAAAAATAGCCATAACACCAATGTGATAGTAGCCACAGTTTTGGGATTCCTGATTGTGATGGCTGTCAATTATGTCAACATAATAACAGACATGGTAAGGCTCTTTGTTCTCCTGGTGATAATGGCGCTAGCCTTCGCCCTCATCTACGGGATTTTTGGAAGCGACATACATTTCCTAAAAAAGAAGTGAGCAGACCTGCAGGCGCTAGTCTCTTGTTTGATGTGAAATATAATTTCAGCTAGACAACTTAGAATCCCTTCTTTAGAGCCTAATTAAAAACCTAATCCTTCAGGCTGCTGCTCAGAACCAGAACAGCCCCTGGATCCAATTCCCGAACACAAGCGTAGCAATGAACGCAAGCAGAAAGCCAGGCACAAAAGGTATACCTTCCTTGACCATGACTGCGCGGATTTTGCCATTCCTCTTCAGCCTCAGAAGCAGGGCTATCTGCTCTTTTTCAATCCCAAGGTCTTTTGGGCCGCAGATGTATTTTCCATCAATCTTCACATCATGGACTATCCAGTCTCCCTCTGTCAGTTTCTCTATAGGCAGCCTTTTTATCATGACTGACTTCTCAAGGCTCTTTGTAAAAACCCATATGTAAAACATGCAGATGGAAAGTGCAGAAATGCTGACAAGCATCAGCTTCTGGAACATCTCGCCTATGAAAAATGATGCCCCAACAAACAAAACCGCAAAAGCGTAAGATATGTACTTCAGCGTCTTAAAACCAGAGAGCCTCTTCTTAAATTCCCTTCCGAATTTCTCTTTGTTCATGGCAGCAAGCACAAGCGAGTATATAAGCGCGTATGCAGAGCCTGCAAGAACTATATTTGTGAAGAAAACAAGCAGGAGCGGAAAAGCATCAAGGGAGGGCTTTGCGCCAATCAATATTCCTATTCCCATCAGCACCTTTGAATCGCCCCCTCCCCACTGGCCTGCATAGTACATTATAAGAGAAAGGATGAAGAGCGGCAGAAACCCAAGAGCGCCCTCTATTAATGGCATCCAGCTCCAGCTGGTTATCGCAAATATCAGCCTTAGGCCTATCCCGAACGCGATTGCTGAATAGCTCAGCCAGTCTGGCACCTCCCTCTTCTTGAAATCAGTGGCAGAGCCTATTGCGAGAAGCAGCATGACAGCCGCATAGGTGATTGTCTCAAGCATAAACGCTGATTCTCAACAATATTTATAAATATTCTTATTACTCCTATAGAGTTAAAATGCTGCCGAGGCACATCGCAGTCGGGCTTGAGAGGGATATCAGCCTCTGGGCAGGGAGAAATAAGAGAGACATCAGGCAGACCTATGAGGGCAGATCAGCCATAGTTGAAGAGCTGATTGAGACCCAGGTAAGGCTAAACATACCAATCCTCACAATCCATCTACTTAGGAAAACAGACAATATCCCTGAGCTGGACACGATTCTTGACTCTCTAACCCTGCTTTTCCAGAGGCTTTCTGGGAATAAGACCCTGGCGGATAAGCAGGTCAGGGTGTCAGTATTCGGCAAATGGTATAATCTTCCTAGCGGTCCTGTCGAGGCCATAAAGAAAGTGCTTGAGGAGACAGAAACCTATGACCAGTTCTTCCTAAACTTCTGCATATATTATGATGGCAAAGAAGAGATAGCAGATGCCTGCGAGCTCATCGCGATGAAAATAAAGATGGGCAAGCTTGACCCAGATTCAGTTACCCCTGAGCTAATCAAAGAGAGCCTCTACACCTCATACTTCCTGCCGCCAGACATAATTGTCATAAACGGGGAAAAAAGGCTTGACGGCTTCATGCTCTGGGACGCCTCTGAGTCAAGGATATACTTCTCCGGCAAGGAGTGGCCTGAGTTCAACGCCATGGACCTCCAGAAAGCGACGGAATTATTTAGGCTTGTAGGAAAAGAAACAAAAAGATAATCCTGGCATGCAAGGCATATGGCAAACGCTTTTCAGCCAAGCCGTTCCATACTTCTGACTTTCTTTATCCTTCGGACATGCCTTACGCTGCCGTCGAACTTCTCCCTCAGAAAAACATCCACTATGTTCTTGGATGTGCTCTGTTTAAGAAACCTGCTCCCAAGGCAGAGGATGTTCGCGTTGTTGTGCTTTCTTGCAAGCCTCGCACCCTCTATGCTCTCGACATTCACCGCTCTCACACCTTTTACTTTGTTAGCGGCCATCGCCATCCCAAAGCCGGTTGAGCACACAAGAATGCCCATGCTGTCTTTTTTCTTCGCCACGTACTGAGCCACTTTCTTGGCATACTCGGGATAATCGTCAGTGGTCTTGAGCTTATTAGGCCCGACATCCAGCCAGGCGATGCCCTTGTTATCAAGATGTCTTCTAATCTCTTCTTTCAGCCAGAATCCGGCATGATCTGAACCCAATGCAATAATCATTATCTCCTCCTCGTCTTATTATAATCTGTTAACAGGGCCTCTAAACAAAAAAGTTTATAAAGTTTTGTCTTTTGAAAATGCATATGGCTAAAGTTGGGGTGTCTATACTCGATGCTGACTTCTCAAGGCTCCAGGAGCAGGCCGATTCAGTCTCAAATGCCGACGCTATTCACTTCGATGTCATGGACGGCCATTT
>CAYLII010000080.1:0-5245 GCA_964383645.1 uncultured Methanosarcinales archaeon
TTATCGCCTTGTCATGGTTTTTTGAGAAATCAATATTCAAGAGGCCCCAGTCCATATCATCAGAGACCACTCCTTTCTCCACAGCATACTGCCATACTGGCGTTCCCGGGAAAGGCACAAGCACATACACCTCGAACAGGTCGAGGCTGCTCCTCTTTATGAAATCCAGCGTTGCCAAAACCTCTTCCCTTGTCTCGTCAGGGGCGCCGATTATGAACGAGCCGCTGACCTGTAGGCCTACCTTCTTGAGAATCCTTATGGCCCTCATGTTCTTTTCCACATCAGCTGACTGGCCCTTGAGATATTTCAGGACCCTATTCGAGCCGGATTCAAGGCCCATATTTACGATGCTCACATTCATATCCTTCATCAGTCTCGCATTCTCCTCTGTCACAAGGTCAGCCCTCACGGATATGGTGAAACTGACCTTTTTGTTAATCCCTTCTTTTCGGACGAGCCTAGCCAGCTCTTTAAGCCTGCTCATGTCTGCTATGAAAAGGTCATCATAAAAATTGATTCTTTTGGCGCCATGGTCTTTAATGACCTGCCGAATCTCCCGGATGACGTAATCTGCAGAGTAGAATCTTACTTTCTCCCAGTACCGAGTGGAAGCGCAGAATACGCATTTGAAAGGGCAGCCCCTGCTAGAGAACAGATACACCTCATCAGATTTCCTGTATGCCTTTCTTAGAGGAGGGGGGATCTTGTCCAGCGGTGCAATAAGCTCGCGCGATGGTGTCATCTTCAGCGCACCCTCTTTCCTGTAGATTATTCCCCTGATTTTTTCAAGTGATGCAGGGCCTATATCCCCTTTTATGTAATTCCCGAAAATCTCGCAGAATGTCTCTTCGCCCTCCCTCATCACTCCGACATCCATGTTGCTGTCAAGAGACTCTGGCAGCATTGTTATGTGGATGCCTCCCATTATCACATAGCAGCCCATTGATTTGGCATAAGCCGCAATCTCCTTGGCCATGCCGAAATTCTGCGAGACAGAAGATATTCCCACAATATCAGGCCTGAATCTTGCTATCTCCTCTTTTGCCCTCTCATTGACAAGCCTTATCGCAGCCCTGCCAGGAAAGCGGCTGAGAAGATAAGAGGCAAGGTACTCCAGCCCCAGAGGAAAGTACTGGTTCTCAGCCGGGCTGCTCGGGTCGACAGCATTTATAAGCATGATCCTTGCTTTTTCCATCAGCCAGGCTAATCAATACATTTATATATATCTTTCTAAGTACTTTTAAGACGGGGGATAAGTGTTTAAAAATGGCTAAAAAGAGAATACTTCTTGCAAATCTGCCCTGGAAAGGCACCAAGTATGCGGTGAGGGCAGGGGGCAGATGGGCCCACACCTTTGACAAGGACACAGTGGTTAGTTTCAGGCCTTTTCCATTCATAATGGCATGCGCGGCAGCGCTCCTGGAAAAGCAAGGACACACAGCAAAGATAATAGACGCGCTTGCCGAGAACATGGGTGAGCAGGAATTCATGAGGGAAGTTTCCTCATTTCGCCCTGATTTCATAGTGGCAGAGACATCCACACCCTCATTTGAGAACGACTTGTATTTTACACGCGAGCTCAAGAAAAGAGGAAATGCGAAAATAGTGCTCACCGGCCAGCACGCCACAGCCCTGCCAGATGAGGTGGCAAGATGCAAAGAGGCAGATCATGTTATTGTAGGGGAATATGAATATCTCTTGCTTGATATTGTAGAGGGAAAATCCAAGGCGAGAGTGATAAAGCCAAAACAGGTCGTAGACATAAACACAATACCCTGGCCTGCAAGGCATCTCTTAAAGATGAACCTCTATAACGAGGCATTCTGCAGGACATACCCCAACATGCAGTTCATGTTCTCAAGAGGCTGCATGTACAGGTGCAGCTACTGCAACACCCACCTGATGTGCAACGGATACAACTACAGGGCAAGGGACGCAAGAGACATGCTTGAGGAGATAAAATTCTGCATAAAGAAGTATCGCCCGAAAGAGATTTATTTTGATGACGACCTCATCAACGGAAACTTCAAGGCGCTTGAAGATTTCCTGGACCTGAAAATAAAAGAGAAGGTAACCATACCATTCACAGCGATGGCCCACTTGAATTTCCCTGAGCCACTCCTGGAAAAGATGAAAAAAGCAGGCTGCGTCGGCCTCAAGTTCGGCGTCGAGTCATCTGACAACGAGGTTCTCAAGAGGCTAGGGAAGGGAATCACTGTCGAGCTTGCTGTAAGGACAATAACCAAATGCAAGAAGCTTGGGATAAGGACCCATCTAACCTATGCGATAGGCCTTCCCGGCGACACAGAAGAAACCATCAAGAAGACTATAAGGTTCGCGAAAAAGTATGGGGACCATTACCAGATAAGCCTTGCATCGCCTTTCCCAGGGACAGAGCTCTACAGGCTGGCAGAGCAGAACGGCTGGCTGAAAAACAAGTCCATGAAAGACTACAACGGCCTGAAAAGCTCTATACTAGAGTATCCGAATCTTTCTAACAGGAGGATAATGGAGCTGTTTAGGGAGGGCCAGTCATACTCGTACCGCAAGATCCTGCTGAGCGGGGAATGGAAGAAATACCTCAGGATGATCTACCAGGAGAGGGGGGCAATGGGGATATTAAACCTCATCTTTGTGAGAGGTCCCTCCATAGCCAGGGAGATAATAAGATCAGGATAGCTTGCTGCGATGCAAAAATCAAACCCCCTAAACATGGCCAAAAAAATCTTGTTTGTCAGCTACGACGGATATGACACTACAAATTCCAGGGTAAGGTGCTACAGGTTCAGCAAAGAGCTCAGGAAAAGAGGGCTAGATTCTGCAACATTCTCTTTCAAGGACGACCTTCATGCCAGGTATGACGGGTATCAGTCTGCAAAGACTGGGATTTTTGAGAGGGCAACGCTCCTAATCAGGGCATTCACCAGGCTGATGGGTGAAAAAAAAGGGACTATTTTTTACATCCAGAAGGCGGGCTATTTTGCATTGGCGCCCTATGCTGTCCATCTGCTGAAAGGAAACAGCTACATACTGGACTATGATGACTATGAATATGAGCAGAGCAGGATAAGCAGGCTCATCCTCAAAACTCTCGCAAAAAACGCTGCATTCTGCGTCGCGGCAAGCAGAAGCCTGCAGGACTTCCTCAAGAAATTCAGCAAAAAGGTGCATTATATTCCTACAGGCGTAGACCTGGATAGGTTTAGTCATGGAAGAGGCAAGCTGAAGAGAAAAGGCGAGGTCGTATTTGCATGGGTGGGAAACATAGTGGACACCCAAGCTCTTGGAAATGTTCTCTTTCTTCTGGATTGCTTTGATGAGATAACCAAGCGATACCCTGAGGCAAGGCTGGAGATAGCCGGCGGCGGGATAAATATAAATGAGGTTACTAAGAGGATTGATGAGCTGGGAAACGCTAGGCTCATCTACAAGGGCGTGATGCCCCCTGACAAAATTCCCAAATACCTATCAAAGATTGATATTGGCTTATTTGCGCTTCTCGATGACACCAAGTACAACAGGTCAAAAAGCCCGACAAAGCTTTTCGAGTACATGGCAATGGGTCTTCCGGTAATTTCAACTGGAATAGGCGAGAGCGGAAAGATAATCGAGCACGGCAAGACAGGGCTGTTGGCTTCAGACAGGAAAGAATTTATTAAGTGCGCCGAGCTATTGATTAAAAACCCAAATCTTAGGGAGAGGCTCGGAAAGCAGGCGCGTCTTGCAGCGGCTGAGAAATACAGCCTGGATGTGCTGGGGGAAGAGCTTTTTGGGATCATAAACAAGGAGTTTGGCGGGAATGGCTGAGAACTACAACAGGATTGTAAAGCAGGTGGGAATAACCTACTTCTTCAATATTATCATATTCATAACATCGCCTTTCCTCACCTACCTTCTTACAAGGCACCTTTCAATGGCCGATTTTGGCGCTTATTCAATATTCTCAGTTACTATATCCTTTCTTACAGTAGTCCTTGACCTTGGGCTTGTCCATTACATCCTGACAAAGCTGTCAGGAAAGCCCTCTTCGATGGCGGCAAGAGGATTCTACTCGATAATCACTGTCTTCTCAGGCGTCATATTGGCGCTTATAGTGCTAGCCAAGCTTATTGGGCTTGACAGGCTGTTCCTGGGCTTTCTCCGGCTCCAAGACTATGGTGGCGTATTTAATCTGATAATTGCGGTGATATTCTTCAGCCTGGTGTTCAGGATATTTAACAGCTATGCCCTCTCGAGAAAAGAGGCAGGATTTAGCTCCATGATGGGCTTTGTGAACCTCTCGCTATGGGTCTATTTCCTTGTTATCTACCTGCTCTTCTCAAAGAAGCTAAGCCTTATGGCAGTTTTCGGGCTGTGGGCAGCAGGAGCTGCGCTTAGCGTAGCCATCTACAAGATAAAGGAGCGCAGGGAGCTCGTAGCTTTCTTTAGGGAGAAGAAAATCTATCTTGACGAGGTGAAGACCGCCCTTGTCTTTGGGCTGCCGCTCATAATGTTTCAGACAGGGGACTGGCTAATACAGGTGGCTGACAGGTATATCCTAAAGCACTACACTAGCCTTGAGGCAGTAGGTGTATATAACCTGGGCTATACAATGGCGGGGTTTGTGGTTTCGATAGGAAATGTGATAGCGACAGTCATGTATCCCTACTACACCTCAAGCCAGGGCAGGGAGCAGTCAAGGACATTCCTAAACATCACCCTGAAATATGTGCTTATGCTTGCGCTACCTGCTCTCGTTGGGCTGTTTGTGATGAGGACTGCGCTTATCACGCTGATATCAGGCCCGGCGTACATTGAGTCAGCGAACATAATACCCTGGCTGATAGTATTTCCCATCTTTGGGATTCTTAATATCCTGCTCTACCAGACACTCATGCTCCAGGCCAAGACAAGATTCATAGGCCTGCTTTACCTGGGCGCTGGCGGGATTAATATAGGGCTTAACTTCTGGCTGGTGCCACTTATAGGTATGAGAGGTGCAGCCATCTCCACAACACTAAGCTACGCCCTGCTTTTTGCAGTGATGGCTATTGCGGCAAGAAAATACATCTCTATTGACTGGAGGTTCCTCAAGATCAAGTGGATTATTGCAGCTGCTATGGCCATGGGACTCTTGGTGTTCCTGATGAATCCTACAAACGCCCTCATGAAGATAGTCACCATATCTGTGGGCATATTTGTGTACGGGACAATACTCATAGTCTCAGGCGCGATAGGTAAAGAGGAGATGAGGGTGCTTGTGTCT
>CAYLII010000081.1:0-5206 GCA_964383645.1 uncultured Methanosarcinales archaeon
TCAAGACCTTCTCTTTTGGAGCAAGCTTTGCCTTCTCAGCCTTCGGCTCTTCAGGGAGAACAGGCGGCTCAATCTTTATGTCTCCTTTTTTTGGCCTGTCCCTTCTGCACTTCGCCATGAATGTTATCACAGCAGCAACTATCACAATAATGAGCATGAAAGAGAGCCCTATCCACACATAGCCCTTCATCTCATCCCACCCGAGCTCAGCAGCCTCGTTTTCCCCTTTCTCCCCGCTTGATTCCTGCTGGCTAGAGGACTCTTCAGCATCGTAATCCCCTGGCGCAGCAGACTGGTTTATTGTAGAGTTTCCTGAGCTATCTGTGCCGGAAATATCTGTGGCATTCATCGGCACGTAAGATGAATTTGTGCCTGTTCCTGTGTAGACCGGCGCAGCCGAAGCCACCTTGGTCAGCACAAAACTCACTGAATAGTCTGACATTGTGGCAAGCTCGATTGTCATGTCCGCCTTGCCGTCCCCTGTGAAATCCACTGGCTTAATCTCGTCAAGCCTCACAGTCACATTTATAGGCGATGAGCTGATTGTAAACGTCACGCCCTCAGAGCCAGTCTTTGCAATCCTTATTGAATGGATATCAGCTGTGCCGTTCAGCTTGAACTTGTACACCTCATTTCTCCCGATTGAGACCCTCTTACCCGCAAAGCCTATATCCCCATAGTATGATGATGTGGTGTCTACGCTTGAGCTTCCCCCACCCCCTCCTGTGCTAGTCGAGGCAGACAAAACCTCAAACCTGATGAGCGAGTTAGAGCTCATCGTATTGTTCACCGCATCCCTGCACTTAACATAGAACGAATATGTTGTTCCGCTCGTCACATTCCTGTCATAGGTGTGGCTTGTGCCGCTTCCATCCATGGTATAGTCCATGTTGTCATAAGACACATCATCTCCTGTGTCAAACCTGCAGACAGCATTCTCGTCAGTTGTGGCAGACAGCGTAACCGATCTTGTTGTGCTCGGCTTTGTGCCTGAAGGGCTCTTTGACTTTACAACAGGCACATTAAAGTCGAGCGAATAGTTGCTCCAGTGGCTTACAGTAAAGCTAAGCTCGAGCGTGGAATTAGAATAGGCGAAATTTGAGCACACGCTGGACGGGCAGGCAAGAGAGTCCATCTTCATCTTCCTGCTGTAATTCGAGGGGCTTATACCTGTGTGGTTCACATTGTAGAATGTGATATTCGCGCTTATGTTGAGGGCAGAAAGCGCGCTGGAGTTTAGGAAAGCGCTCTCATTCCTAAACCTCAGGTTGGTTGACAGGGCCCTCAGCCCGTGGATGAGCTCGACATCAGCGAGATTCGCGCTTGAAAGCAGTCTTATCCTTGCAATTGTCTGATTCCCCTCAACTGAAATAAATGTCATGTTTTGGGCGGCTGTAAAATCACCTATCCCGCTCCACTCTGTCGTGCCCTCGCCCAGAGAGCTGTCAGCCTGGGAAGGAGTAAAGTTATACATAGCCATAAGCCACACCCATCTCACAGCCCCAGTATTGTCTGTTACAGTGAATCTGAGGTCAAGCATCCTCATGCCGTAGCTGTTGTTCGCCCAAGGATCTGACTCATTCAGCACATATCCGCTCAGGTTTATCCTGTACACCCCTGATGCGCCATACAATCCCTCAGGGCTCACATTAATGCTGTAGCCCTCCTCAAGGCTCGAGGTCAAAAGCCCTATATCTGCTATCCTGTAGTTCGCAGGGCTCAGGTTCAGCTCAAGCATGATATCCTGGCCCGGGTAGTAAAAATATGAAAACACCCTCCATGCAGTCACATTCTGCCCGCCAAGCAGAACAGGGGATGCAGAGGCATTGCGCTTTATGTTACTGCTGTCATAATAGTAATGCCTTCCCAAAACTGCAGAGGAAGTCGCGCTTCCATCCGGCTTCAGCAGAATGACGCTGTTGAACACCGCGCTGTTTGCCTGGAGCGAGCAGTCAATAGTCTCCTCCCACCCGCTCATATTCGCAGCAGGCGAGCTGTCAATGATATCTGCGCTGTTCGAATCCGCGCCAAAGCTGTATAGAGGGCATGCTCCATGCCCCCAGTAATTGGATGATAGTGTGATGTTTGAATTGCCTCCTGCATCATACAGCCCCAGCCCGCTTCCCCCCGCATCATTCTCAGTATTGGAATAGATATTGTTGTTGGTTATGGTAATAAGGCTTGAGCCTGAGATGTAGATTCCCTCATCATTAGAGTAGATGTCATTCAGGCTTATTGTAGAAGAGGTCACATTCTCAAGATATATCCCCGATGCAGGCCCCCCATTGTTGTCATGTATCCTGTTGGATGTGATGCTCAGGCCAATAGTGTTATCTGAGGATATTCCTGCCGCAAACTCGCTCACACCGCAGCCTGTCACATTTATCCCGTCAGCGGATATGATTATTCCTGTCCCTGTATATCCCCCGCTGTTTGTGAGGTTGTGGCCTGCGCAGTCCAGCACGAGCCCCTCGCCCTCAAGGCTCAGGCCAATTCCTGCACTGCTGCATATGATATCATTTCCAAGAGTCCAGCTCGCATAAAGGCTCTCCCCGCAGGCAGGATCCCTAAGAAAATCAATAACAGCCATGGAAGAGTCCTCAGGCAGGGCAAAATCTGTGCAGTTTACGCTGAGCGTGTAGGTATAGCCCGGCTCAAAGGCGGATGCAGGGATTAGGAGGCTGTGCTCAGCTGTCCCGTTCCCCTCCATATAATCAGCCAGGACAACGCTCCCGTTATGTTGGTAAAATGCAGTAAGATAACAGCTTGTGTTGATGTCAGTCGCTATGCCTGCAGTGATATCAGAATTATAGTGGCTTGCGTTAATAGAAGGCTCTGTCCAGTTTATCTCAGGCGAAGCAGCAGAGACAATAGGCCCTAGAGCTGCCGCAACAAGACTCATCGCCACGAAAAATATGACGAACCTCAAGGAAGAAACCTTGCAAAACTCCACATAAGTGATACAATCCACCCCCTTTATTGCCTTGGTCTTCTATACCAAATCACTATGGATATGCCGGCATTCCTGCCGATGCAATTAATAATATCTTTGATAATACTTTATGATACTATATAAGAGTGGTTTTACTCAACAGGTAGTTTATATACTTTGCGGTTCTATATATCAAACCATAAAGGAGGGATATCCTCTAAAAAAGCCCTTTTCTGCATATCATTCTGCGCAGCTGCCATCAAGGGTCTGCCCGTCGCCAGTGAATGTATAGGAAGCTCCGCTCACAGAATCAGTATACATCACAATCACATCATAAGAGAACGAGCCCTCTGGGCAGGTGACAGTGCCGTTGGATGTGAATACTGCAGACTGCCCTGTCACAAGTGTTTGCGGGGCAATGCCTAAATCCGTCCCGTCAAGATATATAGAATTTATAGTGATAGTATCCATATAATTGTTCCTCACATTCAGGTAGACTCCTGTTGGGCTGGCTGAAAAGGATGTTATCGCAATCTTTGCCGTGCTCCAGTATGCAGCAGACGCCTTGAGCCTGCTGTTGCCTCCTACCCCAGGAATGCCACCCATCACGCTCACCACAATAAGGGCGATGATGATAACGACTGCAAGAATGATTAGATACTCTGTCGCTGTCTGGGCCCTTTTCATTTTAGCATACCTAACCTAGCACCTAACAAAAACACTAGAATAAAAAGATAAGAAAATAAAAAAATTAAGCTATGCACTTATGATGCACAGATTCCGTCCAGGGTCTGGCCATCTCCACTAAATGTATAGCTGGCTCCATTTTCTGTATATGTGAAGGTCAACTTATACGAATAGCTCTCGCCTGGAGTGCATGTTACGCCTGTATAGAGAGCACCACTTGTTAAAGATGTTGTCTGTCCAGGAGTTATTGTAACATCAGCAGCCAAATCAAAAGGTACATCTCCTGTACCTGGATCAACAGTAATAGCTGTTATGATCACTGAATCAGGGTTGCTGTTTCTGACGTTGAGCACCAAACTATCTGTTTTTGCAACTGCTGAAGAAACAGAAATTTTTGCTGTGCTCCAATATGCTGCAGATGTTTTGGATCCGGCTCCTGCGCCCATTCCTGGGATGCCACCCATGACTCCAACGACAATCAATGCTATAATAATCACTACCGCTAGAATAATCAGGTATTCGGTAGCTGTCTGTCCTTTCTTCATAAGATTCACCTCATATTTTTTTGAAGTTAATATATATTAGTAGCCTTATTAGGTACTTTGTTTAAATATTTTGCGGTTTTGCCCATATATAATAGATTTTTTTACCGCCTGAAGACTAAACCTTTTAGTCAGATAGTCCCAATATAAAGGCCAGCGCCTCGCGCACCTTTGCCATCTTCAGCTCGCCAATCCTACCCATGCGATGTGTCACCAGGGAATTATGCGCAGTAAACAGGCGGGTCGGCCTGATATAGCTAGGCATGAAAAGCGAGCCTTCCTCAAAATCAGTAGTATCTATCGGAATTGAAAGCCGTTCGCTATAAGGCGAAGTGGTAATCATGCAGAAGATGGCATCCTCGCCTGCAAGTTCAGCGACAACCAGGGCAGGCCTGACCTTAGCAGAGCTTAGGTCAGAGAAAGGAAACTCCATCATAACAATATCTCTTGCCCCTAGCCTTTCTTCTTTCTCTTCTTCATATCTTCCAGTCTCTCTCTCAGATGAGCCCATGCCTTATCTTCCTCCGGTCTGTTCCAGTCTCTTGCAAGCACTTCTTCGCTCAAGAGCGCGCACTCCATACTCTCGCTGACTGCAGAAAGCGGCCTTATCTCTATATGGTCCTCATATGAGAGTATGCTCACCTTCGAGCCGGGCTTGAAGGCCTTCTCCCTCATCTGCTTGGGAATCACTATCTGCCCCTTCTCTGTTATTGTTGCGCTTCTTATCTCCATAAGTGCCATGCGGCCTCACCTCGCTATTTCATATCTTACTTGTAAGAAAAGTAAGATTTTCTTATAAACCTTATGGTGAGACCCTTCCTCTAAGTGTAAATTCCAGATTCCCAGCTTAATTAAACCTCGCAAGAAAAATCCAAAAATTCCACAGGCCAGCCCGAAAAACCAGCACTCTTTAGGCCAGCCCGAGCACATACCTGCCCACTATCACATTAGCTACAAAGAACACCACAAGGCAGGCTGCCATTATGCCAAGCGCGTACTTGAGCCCTGCCTGGGGCTTGCCCTCATTGATA
Organism: uncultured Methanosarcinales archaeon; assembly: GCA_964383645.1. Lineage (GTDB taxonomy): Archaea > Nanobdellota > Nanobdellia > Woesearchaeales > JAGVZT01 > CAYLII01. The sequence continues at coordinate 5,193 of CAYLII010000081.1, forward strand.
GTGCCCATAAGCAT
>CAYLII010000082.1:0-4765 GCA_964383645.1 uncultured Methanosarcinales archaeon
GGTGTGCCACATCCCTATGGCTGAGCCATTCTGCCGTAAGCTAAGAGAATTGCTCCACAAGTCTGCGCGCGAGATGGGGCTTAAGATCCATCCAACAGGCACGGTCATCACCATCGAGGGGCCGAGGTTCAGCACAAAGGCAGAGTCCAAAATGTTTAGGCAGTGGGGCGCTGACATAATCAATATGTCAACTGTTCCTGAAGTGGTGCTCGCAAGAGAGGCAGGCATCTGCTACCAGGTGATAGCCATGAGCACAGACTACGACTGCTGGCACGAGTCCGAGCAGGCAGTCGACATAGGCATGGTCCTAGAGACAATGAAAAACAATGCAGAAAACGTAAAAAAGCTCCTGATTGAGGTTATACCTAAAATATCTCACACAGAATGCGGGTGCAGGGAGCAGATAAAGACAGCACTCATATGAAAACCAGATGTTGGTGGTTACATCCAGCCTATCCCGCCTATCTAGCTTATGTAGTGTGTTAGGCAGATCTTTTCCAGGTGTATAATTCAGACATATAAACATGGCAAGCATATCTATAATAGGGGCAGGCCCGGTAGGAAGCTATCTAGCCTATCTTCTCTCCAGCCATGGCAGGGAGGTCCATGTCTATGAGGAGCACGCGGAGATAGGCAAACCAGTGCACTGCACAGGCATAGTCACCTCAAAGTTTGCAGATATAATCGATCCTGACGAGAGGTTTGTGATAAACACAATAAACAGGGTGAGGCTTTTTTCTCCCAACGGAAAATTTGTCGAGCTTAAGCTCGGGAAGAACTATGTCCTTGACAGGGCAAAACTCGACCAGGAGCTCGCAAGAGGGGCAGAGAAGGCTGATGCGGAGTTCCACCTCTTACATAAATTTGCAGATTTCAAAGATGGAAGGATTGTGCTTGAGAAAGAGGGCAAGACCATCACAAAGGAGACAGGAATCCTTGTGGGAGCTGACGGGCCATTAAGCAGCGTCGCAAAATCAGCAGGCATGTTCAACAGCAGGAAATTCTTCCAGGGCATCCAGGCCAGAGCCAGGCTTGAGAACGACAATGCAGTAGAATTCTTCCTCAGGCCTCACGGGTTCTCGTGGATAGTGCCCGAGTCAAAAGAGGTGGTGAGGATTGGCACAGTGGACAGGGAGAACCCAAATCCCTCCTTCGACAGGCTTCTTGAGGCTAGGCTTGGCAAAGAGTTTAAGGATTCTGTGATAGAATACCAGGGTGGAATGATACCTCTGCACAATCCCAGGGTCCAGACCGCAAAGGCAAATGTATTCCTTGTTGGCGATGCCGCAACAATGGTAAAAGCCACAACAGGAGGAGGCATTGTCCAGGGCCTCCTCGGCGCAGAGGCGCTTGCAGACGCGATCCTGAACAGGGGAGACTACAGGAAGCTCTGGCGGGAAAAAATAGGAGGGGAGCTAAAGACAGCCCTGTTCATGAGAAAACTCATGGACTCTTTCTCAGATGAGGACTATAACCTGCTAATCAAAGGGATGGGCAAAAAAGGCATGAGGCAGGCGCTTGAGAAATATGACCGGGACAGCCTTTCAAGCCTGCTTCCCAGGCTTGCCTATGAGGCACTAAAACAGCCCAGGCTTGCCTATCTGGCACGCCACCTCATCAAGCATAATCTTTATATATGAGGCGGGTTTCACAAAACCCACTTTATGGGGTGGTATTTTTGGCAGAGAACGATGATGAGATAACAGTTGACTTAGGGAAATTCACTTCATTTTTTTCGGGGAAAAAGAAGAAGCCGCAGGAGAAGGCTGAGCCTGCTTCCAGCGCTAAAACTGACAAAAAGCCCAATCGCAGCGGCGAGGGGCAGCAGAAGCAGTCAGAAGAGAAAACTCGAGAGGATAATAAAGAAGAAGACATCTCCATAGATTTCAGCAGAATAGGGGCATTCTTCAAGCCAAAGCCAGGCCAGAAGCCATCCCCCTCTGATAAAGGAGCGCACAGGCAAACTGATGAGGACAATGAGATAAGCCTTGACTTTGGCAGGGTGAAGAATTTCTTCTCGCATATACACCCCAATCTCATTGTGCTTTTACTGGTGCTGATACCTCTTGCCCTGGGCCTGTCCATAAGGCTCCAGACCGCAGACCTCCATGCCACAGACGCATGGGCTAAAAACACAGTCTACAACTACTACCAGAACCTGTTAAGGGACCAGATAACCCAGCAGTACCCTACTCTTCCTGAATCAAAGAAAAGCGAGCTCCTTACAGCAGAATTCGACAAATTCCTAAAAGAGCAGGGCTCGTTTCTGGATCCGCAGATAGCAGACCTGTCAGAGAGGTTCAAGCAGGAGTTCAAGGATGACGACGGGAACAACTATCTGCCTGACATAGACACATACTACTGGATGAGATTCATAGACAACTTGGATAAGAAAGGGCATATAGGCGACGAGGTTGTAGAGGGAAAGCAGATTGACAACCATTTCCTCTACCCCTTCGGAAGAGAGGTGTCTGAAGGAGAGTTCTTCCACATCTACCTGGGATATTATTTCTACAGGGCTGTAAAGCTGTTCAATGCAGATGTTATACCAATGGTCGCGTTCGCATACCTGCCTGTGTTCCTTTATGCGCTCTGCAGCATATTCATATTCTTCATCACCAAAAGGATTGCCGGAAACACAGGCGGATTTTTCGCAGCCCTGCTTCTTGCGGTCGTGCCATTTTTCGTGACAAAATCAGGAGCAGGCTACGCAGACACAGACATCCAGGTTGTGTTCTTCCCGCTTCTTGTGGCATTCCTCTTCCTTGAGGCATTCGAGGCAAGAAAGCTCTGGAAGATACTGGTGTTCGGGCTCCTTGCAGGGCTTTCCATAGGCGTATTCAGCTCCACTTGGATGGGGTGGTGGTACATATTCGATTTCCTGATGGGAGCATCCGGGCTTTATCTAATATATTACCTGGCCATCAACAGGAACAGGCTCTCAGAGCCCGCTGTAAGAAAGGGGGCCCTCTGGATATTCCTGCCCATACTTGTGTTTGCGCTCTCTTCAGCAGTATTCATAGGGCTGCTTACAACTCCTGACGGAATCCTTGGCGCAGTCACTGGTCCTCTTGCATTCAGGGGCATAAAGTCTGTCGCAACAGTGCACATCTGGCCAAATGTCTATACAACGGTCGCAGAGCAGAACGTGGTTCCGCTCTCCCAGCTGGTAGATAACCTAGGGGGCACGTTCCTATTCGCAATCTCCATCCTGGGAATTGCCCTCACCCTCACCAAGAGAGACAGGCACGGCCACATAGACATAAAATATGCACTTCTCCTCTCGATATGGTTCTTATCGACATTGTATGCCAGCACAAAGGGCCTGAGGTTCATCCTAATCATAGTGCCAGCATTCAGCGTCGGCTTCGGAGTGTTTGCAGGCCTTGCTATACAGCACCTCTCAAGATATGTGGGAAAAGAGCTCTCAATACCAAAGGCATCTGCGACACTCACTTTTGCAGTCCTCTTCATGCTGGTGCTCGTTCCATCTGCGATAAACGCGTACACAATCACAACCTCGACTGTTCCTGACATCAGCGACGCCTGGGTCAGGTCGCTTGAGGAGATCAAGTACAATGCCACAGAGCCTGCAGTGATAAACTCCTGGTGGGACTTCGGCCACTGGTTCAAGTACTGGGCAGATACGCCAGTAACGTTTGACGGTACAAGCCAGAACATTCCAAGAGCCCACTGGATAGGCCAGGCGCTCCTTACTGAAAATGAGGACGAAGCAGTTGCGATACTAAGGACACTTGACTGCGGCGCAGACGAGACAGCACTCAACATGATTGGTGCCCGCCTAAATGATTCCATGAAATCCGTATTCCTTTTCAAGGAGCTGATAATGCTTGATGAGGATGACGGGGCGAGGCTTCTGGTCTCCAATGGATTCGGAAATGAAGAGGCAGAAGAGATAGCTGCATTAAGCTACTGCGAGCCTCCTGAGAACTACCTCATCACAAGCGGGGACATGGTCCAAAAGGCAGGGGTCTGGGCCCACTTCGGGAGCTGGAACTTCACCAAGTCAGACATGGTGCTGAGAGTAAAGACCCTCAGCCCAGAGGACGGAAAAAAATTGCTCTCAGAGAGATATGGCATCCCGCAGGCAATGCTTGACAGATACTATTATGACATCCAGACACAGGATCCCAACCAATGGATATCCGGCTGGCCAAGCTTTGCATCTTCTCCATCAAGCTGCGCCAATAATTCAGGCATAATAGTGTGCTCTGACGGGCTGGTATTCAACGAGAGCTCTGGAGAGCTGTATGCAGAGACGCCAACAGGCAGGCTATACCCTGCTAAATATTCCTATGTGGATGAGGATGGCGAATTCAGGATAGAGTCGAGAAACGAGAGCCTGATAACAACCAACAACGGGGCACAGCCCCTTGGTGCAGCGCTTTTCAAGAGTGGAGGCTCCTACAGCACCATCCTGATGTATCCAGAGCTTGCCGGCAGCATGTTCACAAGGCTGTTCTATTTCGGAGGGCAGGGCCTCAGGCACTTTGACCAGTTCTACTTTGACCAGGATGTGAGAGGTACAGAAATAATTGTCTGGACAGTTGATTGGGAGGGCAAGTAAGGCCATGGCAAAGATCTTCATTGTGATAGCAGCATACAATGAGGAGAAGAGCATAGGTGCAGTTCTTGACTCTCTTATTAAAGAGGGTTATAAGGATATAATTGTGGTGGATGACGGCAGCAGCGACAAGACATATCAAGCTGTGCTCAGGCACAAGGCCAGGGCGCTTAGGCACCC
>CAYLII010000083.1:0-3088 GCA_964383645.1 uncultured Methanosarcinales archaeon
AGTTAATCAACGTGTTAGAATCTGAAAATGATTATTTCTCAGAAGATGAGAAGAACAGAATGATAAAGTATTATATCACTTCAAGAGAATATATCCAGAAAAATGGGATCGACCATGAAGAGTTTTTTATGATTTACCGAGCTTGCGGCCTAGACAGGCACCTCTCATTAGGAGGATATAAAATCAGGGAGTGCTTAAAGTGGGAAAAGTATGTTACAGAGATATTAAAAGAGAAGGAAATTTTTCATCTAAGAAAAGCAAGATTACATCTTGGCAAACTGATAGAAGATTTTCCCCTTGAATTTAAGGTATCATCTGCACTGACTAACCTTAATGAGAAACTGACTTATCTGGAGGGAGATATTGCTCGGCCTAGTAATGATTGTCCATTACTGAAATAGTTGATGAGACAAAATCCCCAACCTGAATTATATGATTAAGCAGGATGCTTGAGATTATAATCTCCTCCTCTTTACTTGATTTTAAGAAGTGCCTTCCTTTATTAATTAATTCTCCTTCAGCTTTGGGGAAATTCTGAGTTTTTGAAATGTCATAGTTATAGAATAGAGTATAATAACTCTTCAGTAATAGATGTGTCTCCTCAATAAAGGATATGAATTCTTTGCTAAGAGAGAATTTATTTTTCCCATTTTTTATGAGATATTCACTAATGTATTTATAGTTATCACAGACTTTTTCAAGATTCCAAAGGATAACATAGTAAAAGCAAGTCTTGTCCGCATTTTTATGGCCAGATTTAACAAGTATTCTCTGGCAGAAATTAGTCAGTTGATTATTTGTTTTCTCTAAGCTCAAATTATTAACTAGGGATTCCATATCATTCTTCTTTAAGGAGTCTATTAAATTCTCGCCCATTGTAAGTGTTACCAAAAATGCCCTTCTTAGTGTGCTGTCAAATTCTTCTTCAGAGTCTTTGGAGACACTTTTTATGACACATCTGGTGTTTGTCTGGTTTATTATTACAAATCCAATGAAGAAATCTTTTATGGTCTGCTGTACCTGTTTAATTATTAAGGGATTATCATATATTAATTCAATCTCATCAAACCCTCTTCGATTAAAACTAAAGAGCATCCATGTGACAATCTTATCGCTTAGTCCCCTAGCATCGAACTCTACCCGCTTTAGCTCTGGCTCGCCATCTGTTTTTAGGAGGAGCTCTCTGCCTTTCTCCTCTATCTCGACCTCCTGGCCTTTCTGGACATTGTAGCGCCGGACCCACTTGCTTGGAAGCGAGACCACCATTGTCTTACCAGCGAGCTGGATTACTTTTCTTTTCATATGTATCACCTTGCGCAGTAGAGTTTATATTTATAGTAAAATTATATAATTATATAGCATTATATATAATATAAGGATTAATTATATATAAATCTTTCGGCAAGTGCATCATTAATTCCGAGAAATCGGGAAAATGAGCATAAAAAACCGGAAACGAGGCGAGGAAAGATGATAGGAAAAAAGGATCTGCTGATTGTCTCCAATCTCAGGAGAAACGCAAGAGAGACCTTGACAAACATGAGCAAGGCGACAAGGATACCCATCAGCACAATTTATGACAAGCTTAGGCTGCATGAGGGAGGGCTCATAAAGAAGCACACCTGCCTACTTGACTACAACAAGCTTGGCTATCCCACTAGAGCGAATGTGATGCTGAGAGTGGACAAGCCTGATAGGGAAGCGCTTAAGGAATATCTGGTGAAACACAATAATGTGAATTCAGTGCTCAAGATTAATAATAATTTTGATTTCATGGCAGAGATGGTATTTAGGGAGATAAAGGAGCTTGAGGATTTTCTCGAGGCATTGGAGGACAGGTTTAAGATAAGGGCGAAGCAGGTGTTCTACATCATAGAGGATATCAAGAGAGAGGATTTCCTGGCAGAACCTGAGCTCCTGAGCATAATGGGGCTGTGAATAGCCTTATTTTCTTTTGAGCTCTTCAGGCTTTATCTCGGGGTGCCTGTATCTCTTTCTTTTTATTGTTTTTTTGCCGTGCTGTATGGCCTCCTGCGGGCACCACTGGATGCAGGCCATGCACTGCTCGCAGTTGTGTTTCCAGACTGGCTTGCCTTCCTCAAGCACTATGTTTGCCACAGGGCATATCTCGACACAGAGGTTGCATGAATCGCATTTGTCTGTCGCGTAGAAGTCCTTGTCGTTTTCCCTGAGCTTTTCCATCATCTTCTTGTTCAGTTTACCGTGCTGGAATATGCCAAGCACAGAGAAGGTGTCTTCAAGCCTGCCTTCAGCGCCCTCGGTTATCTCTTTTGAGATGTCCTTTATCTTGCGCCGGGCAACCCTAAATAGCTCTTCCTGCCTGTTTTTGCTGTATGCTGAATAGAGTGTGATGCAGTTTCCTGGCATCCTTACAAGGAAGCCTGAGACAAGCTCGTTTCCACCTTCCTTGAGCTGCTTTTTTATGAGGTGGTTTACTTTCCCGGCCATCCCGCCATAAGTGGCAATGCTGTAGATCTTTTTTCCCTCTGCCTTTAGCCGGGATGCGAAATCAGATACTATCCTGGGAAGCCCGCTCGCGTAGACAGGGTAGATTATGATTATCCTTTCGGCAGAGGGGCTGAATCTCTTGTCTGTCCCTCTTGCCACAGCCATTATCTTTGAGATGGGAAATACCTCTGCATCCCCCAGCTCTTTTGCTAGCTCTTTTGCCATCGCAAGCGAGTTTCCAGTTCCTGAAAAATAGTATATTGCTGTTTTCATGTTTTTTCCCTTGCTCATTTACTGGAGCATGTCCTCAATCGGCCGCTTGGGCTCTTTTTTGGCGCCTTTATCAAGCTTTGATGCCTCCTGGGCCAGGTCGACACCCAGCTCCTTGAGCGCTGTAAGGTGCATCTGCATGAGCTGTTCTACTATCTGAAGGATCTTAAGCATCTCCTGCCTTTCCTTTACTAGCGTGCTTAGCGCGCCCTTATGGAAGCCGACCTGCTCATCTTTGCTTCCTGCCGACCTTGGATTTGACTTTGTATCTTTTTCCTTTGCCATCATGAATCACCCTCTTAGCTGATGGTTTACGCTTACTGGTTTTGGTATATAAGGCTTTCTCTTT
>CAYLII010000083.1:3188-4760 GCA_964383645.1 uncultured Methanosarcinales archaeon
TTTCTCAATAATTTTATATATCAGTCGGGATTAGGAAGAAGCATGGAGAAGATTGGCGAGGGTGCAGAGGCGGTTCTGTACAAGCAGAAGGATGTAGTTATCAAGGAGCGCATAAAGAAGGGCTACAGGCTGGCTGAGATAGATGACAGACTGAGAAAGCTTCGCACGAGAAGGGAGGCAAAGATACTTGAGAGGGTGGAAAAGTTCGGCTTTACCCCTAGGATGCTAAGGGCAGATGAGCCCAAGAGAGTTATAGAGATGGATTTTATAGATGGAGATAAGCTAAGGGATGTGCTTAATGAAAAAAACTGCAGGGAGCTGTGCGATGAGATGGGAAGAAGGGTTGCTGAATTGCACAACCTGAACATAATCCATTCAGATCTAACAACTTCCAACATGATTATCGGCAAGGGAAAGATTTATTTCATAGATTTCGGGCTGAGCTTTGAGTCTACTAAGGTAGAGGACAAGGCTGTAGACCTTCATCTCCTCAGGCAGGCTCTGGAGTCAAAGCACCATCTGATATGGGAGAGGGCATTTGAGGCTGTGCTAAGCGCTTACAGAAAGAGCGCGAAGCAGGGCGCAGAGGTGATAAGGCGGCTTGAGATAGTCGAGAAGAGGGGCAGGAACAAGAGCAAGGGCTCCTGAGGAGATTTAGCCCGCTTACCACTTTGTCTTTATTTTATTGGAATCATTTCTTATTTTTTTGAGAGTATTTTGTCAGAGATAGCTTCTGGGTCGCATTTCACGCCCAGTTTCAAGAAGTAGTCGCAGATATTTTTTATGTCTCTTCTCAGATAATCCTCTGCGTCCTGGTTCTGGATGGTGGTGGCCTGGGAGAAGTCTATGAGCACTGGCTTTTCCGAGTCGTTCAGGATGTTGAATTTAGACAGGTCGCCGTGCACAAGGCCTGCCCTGTAGAATTTGTCTACCTCTTTTATGCATTCATCAAAGAATTTTTTTGGGTTTTTCGGGGCCTGGTCTTTTATCTTGGGCGCAGGGTTTTCTTTTCCGATGCATTTCATCACGATGATGTTGTTTTTTATTGCTAGGGGCATGGGTGCGTTGACTCCTGCCTCCCTCGCTTTCATGAGGTTTCGGTATTCCCTCTGTATCCAGCCCAGGATTACTTTTCTTCTCTGCCTCTTGAGCTGGAGGAATCTTGGATCCAGTTTTATGTAATCGTACATCTTGTTGAAATCGCAGGTGTGGAGCCTGTAGATTTTCACTATAACATCTCCCCCGCTGCCTGTTCCCCAGAATATGTTTGCCTCTTTTCCCATGCTGAATGGAACTAGCTGGTCCTGGACGAAGAAGCCTTTTGTTTCGAGCTCGAATAGGGTGCGGAGCGTGAAGTTGTCAAGGACATTTTTGTATACCTTGAATTCTGCTCTTGATTTGTTGGGCATATTGGTTACGTGGGAGGCGCTGTTTAAATAGTTTTATGATTCTACAGGCATTGTAGAAAATGTAGGCTGCCATCTGATTTACGAGCTTTGCAGCACAATCATTTTTATGGCAGGCAGGGGGAAGTCCCTTACGGGGATGCCTGCCCATATATGGGAACAATCA
>CAYLII010000084.1:0-4652 GCA_964383645.1 uncultured Methanosarcinales archaeon
GGTAGTGCGCTTCCCCATCATATGAAACTACTCAAAGAAAGGCCAAGGAGGTAAAAGAGGAAATCAAGGTGGGAAAAATATCCGGGCGTTCACATCTTCTCTGCTACTATCACTACCCTGTGCCTGTCGAGCATGATGCCTTCTTTTGTGCTGTGGGCATTTGCGTACTCCTCTAGCCTGTGCCTGTCTTTTTCAGGGGAGAAGTCAGTGAATATCGGCACTCCCATAAGGAATGTCTCTAGATCATTTAGTGTTGGGTAGTGCTCTGTGTAGAGATAGCCTTTTGCAAAGAGTATCCTAAAGCCCATGCTCTCAAGAAGCGCTGCCTCTTTCTCTTTCCTGCTCTCTGTCCAGCTTCCATAGCCCTGCCCTTTCCTGAATGCCTCTTTTAGCCTTCTGCAGTCCTGCTCTCCTATGATTATCCCTATAAAGCAGCCTCCTTTAACCAGCAGCCGTTTTATCTCTTCAAGTGGAGTTGGGCCTCTTCTGCTGTAGACTATGTCAAAGCTGGATGAGGGATAGCCTGTGTCCTCTGCATCCAATAGCTCGAAATGGACATTTTCTATCTTCTGCTCTTTCCGGGCTTTTTTTCCTGCCTCAAGCATCTGCTCTGCCAGGTCTATAGCAACAATTTTCCCAAAAAGCGGGGATACAGACAGCGTGAACCTGCCGTCAGCGCAGCCCAGGTCCATTGCAGTCTTGTCTTTTCCTGCCCGTTTCTTTAGTTCTGAAAGAAACACATCTTCAGGGTTTCCCTCTGAATATGTGGTTGTGTGGGTGTGGGGGGTCTTATAGCCTCCAAACCTTTTTGCAACATAGTTGTAGAAATCTGCCTCTTCTTTTTTACTCTTTTTAGGATGGCCACCCAGGCTCTGCATCCTCTTGATGCCTTTTAGCGAGGCCTCTGCCATATTGTCTATGTCAAGCCTGCTCTCCTCAAACCTTACCTCTTTTATGTCAGCCTTTGTAAGAGGCGATGAGGGCACAAAGGGGCATTTTCCTGCCTTTGCAGAGAGATTGTATGTGCCTATCTCTTCTGCAAGTTTTATTGTCTCGTTCTTGTCGTATGACAGCAATGGCCTGAGAACAGGTATTGTTATGGACTCATTTAGGACTGCTATGTTTTCAAGTGTCTGGCTTGCCACCTGGCCCAGGTTCTCGCCAGTTATTATGAAATCACAGCCCTCTGTTTTTGCCACCCTCTCAGCAAGCCTGTACATCATGCGCTTGCAGAGCAGGCACTGGAACCTGTGGTTTGTGTTCTCATGTATCCTTTTTTCATTCCCGAAATTTTCTATCACCAGAAGGGGGATCTCTTTTCCAGACAGCTCTGAGAGCCTTTTGGCAAGCTTTTTCGAGGTCTCTATTGAGGAATTTTCTTTTGCGCCTTCTGCCTCCTCAAGGTTGTGGAAGTGGAGCGCGATTATGTCTATGCCCTGCTTGAGCATGATGTTTCCCGCTACCGGGCTGTCGATGCCGGATGAGAGTAAGAGAACGCCTTTTTTAGAATCAGAAGGCATGGTGCCTTTAGTCCTCGTTTCTTCTCCTGACCTTGTACTTGTCGGAGTTGAGGACCTCCTCATAGTATTTGAGAAATTCCTTGTTCGGGCCTCCCCCCCACTTAGCGGATAGCCACCAGATAAGGTAGCCTGCTAAGGCGAGCCCGCCAAAGATGAATATGCTTGTTTCCGTTCTTATCCCCTCGTTTGAATATATTGGATATATATAGTATTATGCCCTATCTGCCTTATTGCATCGCTTTTATTTAAGTGTTATGCAATTAATCAGTCTTGGTCTTCCTTTAGCATGATCTGGTCTACCACAAAGCCGTTTATGAACTCTGTGCCTTTCATGGTCTCTACTGTCACGTTCATGTTGAGGTCGTATGCGACTAGTTTTCCCACTACCTCTTTTCCGTCCTTCTTTACAACAATTATGACCCTGTTCCTGAACATTCCCAATGTGTCGAATGGCTGCTCCATATTTGCGTCTCCTCTTGTTTAGTGTGAAATAATTTTTTTTCAAGCCGCAGCCAATAATATATGATGAAGTCTTATGCGCGGCTATGTATCTATATAGGATTAGCAGGGGTATTTATCTAGTTTTGGGTTTTTGGATGCCCTTAATTAGGGGAAAAACCCCCCTTTGGGAGGCTATCTCTTCCTTCAGCTGCCGACCTGCCGGATTCATACGCGTCATTTAAAGAATCAGAGAAGATATCCTCCCCATAAACAGGATGGGTTATGTAAGGCAATGCCTCTTTCCATCTTTGCCTTATTTCATTGTCATAGTACCCCAATAAGTAGCCTATATTCTTATTTGCTATAGATACTGGTCTAGACCTGACCTCAAGAGTATTTCCCTCTGTTTTGAGATAATCCACATATTCCTTATAGAATTGGATTATATCTGAGATGTCACTCAAGGTTTCCATAGCTGTAAATAGGGGGTTTCTCTCAGGCATTTCATCCATCAATCTTTTCAAGAGGCTCATTTTAGATTAGTCTCAGTCTGCTTAGTTTATCGTGCTCGCATGCTCTCTTTTTGCAACCCGTACCACATTCTCAACAAAGCTCTCTATCTTCTGCTCGTGGCTTACTATTATGGTCTGCTTTGTCTCAAGTGTATCCAGAACAGCCCTCATCTTGTCAAGCTGGTCAGAGGAAAAGCCGTCTGTGGGCTCGTCAAGTATTATCAGATCCCTGGTTTTTATTGTGTCTATGAGGTGGTTTATCACTTTATTTAGGGCTAGCCTGTAGGCGAGGGCTATGCTTGTCTTTTCCCCGCCTGACAATCCTTCATATTCTATCTCATAGCCGTTCTGCTCGATTATTGGGGTGAATTCCTCATTAAGGTTTACAGAGAGGTTTGCGTCCTCTAGAAGCATTGAGAAGAACTGCTGGAATATGTCGTTGAATTCATTATAGACTCGCATCATGACATTCTGCTCCATAGAGGTCATGAGCTCTGTGAACACGAGCTGGAGCCAGTTCTGCTTCTGGGTGATTATCTTAAGCTCTTCTCTTGCCTTTTTCTTTCGCTCAAGCTCCTCTTCGAGGAGTTTTCTTGCCTTAGAGATGGAATCGTGCTCTGACTTTAGCCTTGTTGCCAATACCACAAGTCTTCGCTCTCCAATTTCTAGCTCCTCAAGCTGTTTTTTCAGCCTTTCCTGCTCCTGCTCCAGGTCCTTTAGGCTAAGAAGCTGCTCTGAGAGCTCTATCTTCTCTGAATTTAGGCTTCCTATCTCTTTTTTCAGCTCTTTCTGCTTGTCTTCCTGAAGCATTACAGAGGCCTGCTTTTCTGCTATGAGGTTAGAGATGTTTTCGCGCTCTTTTAGCCTAAGCTTCTGCTCAGCCTCTTTCCTCTGGGCCTGCCTGAGCATGAGAAGGCTCTTTTCAGCTTCCTGCTGCCCTGCCCTTGCCTCAGCAAGCCTTGAAGTGGATTCTGCAATTATCTGTTCTGCAGGCTCAAGTTTTCTGTCCTGCTCTGTTTTTATGGAATGGACATGGCTCTCAGGCACATCCTGAAGGCAGAGCGGGCATCTTTTTAGGCTCGAGAGCTCTCTTATTGTCTTTTCGCTCTCATCCTTTAGCTTCTGCTGTAGCCTTATCTCGCTCTCCAGCTCTGCTGCCTTTCTCATGAGCTCTGTCTTTCTTTTCTCAGCCTGCTCTAGTTCCTCTTCCAGGCTTTTTGCCCCAGATTTAGGAATCTCTATTTCCCCTAAGCCTGAAAGCCTTGACCTCAATAATTCCAGCTGGGCTTTTGAGGCCTCCATCTCTCTTGATGAGGCTTGTATAAGCGAAAATTTCTCTTTTATCCTGCTGTCAAGCACCTGGATGAGTGTTTTTAGCCGGTTATATTCCTTTAGCCCTGCCTCGTTCTGCCTTAGCTCTATCCTTTTTGCAGATACCTCTTCTTTGGCTTTTTCTGCCTGGGGAAGAACAAGAGAGAGCTGCTCTGTGTTGAGCCTTAACTCCTCATCTGCCTTGATAAAGAGCCTCTCTTTCTCATCTGAGTCTATGAGCTGGCCCTTGAGCCCTGCCTGGCGCTGCCTGATCTCTTTTAGGATTATCTGGGTGTTTTCTCTTATGCGCTGGTACTTGTCTATCTGAAAGAGCCGCCTTAATGTGTCAAGCCTTGTGCCAGCATCCTCTGAGAGGATTGCCTTCATCTCTTCCTGCGGGGTGTATACTGTATACCTATATATCAGGGACTTGGATTTTGTGAGAAGAGCCCTTGGGTAGCCCAAAAGCTCCAGAACCCTTGCCTTTAGTTCAATCGGGGTGCCCTCTGTCTTTCTGCCCTCTATTATGATGTAGCCAGAGTCCTGCCTCACCTCGTCTTTTGAGCGCTTGAGGGTGCGCTTTATCTGGCAGTCCAGGCCCTCTACCTCAAATGAGAGTTCTACATAGCCTTCGCTCTCGCCCAATCTGAGTAGCGACGTGCCTGAGAGCACCCCTCTGGCTATCCCGAACAGGGCGAACTCTATTGCAAGAAGTATGGAGCTTTTTCCAGTGCCGATGTCTCCTGCAAGAAGTGTTGAGCCCTCAGGAAACTCTATTGTCTCATCTAGGTAGCTTCTTATGTTTTTCAGATGAACAGACTTGATTAGCACTGCCTTTCCCCTCAGTGCATGAGAGCAGGATGGAGGG
>CAYLII010000085.1:0-4439 GCA_964383645.1 uncultured Methanosarcinales archaeon
AATACTCATAGTCTCAGGCGCGATAGGTAAAGAGGAGATGAGGGTGCTTGTGTCTACAGTGAGGAAAGGCAGAGGATGAAAAAGGGATATAATCTTGTTGTAGCTGCACTTCTGATACTTGTTTTTATACAGTGCGTCACTAGCATGGCAAACAATTCCCTTCTTGGGGATGAGCCTTACCACATCGCTTCAGGCTATTCAAAACTTAAGACAGGAGACTACAGGCTGGATCCTGAGAACGGGCCGCTTGAGCCTGTCATCAGTGCAATCCCGCTCCTGTTTATGAACATATCATTCCCGTTTGACCATCCCAGCTGGGAAGTCAAAGACATGAATGTGCTTATGCCTGTCTTTCTGTTTGAGTATAATCCGGATCCTTACTGGATAATTTTTTGGTCAAGGATACCTATAATCCTGCTATCTCTCCTGCTGGGATACTATATATTCAAGTGGGCAAATGAGATGTACGGCCCTAAAGCAGGCCTGTTTGCCCTTCTCCTCTATTCATTCAGCCCGGATATACTTGCCCAAAGCCAAATCAACTCAAGTGACTTTGGGTTTGCAGTTTTTGGCACAATTGCTCTGTACTACCTGTGGAGATTCTTGATTAATCCAGATTGGTCCAGCTTAGCTATTGCAGGATTCACACTCGGGCTAGCCCAGCTTACCAAATTCTCAGCAATATTTCTATTTCCCATCTATTTGCTGGTGTTTGCGTCAGTCCTTCTTTTTGCAAAACCAGTAAGAGCAAATGCTAACCGAAAATATAGGTCTACTGATGAAACTTCGTTTGATTTTCTGGCACTTGTAAAAATCAGAGACTCAAGACTTAGTCCTATACTAAAAAAATCAATCTCTCTTGGAATATCTCTTGCCTTGATATTTCTTATAACTTATGGGGTAATATTAGTGGGATATAAATTTGAGGGTGTTGGGATTCCACTTGCTGAATCAATCAGCAGGGATATCCATATCAACAGGGATGTATATGATATTGAGGGCTTCTACAACTCCAACCCAATATACAAATTTGCGTTTGAAAAAATACCCTCGCCTTTCCCATACTACTTTGCAAGAGGGCTGGGGCATAGTTTCATGCATGCCGGCGGCGCAGGGGCGCCATCGCTTGTCGGCGAAGATACACTAAAAACAGAACCCTATTTCTTCATATATGCATTTTTAGTAAAGACACCAATCCCACTTCTCATATTCCTTATCCTCTCGCTTTTCGCCTATCAGAGGCTAAAAAAATATGAGATTGGCAGCGCGATATTGATAATCACTTTCGTGCTTTATCACCTGGCGTTCTGCTTTACCACAAAACAGCTGGGGTACAGATATATGATACATACAGTGCCCCTGATATTAGTTTTTGCAAGCAGAGTAGTCAATATGAGGCACACCAAAAATATCCGTGCCATACTTTACAAGACAGGAGTAATACTCCTCTTATTATGGTATCTCATCTCATCATTACTAATATATCCCCACTACCTCTCCTATTTTAATGAATTAATAGGCCCTGGCAATGCCCATCATTATTTTGTTGACTCCAATATTGACTGGGGGCAGGACCTCTATTATCTAATGGACTACCTGGATGAAAAAGGGATAGTCAACCCTTACATAAAATACTACGGTTTCCCAGAAACAGTCAATTATCCCATCCCCCCACTATATGTCGAAAGTTATAGGAAACCTGGATGCGAAAGGGTAGAAGGGATAGTTGCGATAAGCGTGACTTACCTGATGATGAACCAGAGCTGCTACAGC
Organism: uncultured Methanosarcinales archaeon; assembly: GCA_964383645.1. Lineage (GTDB taxonomy): Archaea > Nanobdellota > Nanobdellia > Woesearchaeales > JAGVZT01 > CAYLII01. The sequence continues at coordinate 1,774 of CAYLII010000085.1, forward strand.
TACCTCCATTCAGAGCAGCCTATAAAAAGGATAGGTTACTCGATAATGGTGTACAATCTCACATCTTAGAATTGCATCTTCTATACCTTAACCTAACCTCTTGTTTCGGGCACCAAACATAAGATTTATAATCTCTCAAAGCAATTACAGGGAAGGGGTCATAACATGAGATACCAGGATTTCACTGTTGTAGTGCCTACACTTAATGAAGAAAAGAACATACTGATTCTTATGCAGAAAATAGAGAAGCTCTATCCCGGAATACACCTTATTGTTTCTGACGACGGGAGCAAAGACGCAACCCAGCAGATTGTTAAGAAATACCATGCGAAGAACAATAGGTTTAGGCTGCTTGATAGGTCCAAGAAAAGTGTGAAAGGCCTGACAGCCAGCGTGGCGGATGGAATAAGGCTTGCTGACACAAAATACTTTGTTGTTATTGATGGGGACCTCCAGCACCCCCTAGAGGCAATAGCAGAGATTGCATCCAGACTCAATGAGGGATATGACGTGGTGGTGGGCACTAGGCGAAAAGAGTCGACTGCCCGCTGGAACCCCCTAAGAAGGCTTATGTCAGGCACAGCCATAATGCTTGGAAGAGCAAGACTACTCTTAAAAGGCATCCGCTGCAGGGACGTGGTGTCCGGTTTCTTCGGGAGCAAGAGGGGATTGTTCCTTGAGGTGTTTGATTCTAACTCCAAAAAATTTGAGCTGACCGGTTATAAGGTGCTTTTTGATTTTCTAAAATATGTCCGGCCTTCTATAAATATATCAGAAGTCCTTTATTCCTTTAATCTCAGGGAAAGAGGCCACTCAAAAATAAGCAGAAAGCATGTCATATCTTATTTCAGGAGTATCTTCACATAGATGCAGATATTATTGAAACCCTACATGCATATTTAAGACATACAATCACTTTCTTAAAAGGCAGCCCTCAAATCGGAGCGGTCCTCTAAAGGCATATAAGAAAAGCTTAATAACACCCTACAATTCTTGAATATACAGAATTTGGGTGTTTAAAAAAAGGGGGATTTAAGCAAATATCTGCTAAGAGAGATCCCCTGATTCTGGGGAATATTAAGCAACGTAAATATGTGCCTATTAGGGGTGTATTTGGGAAGTATAGTAAATGCATTTTTGGCTCACATAATCTTTTTGGATAAATATGCTTTATTGTAAGGGGAAAATGGTTAATCAAAACAAGGCTAAGAAAACTATCTTGCCAGTCATCACCCTAGCCTTTTTGGTCCTTCTCTTCTTCCATAAGCTTGTCCTAAACCACTCTTACATATTTTGGCCGTTTGGAGACACAGTGCTCTCAAATTTCCTTTATGAGGGAATCCTCAGGAATTCCCTTGACAATTTCGGCCAGATTCCGCTATGGAACAATCTTATCTTCAGCGGAGTGCCTTATATTGGAAACCCTGTGCTTCCATTCTATTATCCTCTCAACCTGCTGCTCTTACTGTTTCCAAAGAACCTGTTTTTCGGCTGGACAATGGTGCTCCACACCTTCCTTGCAGGATTGTTCACTTACCTATTCGCAAGGGAGCTTTCGCTCCCTAAAAGGGCATCATTCATATCTGCAATATCATTCGCGTTCTCAAGCGCATTTGTCGGAAAGTTCTATCCCGGCCATGCAATAAACCTGATAGTCATCTCGCTTGTGCCGCTTGTTTTCCTGATGCTCGAGAAGGTAATCAAGAACAGAGACTTCAAGCATTCGCTGCTGTTCGGGCTCGTGTGGGCCCTCCAGCTTGTTGCAGGCCATCTGCAGTACTTCTATTTCATCTCGCTTTCGCTTCTGGCATACTTCATTTTCAGGCTTGCTATGGAATACAGAAAAGAAAAAAGCCTGTTCTTGGCGTCAAGGATAAGCCTCTATGTCGGGCTTTCACTCATTATATGCGTTTTGCTGTCAGCATTTTATATTATTCCTGTCTACCAGATGTCCCAGACAACAATAAGGGCAGGCGGACTTAGCTATGAGGCAGCAACCCAGTTCTCTCTTCCCCTAAGGCAGGCCATCACATTCATCATCCCGGACTTTTTCGGAAGCGCAGTGGACCAGACCTATTGGGGGGAGTGGGACAATAACTGGGCACTCCAGGCATATTCAGGAATACTTCCTCTGGTGCTGGGCGCATTAGCAGTGATATTTCTTGCAGGAAAGCGCATGGAGATATGGTTCTTCCTGCTTAACGCAGTGTTCTGGATAGTGTTTGCTTTTGGTAAATACACACCGCTCTACAGGCTGTTCTACCTTTATGTTCCCGGAACCAGTTCATTCAGGGTTCCTGCAGAGCAGCTATTCCTGTTCTGCTTTTCAGTTGCAGTGCTAGCCGGCTTTGGCGCCTCATTCCTGCTCACAACAAAAAGAGCTGAGCTCAAGAGAAAGATGGGCAGCCTTGTGAGGCTGCTCTGGGCTGCATCAGCCATATGCATTATATTGAGTCTTGCTGTGTTTGCCCTAAAGCCTGCAATAATCTCCTATGGCGTGGCAGCAGCAGAAGGAAGATACAGCCAGCTCCACCCAGGAGAGCAGGATTTCAGCGAGAACTATCTGCCTAAGGTTGAAAATGTATATGGCCACATTGCAAATGGAACCATTTGGTTCTCTGTGCTTCTCCTGCTCAGCACATTTGGGCTCTGGCTCTCAGGCACAA
>CAYLII010000086.1:0-4401 GCA_964383645.1 uncultured Methanosarcinales archaeon
GCGACAAGACATATCAAGCTGTGCTCAGGCACAAGGCCAGGGCGCTTAGGCACCCTTTCAACAGGGGCCAGGGAGCAGCGCTAAAGACAGGAATTGATTTTGCCATCCAGGAAGGCGCTGACGTGATAGTAACTTTCGACGCTGACGGCCAGCACAACCCAAAGGACATAAAGGCGATGGTCTCTCCTGTGCTCAATAAAGAGGTTGATGTGACACTCGGCTCCCGCTACATTAGGAAGGGCAGCACAAATGCTTCTATCTTAAGAAAAGCATACCACAAGATAGGCGTGCTCATATTCATAGTTATGTACGGGGTAAGGCTCACAGACTCGCACAACGGGCTTCGCGCCCTATCTAGGAAAGCTGCAGAGAAGATAGAGCTGAAATCAGACAGGATGGAGCATGCCTCTGAGATAGTGGACCAGATAGGAAGAAAGCACCTGCGCTTCAGGGAGGTGCCTGTTGAGATAAGGTACACAGACTATTCCCTCAAGCACGGCCAGAACTATCTAACAAACTCTTTCAATATTGTTTTTAAGATGATATTCAAAAAGCTGATGGGGTGAAAAAATGATAGGCTTTATCCACATCTTTGTGATGGTATTCGGGCTCTTTGCTTTCAGCAGGGCAGTCCTGGGTTTCAGAAGGGGAAACATAAGGCTTGCAGAGCTTATGTTCTGGAGCGGCCTGTGGGTCATGGCAATCCTCTTTGCGCTTTTCCCGGGCATACTTGAAGCCCTCTCCAACGTTGGCGGGTTCATGAGAGGCATGGATCTTGTGGTTGCCACAAGCATAATCATGCTTTTCTACCTCATGTTCAGGCTCTATGTGAAGCTTGACGAGATAGACCAGACAATAACCAAGCTTGTAAGAGAGATAGCTATCTCACGGGCAAAAAAATGAACATCCTCATCGCCACAGAGTATTTCCCTGAGTCAGAGACAGGTGAGATAACAGGCGGAGTGGAGTCAAGGGCATTCTATGCTGCAAAAGAGCTTGCGAAGCGCAACAAGGTATTTATAATCACCTCAAGAAGGCCTGGCTCAAACAGTTTCGATTCATTTTCAGGACTTACAGTCATAAGGCTGGGGCCGGAATATCCATACACCCAGGCAGGCCACACCATAAAACGAGCCCTCTTCTCTATAAACTCGGCGCTCTATGCAAGGAAGCTTGTGAGGACAGAGAAGATTGATGTTGTGGACGTCTATAGCTTCCTCACCTATTTTGTCCCCATTTGGGCATCTTTCCTTACAACAGCCAGGGGATTTCTCCCATACCATGAGGTGTGGGTCGGAAACTGGGCAAAGAACACAGGCTCGAGGAAGGGCATATTCGGAGAGGTGCTTGAGAGGTTGGTGCTTCTTAAGGCAAGGATATTGGGGCTCAGGTTCATCTCTGTCTCAGGCTTTACTAAAAAACAGCTGGCCAGGCAGGGCATCCCAAAGGACAGGATAAGAGTGATAAATAATGGGGTAAGGCTTTCAGACTATTCAAAAATAAATGCGATAAAAGCCAGGCAGCCTACAGTGTGCTTTGTGGGAAGGCTCACCAAGAACAAGAGGGTAGAGGACCTCATAATGGCAGGCTCCAGGCTCAGGCGCAGGATAAGGGGTCTCAAAATCGCAATTGTTGGAAGCGGCCCTGAAGAAGAGAGCCTGAAAAAGCTTGTTAAAGAGCAAAAGCTTGGGCAGACAGTGGAATTCGCAGGCTACCTGCCTAGCCACAGGGACGTGCTCAAGCGCCTGAAATCAAGCACAGTCTTCTGCTCGCCAAGCGTTGTGGAGGGTTTTGGGATAACACTGGTAGAGGCGATAGCCTCTGGAGTGCCCTATGTGTGCTCTGACATCCCCCCTTTTGTAGAGATATCAGAAAAAGGTAAGGGGGGGCTTCTCTTCGAGCAGAAAGACTATGAAGACCTGGCAGAAAAGATTCATAAGATTCTCACAGACAAGGCGCTCTACAGGCGCTGCATAGATGAAGAGAAAAAACTCTGCCAGAAGTATGACTGGGCAAAGATCGCATCCGAGATAGAGGAGGCATACAGGGGAAAATGAGAATCTGCATAGTGACTGATTTTTTCATACCCCACTACAGAGGGGGGGGGGAAAAGAGATACCATGAGCTTCTAAAGCGCCTGGTCAAGAAAGGCCATGAGATAGACTTGGTCTGCATGGGGATAAAGGGAGTAAATGACTTTGAGGACATAGACGGGATAAAAGTCCATCATGTGGGGCCAGTCATATCAGAGCCTCCCAAAAGGACAAAACTTGACTTCATAAAATTCGTGTTTGCAGCATCAGGCTGGCTCCTCAGCCACAGGTATGACATAGTCGAGGCCAACCCCTGGATAGGGATGGTGCCTGTCTCGATTTTTGGAGGCATAAGAGGCGCAAAAAAGCTTGTAGTCATCCACGACATAAGCTCAGGCGCAAAAGACCAGTGGCTCAATTCATCAAGAACAGCAGAAAAGGCTGAAAAATTCCTGCTCAGGCTTCCCTTCAAGGCGATAATCTGCGTAAGCTCTGGAGTGGGGGCAAGGCTTGAGAAAGACTACGGCATAAAAAAGGAAAAAATCAGGCTCATACACAACGGAGTAGACCTCAGGCTATTTGATTCTATAGAGCAGCCTGAGAAAGAGAAAGACACTATAGTGTACATAGGAAGGGTAATACCCCACAAGCATGTAGACGACCTGATAAATGCGGTAAATATCCTTAGGGAAAAGCAAAAAGGCGTGAAGCTCAAGATCATAGGCACAGGCCAGGAGGTGGACAGCCTTGTCCATCTTGTGGGCCAGCTCAGGCTCGAGCGCCACGTGAGATTCTTCGGCGCGATAGATGACCATGATCTCATAAGGGAGCTAAAAAAATCAGAGGTTTTTGCGCTGCCCTCCACAAGAGAGGGATTCGGGATAGTGCTTGTCGAGGCTTTCGCCTGCAGCGTGCCATGCGTGGCATACTATTCAGACGGGGTTATGGATGTCATAGAAGACGGCAAGAATGGATTTTTGGTTGAGCAGAGGAATGTAGGGGCTCTTGCGGAAAAGATAGGCTATCTTCTCAAGAACAAAAAAGAGGCAGCCGAATTTGGAAAGAACGGGCGGAAAAAGACAGAAAAGCAATTCACATGGGACAAGGCTGCTGACGAGCTCGAGAGGATGTACCTGTCTCTTGCATCAAAAAAATAATGTGGTCTGGATTTATAACGCGCCTCTGCCAGGAAATATCCTTCTCTGGATGTAGCCCTCGAATTGTTTTTTGGATATGCTCCTTTTTTTCTGTATAATCTTTCTCTTGCGAATGAATCTCTTTAGCGAGCTAAGTGCCTCGAACTTTGCCTTCATCACAAGCCAGCCCTTGCCTTTAGGGATATAAGAGGCTATAGCCACAAGCTGGGCAAGCAATATCCATGGCGATTTCTTGATTAAGGTGGCCAGCGGAAGATTCTTTACCAGGACCCATACATTATTTCTATGGGTCAGCCTTATTGTCATGTCCTTTTTTCCCTTCATCGTGGCAGAGTGCAGATGATGGACAACTGCATCTCTTGAGTACGCATACTTCCAGCCTCTTGAGACTGCCCTGAGCCCGAGATCAAGGTCCTCGCAGTAGATGAAAAAATCACTGTCAAAATAATCCCCTTCAAGCCTTATGTCTTCAAGCATCTCTCTTTTGTAGAGCACTGCTCCCCCGCACGGCGCGATAACCTGCCCAGCCAGCGACTCCTCTTTGGTATCCCATGATAGCCCTGAGCTAAACAGCCTGATACCTATTGTGTCTATCTGGTCTGTGTCAAAGAACACCATCTTAGGGGCTACCATCCCCACTCGTTTGTCAGCCTCGGCAGTTCTGACAATCTCTGAGAGAAAATTCTTTTCAAGCTTGATGTCGTTGTTAAGGCATATGACATATCTTCCCTTTGAGATATCTATACCCTGGTTGTTGGCTTTTGCAAACCCGTAATTGGTGGGGTTTTCTATCAATATTACCTTCGGGAAATTTTTTCTGACATACTCCTGCGAGCCGTCTCCCGAGCCGTTGTCTACCATTATTACCTCAAACGAGGGATAGTCCTGCTCGAATATTGTAGAAAAACAGTCTTTCAGGAATTGCATGCCATTCCAGTTCAGCACAATCACAGACGCAAGAGGCTTTTTGGCCACTGTATTCATCCCCCCTTGCTCATAAGGGCATATCTTATCTTTGTCTTAAGGAAGGGCACTATCTTTTGAGGGCTTTTTATCCCCGAGCGTATCATGAGCCTGAAATATCTCCTGCTCCTCTCTTTCTGGAATAGTCTGTAGAAGCCGATAAGCTCCTTTCGGCTGAGCTTCTCAGAGAGGATTATCGCCTTGTCATGGTTTTTTGAGAAATCAATATTCAAGAGGCCCCAGTCCAT
>CAYLII010000087.1:0-4215 GCA_964383645.1 uncultured Methanosarcinales archaeon
TGCCATCAACTCGCTTTAGTTCTGAGAATATCATATGAGCTGGTATCCCCGTAAGGGACAACCCCCTCCCAGCTTGGCCCATATAGGATCTAAAAAGCTCGTGAAACCAGATGGCAGCCTAAATATTCTACAATGCCTCCCCCACCATAACCTTTATATTTCCCGCCCGGTTAGACCTGCATCATGAAGTCGGACAAGGAAGTAAAAAAGGAATTCAAGAAAGTGGCTAGCGAGAACCCTGACAGGTTCTACCCCACAGCATTCCTGAAGAAAGAGGGCTTTTACAGGGGCAAATGCCCTGAGTGCGGCAAGTACTTCTGGTCAGTCGACCCAAAGCGCGCTGTATGCGGAGACCCTTCCTGCTCTGGCGGCTTTAATGTAGTAAGCAACAACCCCTCAAAAGTCAGGCTCACCTATGTAGAGGTCTGGAAAGAGATAGTCAAGCTACTCGAGCCAAGGGGCTACAAGCCAATAGACCGCTATCCTGTTGTCGCAAGATGGAACCCGACCACAGATTTTGTGATGGCCTCGATTGCGGCCTTCCAGCCGTACGTCATAACCGGAGAGCAGGAGCCTCCTGCAAAAAAGCTCATCATCCCCCAGTTCTCATTGAGGTTCGGGGACATCGACAACGTCGGCATAACAGGAAGCCATCTCACAGGCTTTGTCATGATAGGCCAGCACATGTTCGTATCAGCAGAGGAATGGAACCAGGAGGAGTGCTTCAAGGACATCTATGATTTTCTCATCATCAGCATAGGGCTTCCAAAAGAAGAGATAACAGTCCATGAGGACGCCTGGGCAGGAGGCGGAAGCTTTGGCCCATGCATGGAATTCTTCTCCAGAGGAGTTGAACTATTCAACCAGGTCTACACGATGTTTGAGCAGACCCCTAACGGGGACCGCGACCTCAAGCTCAAGGTGCTTGACATGGGACTTGGAATGGAGCGAATAGCCTGGTTCTCCCAGGGCACGCCCAACATCTACGAAGCCACATTCCCGCTTGTATTAGAGCGCCTTAGAAAGCTCACAAATGTCCAGATGGACCATGAGCTATACAAGAGATTCTCATCATACTCAGCATACCTCAACGCAGACGAGAGCGAAGACATGGATGCATCATGGAAGTTTGTTGCAGGAAAATTGGGCATGGACTCAGAAGAGCTCAAGGCAAAAATCCTGCCCATGACCGCGCTTTACTCAATCGCAGAGCACTCTCGCTGCCTCCTTGTGGCAATCAACGACGGAGGCCTGCCAAGTAACGTTGGCGGAGGCTATAACCTTAGAGTCATACTAAGAAGAGCACTCTCATTCATAGACCAGTTCGGCTGGAACATAGACATGGGAACTGTTGCAGAATGGCACGCAGAAGAGCTAAGAGACATATTCCCCGAGCTCTCAAAGAACATAGAGGATGTCAAGAAAGTGCTTGCTGTTGAGAAAGAGAAATTTGAGAACACCAAGCAGAAGGCAGGCCAGCTAGTCTCAAAACTAATCGAGAAAGACATCACAGAGCAGCAGCTCATCGAGCTCTACGACAGCAACGGAATCTTACCAGAGCTCATCGCAAAAGAGGCCGCAAAGCTTGGAAAGAAAGTAAAAGTCCCAGACGACTTCTACGCAAAAGTCTCAGCACTCCACGAGAAGCAGGAGCAGATCCACGCGACAGAGAGGGCAGAGCAGCTCAGCCTGGAAGGGGTGCCTGACACAAAAGCCCTCTACTACAGCGACTACTCAATCACAGAATTCAGCGCAAAAATCCTTAAGATAATCAACAATAATGTAATCCTTGACCAGACATACTTTTACCCGACTTCAGGAGGCCAGCTCCACGACATAGGCATAATAGAAGGAATCCAGGTTGTAGATGTCTTCAAGCAGGGCGCAGTCATAGTCCATGTTCTCTCAGACGCCTCAGGCCTAAAGGAAGGCCAGGAAGTAAAGGCAAAGATAGACCCAAAACGAAGGCTCCAGCTCGCCCAGCACCACACCTCTACCCACATCGTAAACGCCGCAGCAAGAACCGTGCTAGGAAACCACATCAACCAGGCAGGCGCGAAAAAGACAGAGGAAAAAGCCCACCTTGACGTCACCCACTACCAGTCCATCTCAGATGAAGAGCTAAAGCAGATAGAGGAGGAGTCCAACAAAATCATCCAGCGGGCTATTCCTGTAAAGTCATTCTTCCTTCCGAGAGCAGAAGCTGAAAAGAGATACGGCATGGCAATCTACCAGGGAGGCGCAGTGCCCGGAAAGATGATCAGGATCATCGACATAGAGGGCCTTGATGTAGAGGCCTGCGGCGGAACGCATCTCAAGAACACAAAAGAGGCAGTAGCCATAAAGCTCGTCAAGTCCAGCAAGATCCAGGACGGAATTGTAAGGATAGAGTTTGTGGCAGGAGACGCCGAGAAAAGATTTGAGAGCGGAAGCCAGAACGTGCTAAAAGAAGTCTCAGCCCTCCTCTGCGTGCCTGAAAACCAGGTGCCGGCAAGAGTAGAAGAGCTCTTTAAGAAATGGAAGGCCGGAAAAAAAGCAGTAGAGAAAGGAAAACAGGTCTCTCCTGATGAACTCGAGCTGAGCGCCTGCGCAGTCTGCTCAGACCCGGACATACTTGGCCTAGCAGCAAAAACACTCTGCACCCAGCCCGAGCACGTCCCAAAGACAGTCAAGCGGTTCCTTGAAGAGCTTGACGAGTGCAGGAAAAAGGTTTCTAAATAAGAAAAATAGGATATCTATTAATCAAAAATAACGAAAATTCGCCTACTCGCAGCCTATCCCCTGCCTGAAGGCCGGAGTTTTACGGCTGCTCGCTTAATCGGCAAATCATCAAAAATCTTTAGGATTTTTGTGCGCCAGAATTGCTATACAATTCTGAGCGTTTCGGAATTGAAAACATAGTGAATCGAAGATTCACGTGTGCTCAGAAATCGGAGGATTTCTGACATCTCGTGCTAAAGCGCGGAGTATTAAACCCTGAAAAAATCTCGCTCAGGCGAGATTTTCAATAAAAAATATCTTTGATAGGCTCACCAATAATAGGTGGGCTGTTTATTTACAAGCCTTATGCCTGACTTTTCAAGCCACCCCAAAATCGCCTCAATCTCATATTTGTCGTTGCTATAACTGACCACCTCAATCTTTTCTGGAGGATAGATTCCAACATCTGAAGCCTTCATGTCAAGAAACCCCATAAGGTATTTTTCTGTAAAAGAGGGTATCCAGCTGCTTGCGGGATAGCTCTTAAACCCGATGCCACCCATAAGATTGCTATAGCCCCACTGCAGACCCTTCATCACAAGCCATTCAGTCTGGTCAGCCCCAATCATATCTTCAACCTGTTCGAGTTGGGGGCAGCTGGCCTCAAGATACTTCTTGCCAAGCAGTTTTGGGTTCTCAATCAAGAGCTTCTGGTGGATTCCGGGATAATTTTTCTCCAGCATAAGGGCATTACTCATTATATTATGCTCGGGAATACCAAACAGCAGCACCTCCAAGTAGCCATCAGACTTGCGTATGTAATTATTGCACATATGCTGCTCGTCAGCAGTTAAAAACTGCATCGGACCCAGACTCTTCGCGTACTTTTCTGAAAATGTTTCATAGTTGCTCTTCATTTTAGTTACCTCCAGTATATCCTATCAATTGACAATCTTGATAATCTCAGCCAAAACCTTTAATCAGGCGGCCTGCGGTCTAAATCTAGAGAAAGACACTCTGCCAATCCGCATATAAGATCCTGTTTTCATTGCAGAAATCAGTTAATCCGCTTTCCTTCTTAAATCTGGTGACCAGTTCCATACGATAATTCCCTATTTTGTTCTATTTCGAACAATTCAGTTAAATTTATATATCCCATCCCCCTCGCTCCATCTCATGCCGACAATAACAGAACTCACCTGGCAATATATTTCAGAGCACCCCAGCATCAAGGACAGTCTCAAGAGCGGCATAATCAACTACTCCAAGCTCTCACGGAAGATTTCCATGGAACTGGGCCTGGAAAAGAAGGTCTCCATGGAAGCCATCCTTATAGCCTGCAGGAGATACTCTGAAAAGATAAGGAAAGAGGGCAACAGGGAAGAGAAGATAAGAGGCCTTCTCAAGAAAAGCGAGCTCGACATCAAGAACAGGATAATGGTGGCAGTAGTGGACAAGCGTTTCTTCTCAGACCACCTGCTCAAGATAGAATCCCACATAAGGAAGCAGGCAGAC
>CAYLII010000088.1:0-4163 GCA_964383645.1 uncultured Methanosarcinales archaeon
ATCCGGGAATCTATGATTTTATTGATGTGCTGGATTTCAAGAGCCTGTACCCATCTATCATAAGGACATTCAATATAGACCCCCTGGCATTTGTGCCCAAGGAGAGGAAGCTTAAGAAAGGCGAGGAGAAGGAGCTGATTGCCGCGCCCAACGGGGCGAGGTTCAGAAAAGAGGTGGGAATACTGCCTGAACTCATCCAGCATCTTTGGGCGCAAAGGGATATCGCAAAGAAAAAGAAGAATGCGGTTGAGACCTATGCTATTAAGATTACCATGAACTCATTTTTCGGTGTGCTTGCTAACCCCATGTGCAGGTTCTACTCGCTGGATATGGCTAACGCGATTACCCATTTCGGGCAGATGATAGTTAAGAAGACTGCTGAGCTTGCCGAAGAGAGAGGCTATAGGGTTATCTACGGCGATACAGATTCTATTTTTGTCGAGACAAAGGCAAAGGGAATGGAAGAGGCGCAAAAGATTGGGGAGGAGATTGCAGGGGATGCCACCAAGTACTGGGAGCTGTTTGTGAAAAAGGAGTATGGCATGAGGTCATTTATGGAGCTCCAGTTCGACAAGGTGTTTATCAGGTTTATCATGCCAAGGCTGAGGGGTGAGGAGGCCGGAGCAAAAAAGAGGTATGCTGGGCTCATCGTAAAGGATGGCAAAGAGGAGATCTCTTTTACAGGTTTAGAGTCTGTGAGGAGGGACTGGACAGAGCTTTCCAAGGTGTTCCAGATGGGTATCCTTGACAGGGTGTTTCACAAGCAGGAGGTGGATGAGTACATCAAGAAGTTTGTTGCTGACTTAAAAAAAGGAAAATATGACAATCTGCTTGTGTACAAGAAAGCCCTGAGAAAAGGGCTTGACAGCTATACCAAGATCACACCCCCTCATGTAAAGGCTGCAAGGAAGCTGAAGAAGATCTCAAGCAGCCTGATAGCTTATGTCATGACAGAGGACGGGCCTGAGCCTGTTCAGCAGATTGAGCACAAGCTGGATTACGAGCATTACATAGACAAGCAGCTCAAGCCGATTGCGGACTCTGTGCTTGTTTTCTACGGCCAGAATTTTGATGATGCGCTCAAGAACAGCAGGCAGACAAGCCTGTTCGGCTACTGATGGCCTGCAAATTGATGATCTTATAATTGATAACCTGCCTGTTATTGCGGGATTTTATTTTGGCATTATTATCCTTTCTGCATTTTCCGGCTCATAGATGTCGAGGACGATTAAAGATAGCCCGCAGCCGTTCAGGTTTCCTGCAGCCAGAGAGATGGTCTCTCCTATTTTTTCAATGTAGTTTCCGCTTAGGCGGACTGTCTCATGGATGTGGCCGTGGAGGGTGAGGTAGGGCTGTGCCTCTTCTATGAATTCTCTTACTGCAAAACTACCCACATGGCCTGAGAATGAGAGATCGAGATTTGTCATGTCAGGCGGGGTGTGCATTACATAGACTGTTTTTTTTGGGCTCTTCCTAAATTCCTGCCTGAGCAGGTCTTTTTGGATAGAGTCTTCTAGGGCAAGCTCCTCATCATAATGTGACATTTTCCAGCCGGCTGGAGTGCTTTTCAGACCATCTAGCCTATAGCCCAAGAGCTTGCGCATCTCGTAGTCCTGCCTGTTATTATCAGACGGCTTGGAGAGGTCGTATTTATCCCAGTCCTTGAGAAAGAAGGGGGTTAGGGGCACATAGGAGTAGCCTACTATCCAAAAGTCATCTGCAAGCCTTAGCCTCCTGGAGTGGATGATGTGATAGAGCTCATCGTCGTGCTTTTCTAGGATGGGCAGGTTTGCCATGGCATCATCATTGCCCATGATAAGGTATGTCTCTATTCCATTCTCTTTAAGGGGGCTGAGGAGCGCAGGAAGAGTGTCCTCCAGGAACTCTGCCTGCAGCTGGATGAAGCGCTCTCTTTTCTCAGGCGGGAAGTATGTCGGACAGAGGTCGCCACCAAGGATGACTGAATCTATCGAATGGGATATGGCATAGTCTGCCAGCTGTTGGTACTGCTGCACATTGCCGTGCAGGTCTGCAACGAATGCTATCTTGTGCCCTTCCATGCAGGAGAGGTAATCCTAAGGAATTTTTAAGGATTTGCATGAGCCGGGCTGCCCTTTCAAGCGCAAGGTTTATAAAAAAGCTCTAAAATAATATAGTGCAGGCAAAAAAGGACTGATAATGGCACAATCCAAAAAAGGAAAGAATCCTTCAAAAAAATCGGCAGGCGGAAAAGACTGCGCGAAAGCTGGTTCTGGAGTCAAGCTAAAAAGTTTTATAGACAGGGTGCCAACAGGTATTGTCGAGTTTGACAAGATGGTCCAGGGTGGGCTTGTGAGAAAAAGCACCAACCTTATAGCCGGCTCTGCGGGCGCGGGAAAGACTGTTCTTGCGATGCAGTACCTCATCAACGGGATTGTGAAATATGACGAGGTTGCGATGTATCTCACTTTTGAGGAGAGGAAGGAGAGCCTCTACGAAGACATGAGGGAGTTCGGCTGGGACCTTGCAAAGTACGAGAGGGAGGGCAAGTTTATTTTCCTGCATTACAAGCCTGAGCAGATGATGAAGATCATAACTGACGGAGGAGGGGTTATCGAGACTATAATCTCTGAATCAAAGGTGAAGAGGCTGGTTATTGATTCTATCACCTCATTTGCGCTCCTCTACAAGGATGTGCTCGGGAAGAAAGAGGCTGCGCTCGAGCTTTTTGAGCTGGTCTCAAAGTGGGGAGTCACATGCCTCCTCACCTCTGAGGAGGAATCCTCATACGAGAAGACTATGGCGGCAAGCCTTGAGTTCGAGGTCGATTCCATCATTATCATGTATCACGCGAAGATCAAGGGCAGGAGGATGAGGGCCATAGAGATACTCAAGATGAGGGGCACTGACCACTCGCCAAACACAGTTGAGTTAGACATCTCAAAGAAAGGAATTGAGATAAAGCCAAATAAGATTGTGAATCTCTGAATTTTTTTATGCTTCTGCAGGTGTGTGTTTTGCTCTGTTCCTGGCCTGGCTCTTGTCTCAGACAGGCCTTTTAAAAAGCTTTTTATATTAGTATTCCAAATTGTATATATTTAGTATATATAATTAAGTATATACTACCATATATATTGGGCTAAAAAATGGAAAAAAGAGGGGTTTACAGAGTTCTCTCTAGGGAAAATTATGCAAATGCGGGCAGGTTTATCCATGGTGGAAAGGCCCAGACGGGGATTGAGTTTATTATCATAATGTCTTTTGTGCTGATCGTGCTCCTTTCTATAATTGCACTGAACCAGGGGATGCTTGATTCTCTTACAGGGCAGATGAGGGGCGAGAGGGCAAGGATTGTTGTGGATGACCTTGCTGACGCTGCTGAGTCTGTCTATTTCCAGGGGGTAGGGGCACAGACAAGGGTGCTTATCTCTGTGCCGAGCGGCGTGATGTTTTCCCAGGTGTCAAACAACACTTTAAGGCTTGGGCTAGAGGACAGGAGCGGACACCAGAACGATGTCTACAGGAACACCAATTTCATAGTCAATGGTTTTATCCCTACCGAGGAGGGCAACCATTGGGTGCTGGTAAGGGCTATGCCCGGCTATGTGCTTATCGGCTATGGCCTTTTGGATGTGACCCCTTCAGGCATCGCAAGGGTGCTCTCGCCCACAAACAGCAGCATTGACGCGATAATGATGAGGAATGTCGCAGGAGAGGCTGTGAGCGCCTCGCTTTCTATTGAGCTTGACTGGGGGGTAAATTACTATCTCTCATCATCCAGTTTCGTATTGGCAGACGGAGAGAATGCCACCTCTTATCTTAATTTGAGCGTGCCCTCATCAACTCTGCCGGGAATCTATACCGGAAGAGTAGTCATCTTCGCAAACACAAGCGGCGAGAGCCAGCTTATCTATCTGCCTATTACTGTGAGCGTGGTTTTTGGGTCATGCGACATAGACTGCTGCCCCATGATCCAGCTTTTTCCGCAGGTGTGGGATGCACGAATCATAGGCTATAACCGGGCCCACATGGGGCTGTTTTTTGTGTGCAGCAATTTCAACACAACCCAGACAGTGGCGCTTAATTTCTCCAATACCTCGTTTGTAGGATTCAATCCGAGCGTCACCCAGAAAACTAAGTCTGTGATAGTCACTGCAGGAAACTGCTCAACCACATATGTGTAT
>CAYLII010000089.1:0-4063 GCA_964383645.1 uncultured Methanosarcinales archaeon
TGGGCTTATGAAAACATTTATTAACCAGCCTAGGAGCATTTTCTTTTATGGAGTACAGGGGTTTTGTGCTGGACAGGTTCCAGGAGGAAGCTATTGATGCGCTAGACAGGAATTGCTCTGTGATAGTCTCTGCTCCCACAGGCTCAGGAAAGACCCTGATAGCAGACTACCTTATTGACAGGGAGGTAAAGAGGGGCATTAAGGTTTATTACACTGCCCCCATAAAGGCGCTCTCAAACCAGAAGTACAAGGAGTTCACACACCTGTTTGGCGAGGAGAATGTTGGGCTGATGACTGGCGACATAGTGAAGAACCCCGGGGCGCCGATTGTGATAATGACCACAGAGATCTACAGGAACATGGTGCTTCTGCAGGACAGAAGCCTTGAGGATCTCTCTTATGTTGTGTTTGACGAGATACATTACATCAATGATATCGAGAGGGGATATGTGTGGGAGGAGTCCATAATTTTCTCCGAATCCAGGGTGAGGTTTCTCTGCCTTTCTGCAACTATTCCCAATTCTGACGAGTTCGCAGGCTGGATTGAGGCGATAAAGGAGCACAAGGTTGTTGTGATAAAGCACACAGAGAGGCCTGTCCCGCTCCACAAGGCGTTTTTCGACTCTGAGCTTGGGATATGCGAGCTTAAGGATATCAAGCAGGCAATAGACACCCCAAGATACGAGGACTCTTGGAGGAAGAAGAAGAAAGGCGGAAGAGACAAAAAATTCAGGGTTCCTGCGCCAAGCCATGCCGAACTAGTAAAGGACATTATGGACAAACTGCCATGCCTGTTCTTTAATTTCTCAAGGCTTGACTGCCAGAAGAAGGCGCTTGAGCTATCAAAGCTCAATCTTTTCCCGCAGGACAGCAGGATTGTGACTATAATAAGGGAGCACCTTAAGGACGCCCCCCCTGAGATTAACGGCCTTAGGTCTACCCAAATCTTGAGGGACATCCTGCCCAAGGGCATAGGATTTCACCATGCGGGCCTCATCCCTGTGATGAAGGAGCTTGTCGAGGATCTCTTCGGAAAGGGGCTTATCAAGGTGCTCTACACCACAGAGACTTTCGCAGTTGGCATCAACATGCCCGCAAAGAGCGTGTGCTTCGAAAGTCTCCGGAAGTTTGACGGCATCTCTTTTAGGTATCTTACTTCAAAAGAATATTTCCAGATAGCGGGAAGGGCAGGAAGAAGGGGGATTGACAAGGAAGGGTTTGCCTATGTGATGATAGAGAGGCGGGATTTTGACATGGAGAGGCTCAAGAAGATAACAGTGTCAGACACCGAGCCCTTGAAGTCCCAGTTCAAGATATCTATCAATACTGTCCTCAATATGATAAGGAACCATAATGATGATGAGATCAGGGAGATTCTGGTGAAGAGTTTTTATTATTACCAGAAGTTCGGCTCTGCGAAGAGGAAGGGAAATACCAATGCCATGGAGAGCAATTTCTACAATATCAAGACCCGGCTTGAGAGGATGGGCTATGTGGAGGATGACCATCTTACCTGGAAGGGCGAGTTCTCGGCTAGGATATATACGCAGGAGCTATTGATGGGCGAGATTTTTGCGACAGAGCTATACAAGGAGCTTGATGACTACCAGACAATGCTTGTGCTGGCCTGCGCGGTGTATGAGCCCAGGGAGAGGACAGAGTTCTCCAGGATTTTCAAGACAGGGGCATGCTCTACTTTGAGGAACACATTGCGGAAAAACAAGTTCACAGAGAAAGCAAAGGTGTTCAGGTATATTGAGGAACTGACTGCGCTGGTTTACCCATGCTATAATGGCAAGACTATTTTCCAAATAATCAACAACACAAATCTTCTCGAGGGAGACATAATAAGGTTCTTCAAGCAGATACTTGATATAATAGGCCAGATAAAGAAAGCAACGCCTGAGCCTGAGCTAAGGGAGATGATGGACCGGGTAAAGGACAAGATTCTTGTGTGTATACAGGATATTGACAGGATTTAGTTTCTCCATATTTTTTTCAAGAAAGATTTAATATAAGCCCGATTTAGCTGTCTTTACTGGCGCCTATGAGGAATATTTCGCTACTGCCAACTAAGGCATGAAAGGAATTGCTGAGGCGCCGGCATTTCTCTAGTTTTGTAGATTGTCCTCGCTGGATTGATAATAGAAAAAATTTGTAAGAATGTATGGTGAATTAAAAAAAGGTAAAAAAGAAAAAATAGCAAATCTGATTGCACGGCTCAGATCTGGCCTGTCTGCGAGTATTTCTGCATGAGCCTCTCGAGTATTATCTGAGGGGCGTAGCCCTTCGCCTGGCAGGCTCTTATGAAATTGTCGTAAGTCGGCCTGTCGATGTTGTAGTCCAGCTTCATCTTCTGCGGACCCTTCGGTGTTGCTGCCATGTTTTTCACCCCCTGTGTTTTCAAATATTTTTGGATATTGCCTTTGCACAATTATTGCGTATCTGGCTTATCACTAAACTATGGGTTTTATAAATGTGATGCAAATTCCGATGTGAGGGATGGCATTAACAAGTGAGAGGCTCAAAGAGCTGACAAAGCAGAGGATGGAGCTTATCAGGGAGATAGATAAACGCCCTGGTGATGAAAGCCTCAAGGAGAGGATGTCTCTGATAGTTTTGGATATCTCCAAGGAGAGGCACAGCTTGATAGCAGAAGACGCCATATCTGCTTCGCAGATTGCTGCTGCCTCATGCGTTTCCAAGAATGACGAAGAAAGTTCTCTTATAGAAGAGCCTTCTGCGGAGCCAAAAGTTGATGATAAGAAGAATGGAAGCGTTTCTCGCAAATATGGCAAAACAGATGGCTCAAAAAAACTGTCAGATTATTTCTAACAAAAAATATATGGTCCGAACGGGACAACCTTTTAAAAAAAGCTTGACCAAAACAGGGTCTATCTCGCTTCCGCTTGATAGCCCAAGAATATGAATGCTCCGACCGGTATCATAACTCGCTTTCGCTTGTTATGGACCGGACGTCGCATTCTTCGAATGCTCCGACCGGGATTCGAACCCGGGTCTTCGGCTCGAGAGGCCGAAATGATTGGCCGGACTACACCATCGGAGCAGCGAGGAAAAAGGGTTTTTAAGGGCTATTTAAATCTTGCGGATAATATCCGTTGGATATGGACGCACCTAAAAGTTTATTAATCGGCCCGGAACCACTTTTTGGAAGGTTGGATATCAGGTGTGATGATATATGTTTGCAGAGCTGACACAGTGGATTATTGATGTTATCCGCGCCATGGGGGCATGGGGCGTGTTCATAGGTGTGCTAATAGAGGCTATTGTTGCGCCTATTCCTTCTCCAATAATTATCATGTTTGCAGGGTTTGCCATGATTGAGCCAGGGATGGCTCTTCTTCCTGCGCTTCTGAGGATTTTCCTGGTTATCACTGTTCCTGCATGTATAGCAGGGCTTATTGGGAATTATGTTGTCTATGGAGTCTGCTACAAAGGAGGAAAGCCTGTTGTGGACAGGTTCCAGAAGCTGCTTGGCTTTTCATGGGAGGATATAATAAATATCAAGAAGAAGGTTGGGGGAAGGCATCGCCAGAATATCTCGCTGGTTGTGCTTAGGGCCATACCTATTATGCCGCTCAGCCTTGTGTCTGCTGCAGCTGGCGTCTTGAAGGTCAACTGGAGGAGGTTTGGATTCTATAGCCTGCTGGGTATGATTGTGAGGAATATGTTCCTTGCGTTCCTTGGCTGGAAGGTTGGCGAGATCTATTTTTCCATAGCTGACAGGATTGATAACCTTGAGAGCTTCATAACATATACTATTGTTGCGCTGGCGGTGCTTGCGGTTGTCGCGCACAAGCTCAGGCTGGTTGAGAAAATTGAGAAGTGGGTGACAAAATGAAGGGCAGCCAGATGAATGGTAACGGCAAGGTCAACTGGTTTGAGATAAGAAGGAAACTACTCCATGTGGCTGCAGGAACTGTTCTATTGGGGCTTATCGCGCTCAGGCTGATTACTCCTCTGGGGCTATTCATGATTATCCTTGCTGGCTCTGTGATTTCAGTAGTGTCAAGAAGGCTTAGGCTGCCTGTGATATCTTGGA
>CAYLII010000090.1:0-4030 GCA_964383645.1 uncultured Methanosarcinales archaeon
ATGTGCATGACGAGGTGCCTGAGGCAACGCTCAGAAAGGTGTTTGACGAGTTCCTGGGAAAGATTGAGCAACTGCCTCCTATAAAGTCGAGCGTGAAGCGCCAGCTCAGAACAAGAAGCGTATATTATTACAATATTTTGGGAATTGATGGGCAGGATGTCCTGTTCAGGGTTGGCTGCGAGGCAGGCACTTACATCAGGAAACTCATCCATGACATGGGCCAGAGCCTGGGCTGCGGGGCGCATATGGTGGATTTGAGGAGGACCAGGGTGGGGCCTATCGGCGAAAATAGGCTGGTGACGCTGCAGGACCTAAAAGATGCGCTTCATTATTACAAGACAGAGAAGAACGAGAAGTATCTGAGGCACTGCATCAGGCCGCTTGAGGAGGCTATAGACCACATCCCAAAGGTCTGGGCGCATGACACTGCAGTTGACAGCATCTGCCACGGGGCGCAGCTGAATAATCCGGGCATCTGCAAGCTGGAATCCGGGATTGAGAAGGGAGACATCGTGGCTGTTATGACGCTAAAGGGAGAGATTGTGTGTTATGGGTATGCTCTTACTGATTCTGAGGGTATGATGAAAGAGAGAGGCGCCGCGGTAAAGACTGAGAAGGTTTTCATGGAGCCGGGCACTTATCCTAAGATAGAGCGCCGCAAGGAGCCGGAAAGAGATGATAAGGCGGCGGAGCCGGCAGATGCTCCAGGATCTGGCATTAAGGAATAGGGAATAGGTAATAAGCAATAAAGCTGTACAAGCTCTTATCTGCCCTTATTTTTTCGGCTTTAGGGATTTTTTCTTGTTCCTAAAGCAGTCTGCAAACCTGCATTTGTTACCTGTCTTTTTGCAGTAGAAGTCTATCTCTTTACTTTTTTCTATCGGCTTTTTGTATGGGCACGAGTCCCAGATAAAGTTTTTCCAGTCTATTATGCTCTCGAACTGTAGATCTACATTCTTGTCTAGCAGCTTAAGGAGCTGGGTTTCCTCCATTACTATCTTGGTCTCCTCTTTAAGCACCTCAGATTCTTCTTCCTGGATGCGGTTTAGCGCCTTTTGGATCTGGTCAAGTTTCTTGTAGATATGTGCGTTTGTGATTTTCATTTCAGCTCAGCATACGCATTTGTAGAAACAGCTATATAAATTTTGGGGTAGCTATCGCCAATTAGGGCTAGATAGTGACTTTCAGCTCTCCAAAGGACATCTTTTTTGCCTTGTGGACCAGCTGCAGGTCTTTCTCGACAGGCCTGAATTCCTCTGGGATAGATAGCTCGGATATCTCTGCATTCAGCGCAAGCCCGCTGTCTTTCTTTGTCTTCCAGACTGTGCTGTTTAGCTCGGATATCTTGTCTGTGGTAAGTGATGTTTCGAACTTGTGCTCAAGCTTTGGGAATTCGAGCGAGTGGATGTCTTCTCCCCATAGCTCTTCATGTATCTTGTAGGTTATGAATGGTGTTATTGGCGCAAGCAGTTTAAGGAGGGTCTTAAGGCAGTACCTGAGGGTAAATAGCGCGGCGTTTTGCTCCTCTTCGCTGAAATCCTTGTTCTGATTGTATGCCCTGTTCTTTGCAAGCTCAATGTAGTGCGATGAGAATATTTCCCAGATGAAATTTTTCATCCTGATGGATGGGTTGTGGAAATCATAGGAATAGTATCTCTCTTCAGAGTATTTAATGAGCTCATTTACTTCGCCGATTATCCATTTGTCGATTTCTGTGAGCTTCATGTTTGGGCCTGGCTCAGGAAACATCGAGATGAATTTTGATACGTTCCAGAGCTTGATGAGTGTCTTTCCAGCTCCGTCAATCCTTTCAAAAGAGCACCTGAGATCTGTCTTCTCAAGGTTTCCCTCTGAGGCGCACCAGAGCCTGAAGGGCTCTGCCCCGAACTTGTCTATCACACCTTTAGGATCTACGATGTTGCCCTTGCTCTTACTCATCTTGTAGCCTTTGTCATCTACTATATGGTAGTTTATCCAGGTGTCCTTGAATATGCATTTGCCTGTGAGAAGGTAGTCCTTTAGAACAGTATAATAGAGCCAGGTCCTGATGATCTCCTTGCCCTGGGGCCTCAATGAGCAGGGCGTGTTGGCTTCGAAGAACTCAGGCTGCCTTGTGTATTTCAGGATGTAAAGCGGGCTTATTGATGAGTCGAACCAGGTGTCAAACACCCTGTCGTCGCCTCTGAAAGAGGTTCCGGCGCATTTGGGGCATTTCTGGATTGGGCATGGCTCATGCCAGGGCTGGTAGTATCTGCCCTTGGGCGGGACAATGACCTCTCCGCATTTTTCGCAGTACCAGAGCGGAACTTCTGTTGCGTAGAATCTTCTCCTGGAGATTGGCCAGTCTATTGTTACGCTGTTTATCCAGTCTTTCATTATCTGCCTTGATTCAGGGGCAAAGAAATTTATCTGCTCAGAAAGCTCGAGCATCTTGTCCTTGAACTCGACCTGCCTCACATAGAACTCTTTCATGGATATGAATTCAATGGCATCCTTGCTTCGCTCGCAGATAGGTGTCCTGTGGTTTGCAGTAGGTGTTGTTTTTGCAAGAAGCCCCTGCTTTTCAAGCTCCTCGAGCATCTTTTTCCTGGCGTCCATTATTTTGAGGCCATCTAGGAAGCCTGCGTTCTTGTTCATCCTGCCGTCATCGCCTATGCAGATGATTGGCGGGATGTTCTGCTCCCTGAAGAATCTTATGTCTGATAGGTCTCCAAATGAGCACATCATCTCAAGGCCTGTTCCTTTTTCCATGACCGCCTGGGGGTGCGCCTTGATTGTCACTTCCTTGTTGAATACAGGCGATACAACTGTCTTCCCGTCAAGGTGCTTGTACCTATCATCAGCAGGATTGAATATGACCATCGCAAGCCCGCAAACGAGCTCCGGCCTTGTGGTTCCGATAGGAAGCCTTTCTCCAGTCTCCTTGCATATGAATATTATATCGTAGAAGAATGCCGGTCTGTCTTCGTACTCAATCTCAGCGTCGGCAAGGGTTGTCTGGCAGCCAGGGCAGTAGTTGTTGACCCTCTCTGACTCGTAGATGAGCCCTTTGTTGTAGAGGTCTATGAATGTGTCCTGGGTGAGGCTTCGGTAGTCAGGATCGTCTGTCTGGTAGATGTCGCCTATCTCTTTTCCCAGCTGCCAGGAGTTGAAGCTTATTCCGCTCCTGAGGAATGTGTCTACTGTCGCAAGAGAGCTTGTCTCGAGGATTTTCTTGCAGTACTCTATTGCTTTGTCGCGAGGCAGATCCTTCAGCCTTACCTTGAACTGCTTTTCCGCTGCCATCTCTATCGGAAGGCCGTTTCGGTCAAGGCCCAGGGGAAATAGGATATTGTGGCCCTTCATCCTCCTGAATCTGGCGAACATGTCCATTAGCACGTAAGTTGTGGCCTGGCCTATGTGCACAGGGCTATTAACGTAAGGCGGCGGTGTATCTATAGAATATGTTGGCTTTTTGCTGCCCTTCTCAAAGGCGTATCTCCTGCTTTCCTTCCACTGCTCGTAGATTGGCTGCTCGAACGCCTTGTCCCATCTTTTCTCCTTTAGTTTGGCCTCTCCCATATTTAAATATTGGAAGAGATGTTTTTATTTAAAGGTTTCTCTGGAAAAGAAATAAAAAATAAGGGAAAGAAAAAGAAATCTGGTGAGAAAAACGCCAACGCCCGCAACCTTTCTCCTTCGGCAAAGCTTGACCAAAAACGGCCTATCTCACTTTCGCTGGATAGCCCTCGCCGCCAACGCCCGGAAGGCAAAAAAACGCCAACGCCCGGATTCCTTGAAAT
Source organism: uncultured Methanosarcinales archaeon (assembly GCA_964383645.1). Lineage (GTDB taxonomy): Archaea > Nanobdellota > Nanobdellia > Woesearchaeales > JAGVZT01 > CAYLII01. Next base: position 3,783 of record CAYLII010000090.1, read on the forward strand.
CAGCCGAGCTGGTGAGGATGATTTCGAGGCGCCGAACGAGCCTCGCGAGTGAACGCGTGTTCAAATCCGGGCGTACAGACTGTTCCGGAGGATAAAATAACGCCAACGCCCGGATTTGAACCGGGAACTCCTTGCGGAACAAGCTCTTAGGCCCGCATTGCTGACGGGTTTCCAGGCTTGCGCAATACCAGGTTATGCGACGTTGGCAAAATGCGTTTAACCAGAGGAAGTGGATAATTAGCACTCTT
>CAYLII010000091.1:0-3971 GCA_964383645.1 uncultured Methanosarcinales archaeon
CGGCGCTGTCTATTATGTAGATTGCGTTTTTTCCTTCCTCTTTTGCGAACTGCTGAAGGATTGAGATTGGAACCTCAGAGCAGGTCTCTTCGAGGAGAGATCTTGCTATGGGGGTTGCCTTTCGTTCCCCGCTTGCTAGAAGCATTATATTTTTTGAGAGCCTGGTAATTCCGCCAGCGCCCATAGTGATTGCGTATTTTGGCGCTTCCTCATAGGTCTTGAAGTGGCCGTCTACGACAGCGTTCTGGATGGTGTTCTCATCGAGCTTGACCAAAAGGATGTCGCGGTTAAGGGGTATTCCTGACTCGTGGAATCCTATGTGGCCCTTTCCCCCAACGCCTACTACCCAAGTGTCTATTCCGCCAGCTTCCTCTATTTTTGATATATAGTCATCCATGCTCTTCCTTATCTGCGAGAGATAAGCAGGTGCATGTTCTGGTATCATGACTGCGAGGCCCTTGTCGTCACCTTCATAACCTATTCCTGGTGTCTCCCTGATAAGCCCCTGCATCAATGCTGAATCAATAGAATTGGCGGGGGGGATGTGTGATTCTGAGAATCTTGGATTGAGCTTGCTGAAGAGATTGTCTTCCATGAATCTTCCGTAGCTTTCAGGATGGGAAGCGCGCTCCTCTGCTGTGTTGCCAGGAAGGCCGACATACTCATCAAGGTTGAATGTCTTTATCTTGGAAGCGTCAAACATGCCCTGGTTTTGGGCAATAAGATTATATAGTCCTACTGGGCTGTTTCCTGTGGCAAGCCCAATGTTGTAGTTTTTATTTGTCGCAATTGTCCTCTGAGAAAGCCATGGTATTAGTGTTCCTGCCGCAGCCCGGCTCATATGGTCATAATTGTCCGTTATTATAACTTTTAGTGCCATAGATGCCTGAGATAATCAGCTTATTTAAATATTTTACTAATTTTTACCACTAATTAGTTACAATTTTAGAAAGATTTATATATCTGTTTGATTTTTGGATGAGAAATATGGCAGACCTAGACGAAATATCATCGGAATTGCTGGAAGCATTAGAGCCTATCAAAAAGGAGATACTCCTGGCGAACGGGACTGAATATGCTTGGTGCCTTGAGAGCGCCCGCAGCAAGTATGTTTCTGTAGAGAATAGGCTTCATGAGTTTTTGGCCCGCCAATGCGGAATTGGAATGGATGCGCTTGAGAAATCACCTACGCACCCTCTTTCGCGCGTTATCCTGCCCCTTTATCAGGAGATAAAGGAGGGATATAGCCGGGTCTCAGATATGATGGGCTGAAATTTTTTTAGATTTATTCATTTATGATTTATGCTTCTTCCTTGTAATCTATCAGAGTGAATATGTCATAGCCTTTCAGCTTGTCCCTGCCGTGCAGGAATGAGAGCTCTATGACAAATGCCAGCCCAACTACTGTGGCGCCTGCCATTTCTATGAGGTCTGCGGCGGCCTTTGCAGTGCCGCCTGTGGCAAGAAGGTCATCGACAATCAGGATGTGCTGTCCTTTTTTTACTGCGTCGATGTGCATCTCGAATGCGTCCTTGCTGTACTCTGTGTCAAATTCCTGCCTGATTGTCTTGTATGGAAGCTTGCCCGGCTTTCTGAAAGGGATGAACGGGATGCCCAGCTTGTATGCGAGCATTGCGCCGAAGATAAAGCCCCTACTCTCTGCGCAGGCCACTGCATCTATCCTCTTGTGCTTGTAATGCTCAGCAAATCTCTCTGTCACTTGGCGGAATGCCTGCGGATCCTGGAGAAGAGGTGTTATGTCCTTGAACATTATCCCTTTTTTGGGAAAATCTGGTATTGTTCTTATTCTCGCTTCTAAATAATTTGTATTCTTAGATTCAGATTCATTTATGTGCGTGCTCATTATTGCGCCCCCTTTTGTGATGCTCTAACTCGGGCAATTAGAATTAAAACTTTTTGGTTTTAGTCCTAAAGTGGGGGGTTTCAGGCCTTTTCTAGATTATCTTTATCCACAAGTTCTGCTTTTGTGATAATGAGGGTGGCAGAATTCCTGTTTTCCTCTTCTATATGTGTTTCTTTCAGGATTATCTTTTTTGAGAACAGAGGCCCGTCAAGTACAAGGCTTTCGTATTCCCCTCCCTCGCCTGCGATGTTGAGCCCGAGTTTTCTGTTCAGCTCTGCCAGGCGCTTTAGGTGCTCCATATTAAGTGGGGTGTTTAGCCAATTCCTGTCTAGACCCTCTGCCGCAATCCTTGTGAGGACAACCTCAAATCCACTCTCGATGATTTGCCTTAGCTCTGTCTCCTGGCTTATGTGCCAAAGGGGGGAGAATACCTTGAGGCCGAGCATATCGCAGATCTTCTCTATCCTTTCCCGCTGATAATTGGAATACAGCGCGCCTGTGACAACGCCTTGTATCTTGTATTTCTCTTTTGCCTCAGCGAGAGCTGCTATCAGGTCTTTTAGCTCTTCCTCTTTTTCGCCCTGCGTTTCTTGGATTAGAATAGGTATGCCCATAGATTCTGCCTGGAGTTCTACAATCTCTACTGCAGGTGTGTGGAACATGTATGAGTCGGGGTTTTTGCTTTTGAGGGTTATGAGGCACTCTACAGGATAGTTCTGCCTTATCATTGTGTATAATGCATATATGCTGTCTTTTCCCGAGCTCGCAAGCGCACCCAGCCTTACGTTATGCGAAGGATAAAACTGCCTGAGATATTCTGATTTCAGCCTGAATCCTGCATTTTTCGCTAGTCTTGCAACAAGCCTGCTCACATTAGAGCCGTACTGCGCTGCTTTCTTTGGCCTTCCTGCAAGTTCTTCTGGTAGCCCAAGGTCTTTTGCAGCCAGTCTGAGGATGTGCTTTTCCACATCTCCTTTTATCTTCATGCTGCCAGGTATTTTGAGGGCATAATCCGCAAGAGGGATATCCAGGAATGGAAGCCTTGCCTCAAGTGAGTGATACATTGTTATGACATCGTCTCTGTATAGGTCACGTTCATAGAGCTTTAGCAGGCCAGATATGCATTCCTGGTTTATGTCTGTTGAGTCTTTGTGTCTCTTATAGCCTGCAAAAAGCTCTTCGCTTCCTAAACCGGTGAATATCACCCTGCAGCCGTCTTTCTTGGCGGCCTCGCAGGCAGAGTAGAAGGTGAGGGCAACTTCTGCCTTTACCACGTTAGTGTCTTCGATAAGGGGTATTATTTTTTTGAGGGTCTTTTCTGCCTCGTCCGGCCTGAGCTTTATTATCTTCAGATTTAGCCCCAGCTTCTCAGAGGCTTTTTTTGCATGGAACAGGTCTTCAGGTTCCTTGAAGTCCTCATCATCAACAGCAGTCGTGTAACAGGTGAAATCATGCCCTGCCTTTTTTAGGATGTGTGCTATTAATGTCGAGTCTATACCGCCAGAGAATAGCAGGCCGAATTTCTGCATTGGGACTCTTTTTAAGACTGCTTTTTCTATAAGGAGAGACAAGTGTTTGGATATCTCTTCTTCGCTTGCGTTCATCTCATGCTTTGATGAGAAAAATTTCCTGTCGGCAAATTCCAGCCTGCCATCATCTATATGGTATATCAGTATTTTTCTCGGGTTCAGCTCGTTTATGTCCATGAAACCTATTTTTTCAAGTGCCTTTTTCTCTGAGGCAAAGCCAAAGCCGCCCGCGTGGCTGTACCAGATGGGTTTTTCCCCGATTATGTCTCTTGCGAGATAGAGTATATTTTTGTTGATGAGGCAGAATGCGTAGACTCCGTCCAGCTCGGCAAGAGAGGAGTATATATTATCGATATTGTCCGCCCCATGCTTCTGGAGCAGCCTAAAGAGGGTTTCTGCGTCATTTTTTGTGTGGAAGCCGTGCTTTTGGTTTAGTTCTTCCCAGTTGTAGATTTCGCAGTTCGCGAGAAAGACCTGGCCCTTTTCAGGCTCTGCAAAGGGCTGCTTTGCAAATCCCACTATTGAATGGAGGCAGTGGGCCACAGTAAAGCCTGTTTCTGTGTGGCTGTCTTTTGCCG
>CAYLII010000092.1:0-3886 GCA_964383645.1 uncultured Methanosarcinales archaeon
ATGAAACTCAGCAGCTGGGAATCCTTTTCCTTATTCATATTATGCAGCTTCAGAAAAAGCCTAAACCTTGAGACCCCAAGCTTGTCATTGTCCACAAGATACTTGAACCCCCTTATGATCCTCTTCTCGCGCAGGCCCGACAAAATGTGCTTGAATGTCTTTACGTTCATTCCAGAATCCCTGGCAAGCCTGGTAAGCCTCTTCTTTGGCGACAGCAGGAGGCTTCTTGCGACCCTCATCTCCTCATCTGAAAAGCTCTGTACCTCCCTGTCTCCCCCTACGATAATCTCGTTATCAGGGATATTCTCAGGCCCTATATCCCTCACAAGGTATTTCTTCGGGTAGATGTGCGTCACTATGTTCAGCAGAACCTTGTAGTTGTTCAGCGTCGGGATAAGGTCAGCCACATTCTTAAGCTCCTTATTAAATCTTGAAGGGTTCTTGCTCTCAATCTCTATAGCAAGGTCAAACTCGCCGGACAATTCATAAATGGAAACCACATAGGGGTTTGCCTTAAGCTTCTCTATAATCGCGCCCTTGTCCCTCTCACTGATGTATCCCCCCTTGAAATACACCCGAAACATTATCAGCCCAAAATAAGAATAGTCAAACACGCAGTGGGGGCAGTTGAGGATTCCCTCTTTTTCCATTATCTTAAGCGTGTATTTCAGCCTCTGGGGGCTTTTTTTCAATATACTGGCTACCCCCCTAAGTTTCTCCCTTGCATTCTCTGTCTGGAGAAATATGAGGTCTTTATTGAAATGTTTCATAAATCTAAAATATTTTTTATTAATATATAAATCTTTGCAAAAAATTACCTAAAAATAAAAGAAATAGATAAATAAAAAATAAATATACGGAAGTGTATATTTTTGGATATGAACGAAAAAGACGTATTGATGGGGGTGCTTGAATACCATTACAATGAAAACCTCTCAAAGATGTTTCCCTACATCAATAATGGCGTGTTCTGCGACCCCAGCCCGCTTACCCCCGGCTTCATAAAGATTGGGAACGAAAACAAGAACATCAAGCCCTGCTTCGTGCTCATCAATGGTACCAAGCTCGTCAAAGAGCTCAGGGAAAGCAGCCTGATCCAGGGCAGCGGTGTAGATTACTCTGCTGTAACAACCCAAGAAGACCTTGTGGATTATCTCTCAATGAACAAGGACCAGGACGGAGCCCTGATACTTGAGGAATTCCAGAGGATGGGTGTCCTTGGCATAATCGACCCCCAGCTCAAGAAATCAGTAGACATCAAATACTCATTTCCTGACAACTACCTCAGCGACGTTGAGCAGGTGGAAGTGCCCTGGTCAAAGATGGGCGGAAGAACACTTGTTGCAGCCGGTGTTGTCCAGAAATTCGACTATGCCCACTCATGCATCGTGAAATCCACTGCAATCAATGAGACTGCGACAGGCACAATCTCTTATTTCGGCCCCAACGGGCTAGAGGAAGAAATCCTCTTCAAGCATGCGCCTGAGCTTAGGAACAAGACTTACATCGCAGGCGGAGAGGAGCATCCATACACATATCTCGATGACGGGACTTCTATAATCGGAGTGCACCGTAAATACACAAAAATAGACGGCAATTTCGTGCTGCTCGATGAGCAGTACATAGGTAAGAGCGGCGGCTCGTTTGTCCTCCAGCCCAGTGCGAACGAGTACAGCTCTATAGAGGATTCCCTGGCAAGCCCTCTACCCCTAAGCGGGGCAGAAGAGCCCTTTGGCTATCGCTCTGGGATAGAGGGTCTGCTCAGTGGACAAGGAAAAAAAGAGGCAATTGAGGTGAAGGAGCTATGCTATTCAAACTGATAATAAGCATATTCCTCCTGGTGTACTTCTTCTCGAAGGACCCAAGGAATGCTTAAAGGAAAGAGAAAAAATCCCCCTTAGGGAGACTGCCCTATTTTTACAGGTCTATCTGATTCTATCTGTCTGATTTGATTTGTCTGATTGATTATATTTATCTGATTATATTTATCTAATAGTATTTATCTAAAAATATTTATCTAATACTATCTGTATAATCCTATCTTTTCTTAGAGCCTAAAAAGCAGTAATAATCCTTGTCGTCCTTCCACATCTCTTCAATCGTGAAATCCTTAAAATGCTCTCTTACCCTCTCCCTGCTGTATATGAAATGGGTAAGCCCCATCTCATTTCCCTGTGTGGGCACATAGGTGTTTGGCGCAATCTTCTTTGCAGTCTTCACAAGAAAAAGCCTGACCTTTCCCTGCGAGAGCCTTCCAGATAGCGTCACAAAAACCAGTCCTCCGGGCCGCAGAACCCTCTTTATTTCTCCAATAGCAGATATTATCTTGTCTTCAGTATTGTGCTGAAGGGTCTGCACCGAGACAACCGCATCAAAAAACCCGTCAGGATAAGGAAGCCTCTCATACACATCCCCCCTTCTCAGCTCGCTGTCAAGCCCCGCCTTGCTGAGATTCTCCCTGATAATCTTAAGCCCCTCTGGGGCGATGTCCATGCCATATGCCTTAAACCCCCTGCTCGCCAGATAAACAAGATTCCTTCCTGCCCCGCAGCCCAGGTCAAGCACTTTCTCCACGCCCTTCTTCCTGAAAACCTCAGCCATCCTTGGCATGTCCTTGTGTGGCTCCAGAATATTGTAATACTGGTACCCTGTGCCCTCCTTCTTATAGATATCATTCCAGTGGTTTGTCTTCTCAGCCATTATCTTCTCACCCCTCCGAGATTAAGTATATCTGAAAACCTCTCAATAGGATAGATGCAAGACTTAGCCTGCCCCATCTTAAATCTTTCGTTATGCTCCTCTATTCTCTCTTTTATCATGCAGGCATCTTTTTCTATCCCATAATTAAATGCAGCAACATGCATTCCCAGTCCTGCAGCCCCGAATATCTCCTTTGCCTCATGGGCGATAAATAGGGCATCCCCAAACTCCAGCCCCCCTCCAGCAAGATCAAGCGCATACCTGAATATCTTCTTATCAGGCTTCTTTACTCCGACATCCCTTGAAGATGCGATTCCTGTTACGTAATCTTTAACATCAATCTCATGACTATCAAATCCAGAAGTATTATACTCATGACCTTCATTTATCTGTGCCAAAAGCATCCTTTCAAGCGATTCCCAAATCTCATGCTCACGCATGGATGTATCGGACACAACCACAAAAGGTATCTCTCTTCTGCGAAGCTCCAACAGGCTTTCTGCCACGCCAGAAACCAGATTTGGGAAGCCTCTCTCGCGTGAGGGGCATAAAGCCTTGAAATCCTCATACTTTGCATTTATTCCGTTATCTCTGAAGAAAAGCTCGATTCCCTCACCCTCAGACATCACAGTCTGCCCAAGAGTCTTAAAAGGCCTATACATGAGCATTATCTCGTCAGGGCTGAGCACGCTACCTTTCTGTAAGAATATCTTTTCAAACGCCTCTTTTCTCTGGTCTGCCTGCCCCGCTGTACTAAACAGGATATCCCCCATATCAGAAAGCACAGCCATTATCCTTGGACTGCCCTTACTTCCTCTCAGATTTATGCTCATTTTTGCCACATGATTTTTAATTTAATCTTCTCCTTGCTTTCAAATAGATTGCCTCATAAATCTAATTCATCTCTTTCATTGCTTAGGTATATTTATCTCTTCTTAGGGGTGTGAAAAATAATACCTGAACCTGTGCACCATCTCTTCAAGGTCCTTAGGCCTCCTAAAGTCCCTTCTTCCTCCAAGCAATGTGTGTGCATGTATCAGCACAGGCCCATCTTCAATTCCAGCCCCGGCCAAAGCATCACCAAGCTCTTTAGGGCTATCAACTTCAACCACCTTGGCATAGCCCTGCAGCGCAGCCACTAAGCCTATATTGGCATCAGCCGAGGCAGACCTCTCTTCAGAGCAGG
>CAYLII010000093.1:0-3857 GCA_964383645.1 uncultured Methanosarcinales archaeon
TATACGAAACTCCTGTGCATTTCAGCACATATCTTCCATAATTAAAAACTTATTTTTTCTTTTTTTTAAATTTCTTTTAGTAAAATATTTAAGTGTGATGAGCAATAATCATACCTTCAACAATATGGAGGCATGAATATGAAACGACTTATGGCATTTGTTGCAATATTCGCACTGGTGGCCTCTTCTTTTCTTGTGCTCGCAGAGAAAGGGCCAATAGAAAGGATAGACGTCATCCATTACAAGGACGGGACAGCCAAGGTGCTCAGCCCGGCAAAGGCAAAACTGCCCTCGGCAAGCTGCTACAGCGCAAACTACTGGATATCCACCCCAGTGTCATACTCCATAAACCCAGGCATGGGAATGGATGTGGTGGCAGTATCATCCTCAGCTATAACATGGGATGATGCGACATCTGCAGTGCTGTTTAATCCATACACCATAACAACCAAGGCTGAGATAGCCCCTGACTACGAGAACGTGATATTCTTCGGCCCGTATCCTGACGCAAGAGTGATAGGGGTCACAAGCTTCTGGGTCAACACACTCACAAAGCAGATCATCCAGTGGGACATGGAGCTGAACACCTACTTCACATGGGGAGACGCAACAGTAAACCCAGAAGTGATGGACATCCAGAACATAGCCACCCATGAGCTCGGCCACACTCTAGGCCTTGGCGACCTCTACAGGAAAACCTGCACAGCAGTCACAATGTACGGCTACAGCTCAGAGGGCGACACCCAAAAGAGGACTCTTGAGCCGGCAGACATAGCAGGCCTGCAGAAAATATACGGCTAAGCCGTTATTTTTCTTTTTTATCTTTTTCTTCTTCCCGACCCCTTATACCTCAAAGCCATAAGCTTTATATTACCGGTTGGCTGATAAGATTCCATCTAAACCCATAAATCAGCAACACAACCAGAGGTGCAATCAGATGAGAGCAAGAAAAATAACTGAAAATGTATATTCTTATCCGCATGTGGACTGGGACAGGAGACTGTTTGACTCCCTAATCCCGCTTCCTGACGGGACAAGCTACAACGCCTATCTGGTAAAGGGAAAAGACAAGTCTGCCCTTATAGACAGCGCAGACCCGGGGATGGCAGAAGAATTCATGGACTCCATCTCAAAAATACAGAAGCTGGACTATGTCATATCAAACCACTCTGAGCAGGACCATTCAGGCATGATTCCTAAAGTGCTGGAAAAATTCCCAGAGGCAAAGCTCATCTGCACTGCAAAGGGCAAGGAATTCCTAATGGACCTTCTTGCAATCCCGGCCGAGCGCTTCCAGACAGTGGGAGACGGAGAGACACTCTCTTTGGGCGGAAAAACCCTCAGATTCATCCACACTCCTTGGGTCCACTGGCCCGAGACCATGGTCACATATCTGGAGGAAGACAAGATCCTCTTCAGCTGCGACTTCTTCGGAAGCCACCTCGCCCAGTCAGGCATCTATGCAAAAGAGCTTGACAGGGTATACGAGTCTGCCAAGCGCTACTATGCAGAAATCATGATGCCCTTCAGGAGCATCATCAAGAAAAACATGGAAAAGCTCTCATCCATAGAAATCCGGATGATCGCCCCATCCCACGGCCCGATATACGAGAATCCCTCATTCATAATGGACGCCTACAGGGACTGGACAGGCGACACCCCCAAAAATCAGGTTGTCGTTGCATATATATCGATGCACGGCTCGACAAAACTCATGGTAGACCGCCTTGTTGGGAAACTCTCAGAAGATGGCATAACAGTAAGCCAGTTCGACCTCACAGTAACAGACATAGGAAAGCTTGCGATATCACTTGTGGACGCAGCCACAATAGTCATAGCCACTCCCACAATCCATGGAGGCCCCCATCCAAATGCAGCCTATGCAGCAATGCTAGCAAATGCCATCAAGCCAAAGGCAAGACATCTTGCCCTCATGGGCTCATACGGCTGGGGAGAGAAAGGAACGATTGACAAGCTCTCAGCCGCAATCCCGTGCCTGAAAGTGGAGGTTGTAGGAGCAGTGTTCCACAAAGGCCTGCCCAACCAGGAAACCTATGCCGCAATAGACGCTCTCGCTTCAGCAATAGCCAATAAGCACAAGGAGAACAGCTACGCTGACTAGGCAAAGCGAAAATAGAAATCTTGGACAGCAAAGGCATATACCAATAGGCCTATATTTTTAGTTTATTCCCTTAGTCTTCCCTTAGTCTATTCCTTTGATGAGCGCTTCTTTTATCTGCTCCTTGCTCATGTCCTTAATTCCCAGCGACTCAAGGGTTCTTAGGTTCTCAAACAGGTTCTGCCCGATAGGATTCTGGTATATTTTTGCCAGATACATAATTGTGTCCATAGTTGGAATCTCAACGCCAAGCTTCTTGCCCAGCTCCCATACAGGATATAGGCTCTGCCCGAAATCCTCTGTAAGGTACCTGTGGTTGAAAGTGCCCGGGATGAGTATCCCGTCATAAGCAGTTGTATTCTTAAGGGCTTCTCTTAAGGTAACCCCCTCTGAGCCGTAAGACTCCTCAAGCCACTTCTTTGCAGGCGGAACACTTATGCCAAGCTCCTTGAATATCTCAACTCTCTCGCTATCCAGATTATCCATCAGGGCTGAGACAATGGGGTTTGTGGCAAGCTCCTGGTAATATTTTGTAGAGATATTTATCCCCCTTGCGTTATTTAGGATAATCCTGTCCATAAGTACCTGGGCCCCTGCTACCATTACCCCTGCATGAAACACAGGCCCCATATTATAGCTGGAAGTATAAAGGCACCCATACTTTGGCCCGATAAACTGGTCATAGACATTATTTATCAGCGAGATTGCAGAAGGCGTCTCCTTGTGGGGTATGGCTGCCGCATCCACCTTTTTCTTTGCGCCAAGAATTATCGCAGAGTCAGTGCCCACAAGCCTAGAGGCATACACAAAAGTCGCAGCCTCCACAGGAATAACATTCTCAGGATGCTCTGACTTTGAGCGGAATATATTGTCTGCAAGAAGCGCCCCAAAAGTCCTTCCAGGGTTTAGCACAACATACTGCTTCTTTTCCTTGTCATTGCCCACAAAGGGGGCAAGCTCCTCAAGCACATTCCTGTGGGCTGTTGAGGGAAGCACCATCATTATTAGGTCTGCTCCCAAAACCGCCTCCTCTAGGTCGCTTGTCACAGTATCAACATGTGAGGGGATAAGCAGCATGTCATTGCTTGCATACTCTAAAGGCACCATGTCCTCAGAAGGTGCTTTTGAATAGGACCTGATGACATCAAGGTCCGGCACCAGCGGATGCCTGAAGATAGAAGACATATTGCTCTCTTTCATAAGAAGCCCGATAAGCCCTCCCTCCAGTCCTTTTCTCTCTGCCGCAACCTTGATAGAATGTATCTTTGAGGGTGTCCTGTTCCAGAAGCTGACCTCAAGCCTGGGAGACTGGTTTGTTTCCTCATAATATCTGGAGAGCACGCCAAGATACGCAGCCATGGCCTTTCCCCCATTTCCTCCCCCTACAACAGCAACCTTGAGATCTTGTGTTGGCTTTTTTCTTACCATTATGAAGTGGTGGTAATATTAAGGGATTTATAAAATTATCTGGAAACTGCAGGAAAAGAATGAATCCGGCCAGAAAACTTTTTCCCCTGTACAAATCAGCAAACTATCTCTTTTTAGGCTTATCCTGCTCATCCGGCTTTGGGATCTTAATCTTCTTTCTGGATGAGGGCTTTACATCTCTGCTCATCCTCTCAAGCTCAGAGATTGGCTCTGCAAGCTCAGGCTCGTCCAGCCTCACCTCAGCCTCCTTTATCCTCAAGACCTTCTCTTTTGGAGCAAGCTTTGCCTTCTCAGCCTTCGGCTCTTCAGG
>CAYLII010000094.1:0-3764 GCA_964383645.1 uncultured Methanosarcinales archaeon
TCAAGATAAACTGGAAGGCCGACGAGGACCTGAAGATTAGGGTGCTTTCAGGCAGCGTTGAGACTGCCCAGGTCACTATACCCCTGTTCGAGACAATCGCTACAGGAAAGATTGAGCTTTCAGACAAGGTATCGCTGTCTCCGGACAAGGATCTCCTGAGCCTTGACCACTACAGGGGCTCTTTTAAGGCAGTCATAGAGAGCTCTGCTGCCAAGGTCATACTTAGCGGCACCACCGAGGACATAACTCTAGGGGATGACGAGCTAATCTTCAATGTCGGCTGAATACAGGCTGGCTCTTTTTTGTTTTGAATAGCTTTTTTTCTGGGGTTTGCCCAAAAAGAATAACGAAAATTTCTCCCCTGGTCAAAATTTTCAATACTTTTTTAAACTCTTATAATTCTTGATGTGATGCTCAAGAGGGGTGATTGAACTGTTAATCTGCGGTATTGATGAGGCCGGAAGGGGGCCAGTCATAGGGCCCATGGTTATGTGCGGGGTCCTCATCGAAAAAGAGGATGAAGGTAAGCTTTCAGATATAGGAGTGAAGGATTCTAAGCTCTTAAGCCCTGCAAGGAGGCAGGAGATGGTTGAGGCCATCAAGAAGGCCGCAAAGGATTTCTCTATTGCGATTGTGACACCTAAAGAGATAGATGAGGCTGTTGAGTCAGAGACTACTAACCTCAACTGGCTTGAGGCTGACAGGCAGGCCCAGATAATTGATGACCTGAAGCCGGATGTAGCATACATCGACTGCCCTAGCTCGAATGAGGCTGATTATGCCGAGTATCTGAGAAAGAAGATCAAGCACAAGGATGTGAAGCTGGTTGTTGAGCATAAGGCGGATTTCAATTATCCGGTGGTGAGCGCAGCCTCAATCATAGCCAAGGTGACAAGGGATGGGGAGATAGAGAAGCTCAAGAGGAGATATAGGGTTGATTTCGGCTCAGGGTACCCTGCTGACCCTTTCACAAAGCAGTTCCTGGAGAAGAATTATGACAAGTATGATTTCTTCAGGAAGAGCTGGGCTAGCTGGAAGAACGCTTCCCACAGGCAGAGCCAGACCAAGCTGTTTTTCTGAAGATTTAAATATTCCATCTCTTAGGGGGAGGATATGGAAAAAAATGAAGAAACTATTGGAGAAGACCTTATTGCAGATTTTCTAGAGGACAAGGATATTTTATTTGAGAGGTATTACAAAATATATGCTCTGGAAGGAGATGATAAACCTTTTCGAGAAGCAGATTTTTACCTGCCACAGTATGGGGTTTATATTGAATTTTTAGGTATGTGGAATAATCCTGAAAACAGATATAGATATAAGAAAAAGATGGCAATTTATCATAGAAACAAAATACCTTGTGTATATTTATGGCCAGATAATTTAGGTACTCTAGATTGGATGATTAAAAGAAGAATAAGAGAAGTTCTTTTAAAATACAATAAAAGAATAAACTTATTTCGTTACGAATTTGATAATTATATGGCAGAAAATTTGGTTAAGTTAGTTATGGGTGGACTCGCGATTTATTTTTTCAAAGATATGCTCATAAAAGTGATTATTGGATTATTAATGTTAATATTTTTAATTAACACCCTAATGAAATACATTAATAGGCTTCAAAAATTAAATAAGTCAAAGTGGGTGGTGGATAATAAAGCAGAAGAAAATAAAATAGAGGATAACCGTAAGCCAACAAATTAAAATATTTTAGCTTACTGATTGTCTGGCCGCTTGAGTATCCATGAGAGGCCGTAGCCAAGGAAGCCTAATCCCACGCCAAGTAGTGTGCTGGCCACCACCTTGTCATCAGTCAAAAGGCCGATGCCCAGCCCGAAGAATAGCCCTGCCGGAACAAACATGACTCCTCCAAAAAGGGATACTGGCTTACTTTCAGACTGTGATTCTTTACCCATAATGATTACCTCCTTTTTTACTGTGAGATGGCCTGAATCAGGCGATATGCCATTATACAGGGCTCACCTGTATTTTAAGGTTTCCATCTTAGCATTGTTCTTGGGAATGCGATTGCGTCTTTTATGTTGTCCAGGCCGCAGATCCAGGATATGAGCCTTTCTACGCCCATGCCAAATCCGCCGTGGGGCACTGAGCCGTATTTCCTTGTGTCGAGATAGAATTCATACTGCTCAGGCTTCTCGCCCATCTCCTTAAGCCTTTTAGTTATCTTGTCAGGGTCGGATTCCCTCTCGCTTCCGCCTATTATCTCCCCGTAGTGCTCTGGAGCTATGAAGTCTACGCCAAGCACCACATCAGGGTTTTTAGGGTCCTCTTTCATGTAGAAGGCCTTGACCTCTTTTGGGTATCTTGTCACGCAGACAGGCGTGTCGTATTCGTCTGAGATGCGGTCTTCCTCGATTGTCCTTAAGTCCTTTCCCCAGGGTATGTCGAGGCCATGCTTTTCTTTTAGCATCTTGAGCATGTCGTCATATGTGGTCCTGGGAAATCTCTTATTTACTGTGGGCTCGAGCTTTTTAGGGTCCCTTCCCAGGACTTTTAGGTCGTCGCTATTGTTCTCAAGCACTTTTTTTACGACGTGTTTTATCACGCCCTCTCCGTAATCCATGATCTGGTCAAAATTGGCCCAGGCGACCTCCATCTCTGCGTGCCAGTATTCTGTAAGGTGCCTTGAGGTCTTTGAGGCCTCTGCCCTGAATGAGGGCGAGATTGTGTAGATTTTCTCTAGCGCGAAGATGGCCGGCTCTGCATAGAGCTGCCAGGTCTGGGCAAGGAACACTCCTTTTTTTCCGAAGTAGTCTACTGTGAATAGGGTTGAGCCGCCCTCGCACTGGACTGCCTGGAATATGGGCGAGTGGTACTCGTAGAAGCCCTCTCCCTTGAAGTATTCGTCAATGGCGCCAAACACCGTGCTTCTTATCTTGAGGATGGAAGTCATCTTCCTGCTCCTGAGCCAGAGGTGCCTGTTGTCTGCGAGGAATTCTATTGACTGGTCTTTCTGGATTGGGAAGGGCTCTGCAGACTGGACTATGTTTATCTTGTCTACGTCTATCTCATAGCCTGTGGGAGCCCGCTTGTCCTCTTTTACCTCGCCCTCAATCTCTACTGAGGATTCGATAAGGAGCTTGTCTATCTCAGGCCACTGCTGCTCAAGTTTCTCTTTTGAGAGCACGCATTGGATAATGTCTGTAGAGTCTCTCAGGACTATGAATTTGAGATTGTTGCTGCCCCTTTCCCTGTAGAGCCATCCTCTAACAGCTACCTTGCCTTTGCCCTGCTTCATGGCTTCCTTGATTGAAATATAGTGAGTTTCCATATTACTGCACCCTAAACAGAGGATTATTTAAAAATCTTATTGAGATGCGGCCTGGAGAGCCAGGGGTTCTCATAGATTTTCAGAGCAGGGTTATGCCTTTTTCCTCTAGCGCAGACTGCACTTCCACAGGCCAGACGCTGGACTGGACCTCTCCGATATGGGCTTTCTCAAGGAGCAGCATGCAGAGCCTGGACTGGCCGATGCCTCCTCCTATGGTGAGAGGGATTTTTTTATCCATTATGCCTTTGTGGAATGGGAGACTCTTCCTTTCCAGGAGGCCTGTCATGGAGAGCTGGGCTGCCAGGGATGTCTCGTCAACCCTTATTCCCATTGATGAGAGCTCAAGCGCGTCTTTTCTCACGCTGTCCCAGACGATGATGTCTCCGTTTAGGCCTCTTCTTCCCTTTTCTGCCGGTGTTGACCAGTCGTCATAGTCTGCTGCCCTCAGGTCATGCGGGGCGCCTGATGCAAG
>CAYLII010000095.1:0-3701 GCA_964383645.1 uncultured Methanosarcinales archaeon
CTCCATCCCAACAGCCCCATGCACGCACACCTCGACGCAGCAGTAGCACTGTATGCACTTGGTCTTATTGATAACATACTTCCCGCTGATATCCTCAATAGCCCCCACCGGGCACTTCCTGTAGCAGGCTCCGCACCTTACGCATTTCTCGGTTATCACAGGCTGCCCGCCTTTTCCGCTTCCTTTCCTATTCCTGTAAGATGAATGCTGCCTGAAATCTTTTACAGCCTCCGGCTTGTCTCCAAGTAGCTTAATCCTGCTGATATCCCCAACCCCCAATCCTCTCTCCTGGGCAAGCCTGGTGGTAAGCACAGCCAAGGGCTCATGCCCTGTGATAAGCGAGGCCACAGCATCAGCCGCAACCCCGTCTTCAGATGCGATTATATACCCAACCTTCTTCGGAGCCCCATAGCTTGGCCCCTCCTCCCCTTCCATACACACAACAGCATCCATGATTGTTAGCTTTGGACGCACAACCGAGAACACATCAATAATCCCGTTGCAAAAATCCTCCCTTTCAGGAAACTTCTTGTGCAGATAATTCCTCTCATCAGGATGCACCAGCCCAAAGCAGTTCTTCACAGCCCCTGTCACATAAGTAAGCCCATGGGTCTTGAATTTAGGCAGGTTTATCACAACATCATGCTCAAACAATGCCTTGCAGAAATCAGTCCTTTCCAGCACCTTGTGGCCTGGTATGTCCTGCGGGATGAACCCCTCTTCCTGAAGAAACCTTATCTTTGCCCCTGCCTTAACGCCGGCACTGCCAATCCCGCTTACCTCAAAAGCCTTCCTGGTGTTTCCGGGCTCGCATGAGGCAGCCTGGTCTCCTATGCTCACGTTAGGTGTGATCTCAAGTAATATCCGGGCCACAGCACCAACAACTTCTGGATGTGTGGTTGCAGCCTTCTCAGGCGGCAGGGGGTCGCAGAGATTTGGCTTGAGCATAACCCTGCTGCCCTTTTCCACAATCTGGCTCATCACCCCCAAAAGCCCCAAAGCCCGCCTCACAGCTGAATCTACTTTAGAATAATCCTCGCACCTCACAACAGCTACAATAGGCTCTTTCAAATTGCCTTATCCCCCCTCACTTCCACTCATTCCTGAATATATCCGGGCCAAATATAAATCTAACTGTTCTGCTTTATAAACACTATCTGGCCTAACAATGAGGCATCATGCCAGGTATATCCTGTCATGGTGGTCATAATCCTCAAACGAGACAGTCTCCTTCTTATGATCAACCACAAAAACAAGCACAAAATGCCCGAGATGCACCCTGCACACACCGCCAAACCCATACCTGAGCTCCTTATACCTATGCTCTGGATTCTCCAGGATCTGCTTAATCTTCCTGCTAACAGCCTCATACTGCGAAGGATCCCTCCTTTTTAGCTTCTTCAGCTTTCTGGTTATCTCCTCGCTGTAGGCCGCCTCATACATCTACCCTACCTCTCTCTCAAACTCTTTGCTGGAGAGGTGCTTACCCTTAAGTATCCTTCCCAGCTTCTCCTTATACTCCGGCCTAAGCTCCGGCTCAAGAAAGCTCTTCTCGTACTCTTCCACAACCAGGCTGATTGCCTGGCTCTTGTCCTTTAGCCCGAACTTGGCTTTCACAATGTTTAGCACCCTATTTGTCCTCTCATCCACATTTATTACAGCTTGCACCATGTTACACCACATATATATGTATATATGCGGCATATATAAATGTTTCTGCAAATGGCGCCTGCCAGCACCCTTCATTCAGGACTATTCCTTTAAATCATTTATCCTCTAAAAACCGCAATATCTCCTCCTCCTCTTTCAAAACCTTTAAATATTACTTAGTATATACAAAGTAATACCCGAGAAAAATGGAAACAATCAGCCTAAAGATGGACAGCGAAATGCTTACAGCAATAGACTCCACAATGAAAAAGCACAAGTTCAGCACCAGGACAGAATTCATCCGCTCTGCCATAAGGGAAAAACTGGACAAGATGAGTAGAGATGAGCTCATAGCAGCCTTCCTCAGCCTCAAGGGCAGCGCGAAGCGGAAGATCTCTGATGAGGAATTTGAGAAAAACAGGGAGATGGTTGGAAGAGAGATAGCAAGAGAGCATGGTATCAAGTTAGATTAATTCTTCAGGCCTTATATTTTTCACAATGTCATTCAATCTTATGAAATGCTTATCTTGGGACACTAAAATAGCCTTCTCATCCCTGGCTACTAAGGCGTGCAAAACATCCGTAAAAGGGAGGTTTCTTTCCTTGCATATCATATTAGCCTCATCCGCCTCTTCATAGTTCGTTCTAACCCTAATCAGTCTGGCCATCCTTGAGACCATGTCCAGCATTATTGAGATATCCTCCTCGGAGTAATCTGCTTTTAGTTCCCGGATTGCCGCGTTTGATATGACAATCTCATCTTTGCTGGATATCAGCTTCATAATAAGCCTGGAAGCGTAATCTCCAAGCGGCCTTCCCCCAGGTCCAACCCTGCCCTCATAGAAATCCCTCCAGACGCAGGTGTCGATATAATATCTGGTCATATCATATTTCCTAGAAATTCATCTTAATAAATTCAGACCGAAAAAATCCGGAAAACTTCCTATTAGCCCAAAAGAATCTCTTCCCTGCTCCTCACTTTCTTCCCAGGCACAGGCACAAACTCGTCGCTTCCCATTCTCTCGGGATACTCCTTCCAGGGTCCCTCGCAGATAAGCTCATACCTGCACTCACTGCACTGCGGAAACTTCATCTTCCCGCTCTCTTTTCGCGTCCTGGCAAAATCAGGATCCACGCTGTCCGGAAGCCTCACCTCAGTGTCAGGGATATACAGCTCAGAAACATACCTCTCATATCCCTTCATCATGCAGTATGGCATGGCCTCTGCCATCACCTTCATCCCTGCGTCAATTCCCACCTGGAGGCCCTTGTGGATGTAAGGCGCAGCAAGGCTAACTGATGGCATCATCTGCTCAAAATTCTTCATAGCATTTCCCATGCCGTGCATGAACGCGAACTGGTACTGGCTCACCCCCAGTTCAACAAGCATCTCTGCAATCTCTGGCAGGTACCTGTAATTTGGCTTTACCACTACAGTATTGGTTATCACAGGCACCCCTAGCTCCACCATGTTTTTTATCGCCTGCCTGGTCTGGACAAAGCTTCCGGGAGCCTGAGTAAGGAAATCATGAAGCTCAGCAATATGCCCATGAATAGCTGGCGCAAACTCAGTTAGCCCAGCAGCGATTGCCTTCTCGCAGAAATCCCTGTAATAGAACCTTCTTCCGTTTGTCTGGACCTGGATCTCCTCAAAGCCCAGCTCCTTCGCATGCCTGATAAGCTCAAAGAAATCCTCTCTTATGGAAACCTCTCCTCCTGTAAGCACAACCCCCTTACAGCCTGTCTTTAGGGCCTCTTCCATATCCCTAAAGATATCCTCTTTCGAGCGGTTTCCCCTATACTTATTGTCCGCCTGCACGCAGAACCTGCAGTTGTTGTTGCACAGGAACCCCGTCTTTATGTCCACCCTCTTCTCCATGCCCTCTCAAAAAGCCAGGTCGGTTATAAAGTTTTTGTGTCCTTATAGTTCTTGGTTGGAAAAGATTAATATACTCCCTGGATTTTATTTTCCCCCATGTCAGTAAAAGACCTGTTCATGCAGCATGCAAAAGAGATACCCTTTGTTGAGGGCTGCCTATTCCAGCAGTTCG
>CAYLII010000096.1:0-3574 GCA_964383645.1 uncultured Methanosarcinales archaeon
TTTCTAAAGAAAGATTTATATATAATCCTGTCTGTGAAATATCATGCCAAAGAGGTGCGCCTTATGTATGATGTGATAACAGTAGGTTCTGCAACAGTTGATGTGTTTGTCGACACTATCTCTGAACTCATCAAGATAAAGAGTGTTGGTAAAGACAGCAAGACAATAAATGAGGAAGAGCTTTTGGCATACCCTGCAGGGGCTAAGATACTCATCAGGAACCTTGACTTCCAGGTTGGGGGAGGCGGCACAAACACAGCAGTGGCGCTCAAGAGGCTTGGGCTAAATGTGGGCTACCTCGGAAAGCTCGGCAGGGACGGCGGCGGAAAGCAGGTCCTAGACCTCCTGAAAAAGCAGAAGATAGACTACCTGGGCACAAAAGGAGAGGGCATGACAGCCTACTCCATAATCCTGGACTCAATCGAGCAGGACAGGACAATCCTTGCATACAAGGGAGTAATCGATACCCTCACCCCCTCAGAGATAAACCTGAAAAAACTAAAGACAAGATGGTTCTATTTCTCTGCGCTCGTCGACAACTCATTCAAGGTGCTTGAGAGTCTCTCTGAATACGCTGCCAAAAACAGCATCAAGATCGCATTCAACCCCTCAATCTATCTCGCCGAAAAAGGCCAGCGCTACCTGGCGAAAGTGCTCCGGAACACAACACTTCTCATCCTAAACAAAGAAGAGGCCGAAGCTATCGCTGGAAAGGGCGCGATAAAAGACCTGCTCTACACACTCAGCGCCATGGGGCCAAAAACAGTAGTCATAACAGACGGCAAGAACGGCGCCTACGCCTATGACAGCAGGGAATGCCTCCACATCCTGGCCCACAAGATAAAGGTGATGGAGACTACTGGCGCAGGAGACGCATTTGCGGCCTCTTTCCTCTATGGCCTAATCAGGAAAAACAGCACGCATTTCGCGCTCAGGATGGGGCTTGCTAACTCTGAATCAGTCATCAGCGGCAGAGGCGCGAAAAAGAATCTGCTCACAAGCAGGGCAATCCTTGAGAGGATAAGAAAAAATCCAGGCAAGATAGAGAAATTCTGAGCGCAGGCTCACCACATCTAATGGCCTCTCAGCCTGAGGGATTATTGGATTCCAGCTCCAGACAAGCTCATCCCAGCCTGACAGCCCTGCACAGCTGGCTGTTCGCTCTCTCTGCCTCAAGGTCATAGATTGTCTCTCCCACAACATTGGAATACCTGAGCGGTATCTTGATAATCTGATACCCCGACCATAAAGACGCTGCCCCTGCGCCAAGAACTATTGCTGCCTGAAGAGGGACAGATGACACTGCTCCGGCAAGCGCAACACCAGCGCCAGTCACTGCGCTTGTGATAGGCACTGCTGCGCCAAGCATGGGAATTATCTGCCTGTCTGAAAGGAATCTTGCTGCATCCGCTTTTGCCTCAGCCCATCTCCTCTTCGCTTCGCCAGCCTCTATAAGGGCATATTCATTTCCGCAGAACTCAAGCCTTGTCCCCTCTGACGGCGCTTTTGTGTATCCCTCATAATTCTTCAGCACACCTCTTCTGGCAATATCATTCTTCAGATCCCAGTCAATCATTTGCTCTGGAAGAAGACGGATGGCAGTATCTCTTTTCTCATTTATCTTATTCATCCCGTCCTCAGAAACCCTGAAATACAGATTGACCCACTGGTCCCTTTCAGCATCATAGCACCTTGCAAGCGCAAGCCCTTCTTTTCCGTCGGAAAACAGCCCTGCATAAGACAGCTCCTCAAGGTGGCTCACCTGTGAATAGTTTTTCCATTCTCTCCCAAGATTTTCCGCAATGCTCTCTGCCACCATGCATGAGAACTCAAGGTCAGACTCGTCAACATAATTGTCTTTTCCTGTGTGGATCTCATGGCCCGGCTCCATGCCCCCCAGTCCTATCATCATCGCAGACCTGAGATTTCCTCCCCTCTTGTCAGAGACCTGCTGGGCAGAGGCATGGTCGGAACTCCCAAGCGAAAGCTGATTTCTCACATTGTAAAGCCTTTTGCCCTTCACGCTTTGGGCATACACTGCCTCACCAACCGACGGCGAAAGGAGGTCATGCTTAATTGGAATCACCCAGCTCGACGGGCTTGTGCCTATATTCGAATCAGGCACGACAACAGTCCTAAGGCCTTCTCTTGAAAATGCATTATCAAGGCTGCTGTCCTGCGCCCCTTTCTTCCTATCCCTTCCAAACATCTCTTTTATCAGCCCCTTAAGCCCCCCATCTACAGAAGGGGCGTAATTGCCGACCATATCAAAATTCACAAGCGCCTTGGGCTTTGCAATCTCCTCTTTATCCATACCCATCGCCCACGAATACGAGCCGCACAGCCCAGGGTTAAACATAGACGACCTGCTCATGCTCTCCATCAGCACCAGAGAATAAGCCGCAGGCACGAGAGCGCCCAAACCCGGAAATATCATCTGGCCGATAATAACGCCTGGGAAAGCATACGCAAGCCCGGCAGCAACGCCCGATACACCCACCCCCTTGAGACTGCCCTCCTCGCCTGAAAAAAACAGGTAAGTTGTCCTTGGCAATTCTGACAGCCTCTCTCCATCAAGCCTGCCCTGTCCTGCCTCTTCTGAGAGATGAATAAGATTATCCTCCAGATCATGGAGCAGCACAGCCGCCCCGCTTCCATTGTCATTCATGCCCGGGCCTACAGAATCGCGAAGCGACATATTTATCGCGTCAGTATGGCATGAGAAAAAAAGCTCGTCAAGAGATTGCCCCTTTCTTCCAGCCCCCCTGGCATCAGGAACGCTCACCACTATATTATATAGGCCCTTTTGCACCATTACTGAATTCAGCTTCTCTATACTCACATCCACAAGGTCGTTTAGCCCATAATCCCCTACAATAGAATCAACTCTCGAGCGGACAAGCTCGCACCTCTTCAGGTTGTCCCTTTGCGCAGAGAGCTCTCTTAAGAAATCTCCTGTCTCAAACATGGCTGAATTTCCTGTGCCCATCCTATACCCCTTATGCCCCTTGAATATAAAGTATACCCCCTGAATACAAATGGTGATGGAAAATTTTATTTAAACCTATTGATGAGGCCTGCACAAGACCATTTTCCGACACCAATCCCTGACATCAATCCATGATTAGGGGCGATTTTTTAGGCTTTGGGGCCAAACCGATACATTTATAAATAACCCATAATCCCCACAATAGCTGTTCGGGAGTGTGAATAATACTGAGATATATTCAAGTATCTCGGTTTATGTTAAAACGGCCTGAAAAGGGCAGTCCCAGTAAAACCTCATAAATTTCTGCAGGGACGGCCCACAAAGAGGCTATTTTAGCAGCGAGGGTGACTTCGTATTACCCTCTATCATATTGCGCTCATAAAGGTGGAGCGCTGAAAAAAGCTAAACAAAAAACGCTGAACCAACATGGCAACGACAAGAAGCCCGAGGAGAGGAAGCATGCAGTTCTATCCTAGGGTCAGGGCTAAAAGAATCTACCCCAAGACCAGGACATGGGCAAGCACAAAAGAAGTCGGCTTCCTCGGTTTTGCCGGATACAAGGTTGGCATGACCCATGTTATGGCA
>CAYLII010000097.1:0-3528 GCA_964383645.1 uncultured Methanosarcinales archaeon
ATGATGAGAGCAATGCCCCTGCAATGGACAGAGTGCATAGAACCTTTCTTACGCCTGTCATACCTTACAGGGTAATGCTGTTTTGGATTTAAGGCTTTGCACCCTCTGCTTATCTCCTCAACATGTACATTACCAGCATCCCTATTACAACCAGGAATAGGACACTGCCTGCCAGAAGGAATGCTATCACAAACGCATCTGAGATGCCTATTTCGCTTTCCTTCTGAATAGGCACAGGATAGGCTATTATATTATATGCCGCCATGCCCTGGACAACAGCCTCTTCTTTGGAAGAGCTCTCTCTTGAGATGCAGGTTCCGCCTGAGCAGACCCCACTAACCCCGCACCCTATTCCTTCAGTCTGCCTGCTGCATGAAGAGCCGCAGCCGTTTCTCCCTGTCTCTGCGCACACAGAAGGGTAGTTGCAGAAGGTGTCGCATCTGCGCCTGGCGTCCCAGTAAGGATAGTCTGAGCTGTAGTAGCTGGAATCATAGTAGTAATGGCCCGAATAGTAGCCTCCATAGTAATCATCATAGTAGTAATAGCTATGATCGTGATAATAGTCATCATCGTCATCATAATCCCTGCATCTGCCGTCCCTGCAGTAGTCTTCGCAGGTGTCGTATCTGCTCTCCCTGTTGCCGCAGCTGTCGTACCACCAGACATCTCCTCTGTAGCAGCGCCTCTCATCGTGGGATTCGCAGTACTCTTCACATGCGCCATGGTCGCAGTATGAGCCGCGGGGGCATGTGCCACAGCATAGCTCAACCCCGCCTATGTTCCATGTGCCGCATTCAATTCCTTCTGAATCGCAGCTTGTCGCGCAGTCTTCTGTGGCCAAGGCCACTAGAGGAAGAAGCGCCAGAATTACCAGACCCAGCAAGACAGATTTTAGATATTTTCCCATTTGATTACACCCCCTTGATTTTTGGCATATTGTCTATTAATAGTAATATTACCTATACTTATTATACTTATCTATGTCTTATCTACAGATGTATTTATTTTTTCCATTTCTTTGTTATAAGATTTAGCAGTAATGATGATACCGCGCATAGGAATGTGCCCCAGAGGATATCAACTGCAAGAAGAGTTATACTCCAGCCTGCCAGGGTGGCGTAATTTGTGAAGTCATATAGACCATATAGGATGAATCCGTACAGGGCGCCATAGAATAGGCTCTGCCTGCGGGTCTTTGAGAGGGGGTCTACAAATAGGACTATGCCAAGCGGGATGAGGGCCCATGCCATGACAGCCGACCATATGGGAATAGGCTCGGGGCGCGCAAATCCGCTGAATTGGCTGTTGTAGAATGAGCTCATGATAAGCATGAGCCACACCATGTCTATAGCGAGCACTATCCCGAATGCAAGGAGATATTTTTTTATTTTAGCAGGTATCATTTTTTTGGCACCCAGGGTATCAGCACGCTGGTCTTCCGCTTGTATTCCTGATATGTCTTCTGGCTGCCCCATTTGCTATCCGCAGATTTCTCTAAGAGGGGTAGCCCTGTGACGAAGATGAGAAGCACTATTATGTAGAGCGGGCTTGCAAGCGCTGTGAGTTTTTGCAAGGGTGCTAGTGATGCGAAAGCGAAGATGTAGACACCTATCCAGCAGAGGATCTCGCCGAAGTAGTTCGGGTGCCTTGAGTATTTCCAGAGACCTGAGCTTATGAATTTACCTTTGTTTTTCGGGTTCTGGGTGAAGCGGTATTTCTGGAGGTCGGATATTGTCTCTACAGACAGCCCTATCACCCATATCAGGAAACCTGGCCATAATGCCAACAGTGAGGGGGTTGAGATGAAGAACAGAGCAGGCAGCATGATTACCCAGACTGAGAGGCCCTGGAGCACCCAGAACTGGAGGAACTTAGGAAATGATTCTCTTATGCCGTCAAAGCGCTTGTCCTTGTTCTGCTTTCTTATCCTTATGAACAGGAATGCGCCAAGCCTTATGCCCCATAGGATTACCATCCCTGCCAGCAGGAGTTTTATAGATGAAGTGCCGCCCAGGATGAGCGAGATTATTGCCAGCGCTATGAACGAAAGAGCATAGCTTAGGTCTGTAAGCTTGTCTGTCTTAAAGATGAATGCAGGAATGAACATAAGTATATTCAGCCCTAATGATATCAGAAGATAATGCCAGATATTTAACATTTTATCACCCCTGGTTAATCTCTGGGAGAATTGAGTATATATAGATTTTGATTATATTTGGGAATTGTATGAATTGTAGATGTTGAGATGCTTATAAGGATATACTTTGCCACTTATTATCAGCCAATTATAGTCTCAAGGCCTGACTCAAGATAGGCTGCCTTGTCGGATTCCTGCATGGGGGATTTGAGGTATGCCAGCCATTTTTCAGCCTCATATGCCAGGATTCTTGCCTCATAGGCGCAGTATGCGCCACTCTTGTTTGGGTCTGCTTTTTTTGCATCGCTTAAATCTTGCTCACTAAAGAAATAAACCTTGTTTATACCTAGTACTGGAAAATCGTTCGCCCACACAGTAGCGTTTAGGACATCCTCTGAGAGTATGGCAAAGCCCATCCCGGACATCTCTGGCTTTATCTCGCCCTCGCCTATCCTATCTAGGAGAAACCTCTTTGCAGAATCTATATTGGATTCTTTTATATCCCCATCTTGGGCCTCGCTTCCCTTGGGAAGCATTGTGTATAGCTTCATTACAAGCTCTGGCGAGGTGATTAGCCCATGGGTTTTTACTGCCATCTGCCTTGGGGTATAGCTTGCGATGTTGCCTATGTTTTCATATGCCATATTCATAATTAAAGCAGAACTTGTATTTAAATCTTTTGTTTGTTACTACTTATTAGTTACAAATAATCTCCAATTATCTAATCCATGCTTGTCTTTGGCTACTCTTTGTTCCACCCACTTCCTATGCCTGGTTAATTCCTCTGTCTTGTTATATAATCCCCAAAACTACAAGGATTCCAAGTGCAAGCATGACAAGCCCTGCCACAAGGTGCAGAACCCTGAGATTCTTGTCCTTCCATTCATTTGCCTTTTCAGTGCTTGCAAAACCTAAGTATATTGCTAAAGATATTACCAGTAAAGGCAGCACAAAGAACAGGTTGTAGAGCAGAAGTATCGGTATTGAGGCCATCATTGTGGTTTTCTCTGCTAGGAGTCCAAGGATGAATATGTATGGGCCTCCTGTGCAGGGCAGCTCAAAAAGGCAGACTGCAAAGCCCATGGTGAATGCTCCAAATGGCGATGTGACTGCACCAAGCATGGTCTTTAGTTTTGGCCTCCATGACCTGGGAATCTCCATCACGAATCCCCCTCCACCGTACCAGAGGAAATCCTTGATGTTGGCAAGGCCAATTATTATTGCAAGCACGCCTATTATTTTATAGAACCAATAGGATAGGCCTGATATCTGGAGTGCTGAGAAAAGACCGAGCCCGAACAGGAAATATGCTATGTATATGGAAAGAGTAAATGCCAGTCCTGCTCTGAGCGCCCGCTTCTTGTCGCCTGAGGCAAGTAGTGCGCCAAGGA
>CAYLII010000098.1:0-3527 GCA_964383645.1 uncultured Methanosarcinales archaeon
CTGGTATCCCCGTAAGCATAGTCACTCATGCTTCGTTCCTAGGTTATAAGTTGCTGCGCAACTTCTAACGGCCATCCCACTGCCTGTCTTAAATGAAATTGCGCTGCGAAGCTCGTAAATCCAGATGGCAGCCTACATTTTCTACAGAGCAGATTTTAGGGAAATATTTATATATTGAAATCCAAAAAGATGAAGTTAAGAGGAGGTGTATATATATGGATTCAAAGTTTTTGATAGGGATTCTTGTACTGATAGGATTGGTCATATCTGTGGTGGGATGCGAGACAGCTCCACCCCAAACCACGCCAGGGGACACGACAGGTCCGGCAGCAGAAGAGCCGCCTGAAGAGGTGCCTGATGTGCCTGCGCCAGTTGAGGTAAAGCTTTCGCAGGAGATAAAGGATACCCTTGCAAAGAGCGATAGCGTGAATTACTTCCAATATGTCTACCAGTCAACTGAGTCTTCCAGATACACTTCCAAGCATTATGCGAAGGGAGACAAGCTGAGGATACATTACGATTCATTCCAGAAAGACGGGGATTTCGTGTATTATGATATCTATCTGGACAAGTCAAAGGGTCTTGCATATCTGGTGTGCGACGACACTGTGGACTGCAAGGGCAAGAAGGCTAAGGAAGTTATGTTTGACTCTTTCAACATGGAGACTCCGCTAGAGATAATTGCATATATCGACAACGGAGAGAAGGTTGAGGACTCTGAATGGGACAGCAAGAAGGCAATTGTGGTAAGCTATGTCAACAAAGATGAAAAGAGCGAAAAGATCTGGCTCTGGACATACAGGGGCATGCCACTAAAGAGAGAAATCTCATCTGGAGACTCCAAGATTGTCATTACATACAACAGCCTTGTAGTAAATCCGCCCCAGGAGACGCCTGTAGACATGCCCACCGGCCTTGAGATGGTGTAGAGTGGGCCTCCTTGAGATTATTTTTCTTTTTTTTGCAATTATTCTAGGTATATTCATAATAAAGGTTATCAGCAGGATTACAAGAGTCCTGCTAACTATATTGCTTGTTATTCTGCTTGTGATCGCAGCAGGTGTTGTCATGGCCGGCTTTGATTACAGGCAGTTAAAGAGCGAATACGCAAACTCCACAAACCTGTTTGTGTTTGTCAACAATGGAACACTCACATCAGCGCTGAAGACTACGGGATTCAGCCTGGCTAATTCTAGTTCATTGGGCAGCAGCCAGCTCTCAGAGCTTAGGGACTATTACAATGGTTCAGACTATGACAGCATGCTTGGGGATTACTACCGCATGCTCCTCATTGATGAAGTGGGATATGGCGAATCCCACACCCAGATAGCCAACCTATTTGATGAGAATACCCTCAAGACCGTTGAGCTTGGGGTAAAGGACGGCTACATAGAGGTCTATCCCAACACAATGTTCTTCAGGATTATCCAATATATACCAAGAATTGCCATCCAGTACGGGATTATAGTGTCATAATGGCACCCAAAGGCACAAACAATGATTCCTGATTGGGCCGCAAGACCCAAAAGTTTTTTAAATTCCTCCTCCTTGCCAAAAAGGAATGGCAAAACTATATGATGAGATAAGCTCAAACAAGTGGAAGACATACCTTCTGTTCTTCCTGTTTCTGTTGCTGGTAATGGCAATAGGCTATGTGTTTGACATAGTTTTTGACCTGGGCTACTTAGGTATTTTTTTTGCTGTCGCATTTACTCTCATCTGGAGCCTGATAAGCTACTTCTCAGGCGACAAGGTGGTGCTTGCCCTTTCAGGAGCTAAACCTGCAAACAAGAGCGAGCATGCCTATCTTATCAACACTGTTGAGGGGCTGTCTATCGCAGCAGGGCTTCCCATGCCAAAGGTTTACGTCATAAATGATAATGCTATAAACGCCTTTGCAACAGGAAGAGACCCAAAGCACTCTTCAATAGCTGTGACCACAGGCGCGCTTGGCAAGCTCAACAGGCAGGAGCTAGAGGGGGTTATTGCCCATGAGATGAGCCATATAAAGAATTATGACATCCGGACAATGCTATTTGCTGCAGTGCTTGTTGGGATTGTGGCTATACTCAGCGATTTTCTTCTCAGGGGATTTCTCTGGGGTGGCGCAGGCAAGGACAGGGATAACAAAGGAGGGGGAAACCTCCAGCTCGCTTTTATTGCCATAGGGCTTGTGCTCGCTATTCTTGCCCCACTTATCGCAAACCTTATCAAGCTTGCCATCTCAAGGAAAAGGGAGTATCTTGCTGACGCGAGCGGCGCGCTCCTTAGCAGGCACCCAAAAGGGCTTGCCGATGCGCTCAGGAAAATCTCAAAGGAGAACATGCCTGTAAAGAATGCCACAAATGCAACTGCCCATCTCTACATCGCAAACCCGTTCAAGAAAGGGGGTGTTTTCTCATTCGTTCACAACCTTTTCAGCACCCACCCTCCTCTTGAGGACAGGATAAGGAAGCTAGAAGCAATGTGAAATAGTTGTTTTTAATTTTGATTAATTCTGATTTTCATGAATGATGATATCAGCCTAGGTTCTGGATATAAGTGTCTAATCCCTCTATCTGCCTTAGCTTTGTCTTCCTGAATAGGAATTCCCTGAACCTGTCATCTATTTCAATGCCATGCTCCCCCAGGTCTTTTTTCAGTCTAGAGTAAAGCTTTTTTCCCTCAGGATCTAGGTCTGTAAGAATAACAGCTCTTTTTGCAGAGGCGGCCAGCTCTGCTATCCTTTCCACATTCTTGTATTGGGGACCCTCCAAAGTGATAATATTTGCAAGGCCCAGCCTGTTTAGGGCTGCCCTGTCTTTCTTGCCCTCGACTATAATCAGTACATCCCTATCCCTTAAACGCAAGAGCCACTCTTCCAGCTCTTCTTTTTGCCTAATCCTGCTGTCTTGCATTATACCACTTGCTGGGGAAGAGGTATATAAATTTTTAGTGGCGGGCCTGGATAAGGCCCAAAAAATACTTAAATCAGCTGGCTTACAGCCACCCCATGCTACTTTTGAGCGCTGCCCTGAAGCACTACAAGAGGCCTGAGGTTCAGAAGGCAATTGTTGAGCACGCAGGCGGAAAGGAGATTGCTGTAAAATATACTGATAAGTTCGGGAAAAGGCCGGATGTTCTCAACCACCCCAGTGATGTTTTTGAGCTTGCAAAGCAGGGCGCCACATCATTTCACTCATCTGAGGAAATCTGGAGCAACCCACTCCAGCTTGACACATCTATTGAGAGAAAGCAGCTTGACAGCCTGAGGACTGGCTGGGACCTAGTGCTGGACATAGACTGCGCTGTCCTGGATTATTCCAAGATTGCTGCCGACCTCATAATAAAGGCGCTGAAGCACTACAAAATAACCTGTGTGAGCTGCAAGTTCTCCGGAAACAAGGGATTTCATATAGGTGTGCCATTTGAGGCTTTCCCTGAGGTTGTGGGGAGCAAGAAGACAAGCTCGCTCTTTCCTGAGGGCGCAAGGGCTATCGCAGGCTACCTTAGGGAGATGATAAAAGAGCCTCTCGCAAAGCAGATAA
>CAYLII010000099.1:0-3418 GCA_964383645.1 uncultured Methanosarcinales archaeon
GAAGCTGCCTCGTCCCGTCCTTTGAACCAGTATCCACCACAATAGCCCGTTCATAGTAGGGCGCCTGCTGTGTCAGCATGGGATATATGCCACCCGCAGGGTTGATAAGCTCATCTCTTACCATCATAAGTAGGGTCGCATCTTTGAATATGGGCATATCCTTATCCATCCAGCAGGTTAATTAGGATTTGCTTAAAATCCTGCCGGAAGGCGTGGTTAAGTGGGTCGCGCCCCAACCCGTATTGTTCACAAAAAGTGATTTTTGCTTAGATATTTTAGTTCCTAATAATTATGATTTTTGCTTAATTATTTTAATAATTATTTATTATAATATTTATAGTTTTTGATTAATTTATTTAAGCATTAATTTAAGGCTGATTTTATATTATTCAAAAAATATCTTGCAAAGGTTATTATCAAAGATATATTTTATAGGAGATATCAAAAAAATTGGAAGAGGCCATATACCTCCTGTTTTTGTCCCGTATGATTAATAGAAAAGCATACCTCGTGTTTTAAAACGAGGTTGTTGATTTGTTGATGGATTACATCTGAATGAAGGAGGGATAATATTTTTGTGCAGAAGAGGATACAACCTGAAAGATACTGCAGAAGTTAAAGATAGTGTGTTATAGGATTATCCTCATTTATTGCCAATGCGCGATTAAAAAAAGCAACCTTTAAAAACAGAATCGGATTAGATGTTTTTTGAGAGGATGGTAAAAAGCTACAAATTGTTCAGGGTCTGCAAGGGATGCAGGAAAAAATTTGTCGTCAAGCACAAGCTCAGACTTTATTGCGACGAGTGCAGGCAGAAGGGCAAGCAGTGATGCGGTAAGCGTATTTCTGGATATCACACTAACGATATCATTTCATACCTATTATGTTAAGAATGCTCTGCATAGCCTGCTGTCCGCCAGGAGTCTGAGCAAGAGTGTAGTATTCAGCAGTCGCAAGGGCAGCTCTTCCAGCAAGCCCCGCATAGTATTTTGCAAGTGTGTTGTTGATGTCGCTGTCAGTGCTGTCCACCAGCTCATTGTTCTCCACTCCTGCAACCATCACCTCAAGATCAGTCTCGCTCGGGTTGAGATTATTCTTTCTCGCTATTGAGAGAATAGATAGTTTTGTCAGATAATAGGTTATAGTGCCCGGAAGCGAGTATACCTCTACTGCGCCTGTAGCCACATATCTCATTAGAGTGCCTGCAAGGCTGGGGTGTCCTCTGCGTATCTCATTCACAACGCCAGGGGTTACACTATCTCCTGGCTTAATCCCGTGCCTTATGATGCCTGACGTATCTTTTACTCTGGATATTTTTACCACCTATTATGTATTTGAGAGGATTAGTATATAAATTTTTTGATTTTTAACCACTAATAAGTGACAATATATTAAAAAATTAATAACAGCCAAATTTTTGCCTAATCTGTTCTGCAGTCATACACATTTCCGACCCACTCGTCAGTGCCTTTTATGAATATGTCGCCATTATCTCTGTCCACTACAAGGTCTGGATTCCTGCGGGCGCCGGGTATCTTGATAGTATGGATATAACTGCCCAGTCTTAATCTGTCAAGGCCAAACCATCTGGCCCATTTGTCAACCTGCCTAAGATCCTCTTTTCTTCCCATGTTAGTCAGATTTAGATAGATTCAGATAGCAGAAATAAATATTTTATGCCTAACCCGCACTCATCCGAAATAGCTGAGCGTCTTTTCATCCTTCATCCTTGCCGCCTTTGAGCTGGATGTGATGATATCTTTTAGCTTGTCCTCAAACTTCTGGGCGGTTTCCATGAGAGGTTTAGGGTCAACATTCAGCCCTAGATACCTGTCAAGGACATCTATCACCTTTGCAGCCGCCTTGCTGTCCGGCAGGTTTGAGTGTGTCTCTGCGAATATCGCACTTATCGGCTCTTTTTCCATCTTTAGGAGTAGTGCAGACGTGACTCCCATGATAATTCCCTCCTGGAGAGGCTCTATTTTCAGGGCTTTTAGTGCGGCATCCCGCTCAGGGTTGTTTGAGAAATAAAATACCCTTGACTCGTCTGACTCTGCCGAAGAGCCAACGCCCTCAATACAGATTATCTCTTTTGCACCTATATCATTCGCCAGGTTCTTGATGAGCTCTGCTATCTTCCATTCTGTGCCTGGCGCAGAGTTTATAGAGTGAAGTATGAGTATGTTGTATTTTTCGTTGTAGAACAGGCCCATTGGCTCAACAAGCTTGTTCTCATGGATTGCAACCATTGCCGGCGCGTCCTCAAGTGTGATTCTTCCTATGTGCTCTGTCTTCAGATGCTCTATCAGAAACTCTGTGGTAATCGTTCCGACCAGCCCAAAGCCTGGAAAGCCCTCTATTATGATTGGGTTCTTCGGCCTCTTTTTCAGCTCTAATTCGGGCATATACCTGATTTTCAAGCTAGGGGTTTAAATAATTTGCTTTTTTGGG
The DNA here is from genome assembly GCA_964383645.1 of uncultured Methanosarcinales archaeon. Lineage (GTDB taxonomy): Archaea > Nanobdellota > Nanobdellia > Woesearchaeales > JAGVZT01 > CAYLII01. The sequence goes on from CAYLII010000099.1 coordinate 2,452, forward strand.
CCAGAAGCCTGCTGGTTATAGTGCGTTGTGAGATAATATAATTGGTTATAGATTGAATATGTGATTGTAGTGTATTATAGAAAAAGGGTTATAATAAGAGGTTTATAAGAGAATTATAGAAATTTCTCAAGCTCAGCCAGATTTGTTATCCTGTTGGGATGGTTCCTCTTGTTGTTCCTGTCAAGCAGAATCCCTTTTATTCCTGCTTTCTCAGCCCCGATTAGGTCTGATTCTATACTGTCTCCCACCATTATTGCGTCATCCCCTGTTATGCCCTCTTTCTCAAGCACTGTCTCAAACATTTTGGGGTTGGATTTGAGGAGACCAATGTCGCATGAGAGGTAGATTGCGTCAAAATATTTTCTCATGGCGTATTTGTCAAGCACAGACTCTACAGAAAAGCTGTCTGTGTTTGCCACAAGCACTATCCGGTGGCTCTTTTTTAGTCTTTCAAGCATTTCCTCTGTGTCAGAAAAAGGCTTTGCGAGAAGCTTGTTCTTGTTCCACATGCCTACAAGCATGTCCTGCCTCTGCTTGTCAGGCCTGAGATCAAACTGGTTGCTCACATTCTCAAAAGCCTGATAGAGGTCGTCAAACCTCTTTGTCATGAGGGCTTTCTCAAACTCAAGGATGAAAAGCGGGAATGGGAGCTTGTCTATCCTAAGTATCATCTTTGCCTGCCTTACAGGACTTGGAAATACCCCATTCTCAACAAGTGTGCCCCAGAAATCAAACATTATAGTCTTTACCATTTCCCCCTCCTGCCTTAAGACATGCAGGGGATATATTTAAATGTTTAGGATTTTAGGGGTTCTGTAGAAAATCTCTTCGAGGGCTGCTAAAGTTGCCAAGGCAACATACTTGCCTTCACGGGTTCAGGCAAGCATCAACTCGCTTTAGTTCTGAGAATATTATATGAGCTGGTATCCCCGTAAGCATAGTCACTCATGCTTCGTTCCTAGGTTAT
>CAYLII010000100.1:0-3403 GCA_964383645.1 uncultured Methanosarcinales archaeon
AGTATATAAACCTTTCGATTATGTTACTACTCATTAGTTACTAAAAATATATATTATAGGTGATATAAATTCACGGCTGGTTGCTGACCAAATCTGTGCTAAAGAACCCTGATAAGAGATAATAGAAAAACCGTAAGAAAAAAGTTAAGGAATAAAAAAAGAATGGATTTACTTGTCAACCATCTCAATCTCGATGTTGAGGCCTTCTGGGATTGGCACCCTCATGACCAGCCTGAGAGCACGCTCGTCGATACCGAGCTCGATGAGCCTCTTGTGGATTCTCATCTCAAACCGGTCCCAGGTTGCTGTGCCGTTTCCGCATGGCGCCTTACGTGTGGTGACCTTCAGCTTCTTTGTGGGAAGCGGGATAGGTCCTCGCATATCGACACCTGTCTTCTCTGCTATCTCCTTTATGTTCGCGCACGTCTCATTGATTTTGCTGATATCCGTGCTTGCCAGCTTTATTCTTGCTCTTTGCATTTTGACGACCTATCCTTCCACATGATGAACATCACGTTGACCATGCATAAAAAAGGGGAAGGAAAAACTCCTAGTTTTTCCTCACCAGATCTATGCACATTCCGGCTGCTACTGTGGCTCCTGAATCCCTGACCGCGAATCTCGCCATCTGGGGGAAGTCTGCCTTCTTCTCGATTACGACTGGCTGGACCGGCTTGAGCTTTATAATTGCCGCGTCTCCGTTCTTCACGAAGTCAGGGTGCTCTGCAAGTGTCGCGCCTGTCTTTGGATCGAGCTTTTTCACTATCTCTGTGATCTGGCATGCGACCTGTGCTGTGTGGATATGGAACACAGGTGTGTAGCCGACAGTGACCACAGTCGGGTGGTTCAATATGATTACCTGGGCAGTGAACTCAACTGCAATGGCGGGCGGATTGGACACAGGGCCCATTACGTCGCCTCTTGCGGCATCCTTCTTGTCAACGCCCTTGAGGTTGAATCCCACGTTATCGCCAGGGATGGCCTGGGGAATTGTCTCGTGGTGCATCTCAATTGACTTGACTTCTGCGGTGATTCCTGTTCCGCTTCTGCCAGGAACGATTATGACCTTGTCGTTCATCTTGAGAATTCCTGTCTCGACTTTACCGACTGCGACTATTCCGATTCCCTTGATGTTATAAAGGTCCTGGATTGGCAGTCTCAGAGCGAGATTTGTTGGCTTCTCTGGAACAGACAGCGAATCAAGAGCCTCATACAGAGTAGGTCCTGTGTACCATGGCATGTTCGGGCTCTTGTTGAAGATGTTGTCTCCCTTAAGGCCGGCCATGGGCACGAAGTTTATCTTACTGGGGTCATAGCCGACTGTCCTCAAGAGGTCTCCAATCTCCTTCTTCCTCTCATCATATTTCTTCTGGTCGAAGTTGACCATGTCCATCTTGTTGATGCCGATTATAATCTGGCCGACACCCAATGTCTTTGACAGGAAGACGTGCTCCCTTGTCTGGGCCATGATGCCGTCAGTTGCAGCGATTACCACTACTGCAGCGTCTGCCTGGGATGCGCCTGTAATCATGTTCTTGACGAAATCCCTGTGGCCTGGTGCGTCGATGATGGTAAAGTAGTATTTGGGTGTGTCGAACTTCTTGTGGGCGAGGTCGATTGTGACGCCTCTTTCCCTCTCCTCCTTGAGCTTGTCCATTACGTAGGCAAACTCGAAGCCGGGTTTCCCAAGCTCCTTTGCGAGGTCTGTGAGCTTTCTCATCGTCTGCTCATCGATGTTCTTTGAATCAAACAACAGCCTACCTACAGTGGTAGATTTGCCGTGATCAACGTGCCCGATGAACACGACGTTCATATGTTCTTTCTTGTCAGCCATTTTAAAAACCCTCCTTTGAATACTTTTAATATAATATTACTGCGAAAAAACCTGATTCGCGTCTAATTGGGGTTTTCCGCTTATTTATAAATATTTCGATATATGATATTAATGGCGGGCGCGGTATTGGTTTAGCTTAAAGGGGAAATGTTAATATATATTGTCTGCTGCCGGGGTGGCATGGAACAAGCAAAAGCTCTTAAGGTTATGTTTGCGCTGGCTGTGATGGGTTTCCTGTTCTCAGGCTATCTCACATTTTCAAGGCTGATTATGCAGACCTGCCCACTGAACGAGCCTTGCGCCATATTCCTGGGGCTTCCGACATGCATATACGGGTTTGTGATGTTTAGCCTAATGCTCATATTCTCAGGTGCTGGAGCTTTCTTAAAGAAGGCATCCGGCCAGAAGAGAGCGCTCATCAAGGGCAATCTTGCTGTCTCTCTTGCGGGAATCCTTTTTGCTGGCTATTTTAGCGTGAAAGAGATTTTCTTTACAGAGTGCATTGGAGGCGCATGCAAGTATTCTCTTGGGCTTCCAAGCTGCACCTATGGACTAGTGTTTTTCATAGCCATATTTGCGCTTTCCGCCCGCGCGCTGGCCAAAAAATAGATGACTAAGAGATAACGAAATATAGAAGAAAAAGAAAAATAGAGCTCATAAAAAACTCCTCATCATACTTTTGGACAGAGCCACTTGACATATGCATATAATAACAGGGCGATATTTATCATCCGCATGTTTAGGTAATAGGCTGAGTCCACACCTTTTTGTATCTCTTTCACATAGCTGGTTATCCTTTCTGACTGGGCCACCATGCTTTTAGGCAGGCGCTGCCTTATCTGCTCGAAGGGCGTCTTTTTTATTTCCTCCTCGAGAAGGATGTGGAAGAAATAGCCATTTGGTATCATCCTTCCCAAATCATCGATGTGCTCACGATGGGCCTCGAATATGAGGTCGTCATGCTTCAGCGCGAATTTGTCGTTTCTGAGGATTTTCTCAAATATTGGGCTGAAGCGGTCGTTGCAGGCTGCCATCTCTTTTGAGCTCTTTGAGTCGTGGAGGGCGTTCATGGCCTCTGCCAGCTCTTTTATCATGGTCTGCTGGAGAGTAAGCATCTCCTTTGCGTAGACGATGTTGTTGTTGAGCGAGGGCTCTACTTCCCTCAGGATGCCAATGGACCGCTTGATATTTATTGGCTCAAGCAGTGTGTCTGAGGGGCTGAAGACAGCAATCTCTTTTAGGGCAGGCTCTATTTTGGAGAGGGAATATTCCATAGTGTCTATATCCAACTGGGTGGCAAAATATTTTGAGAGGTGGGTAAAGAGCTTCTGCTCAGTTAGGGGGTAAGAATTTACTCTTTTAATTTCCCTTATCAGCCGGACGCTCTCTATCTCTGCAGCCTTTGGCTCAAGGCGCTGGAGCTCGTGGATGTAGATAGACTCCTCATTTTCCATCTTTCCGGCTTTACCTGAGACGTCCATGGATATCACTTGGTCTTTCTCTGGTGTCCTCTGTAGACCAGATATTCAGTATACATAATTCTATATTGGGATATAAAAATGTTTCTAT
>CAYLII010000101.1:0-3385 GCA_964383645.1 uncultured Methanosarcinales archaeon
CCTTGATAGTTGTTCTAGCTTAAAAATATTGTTGGGATGGAGTGGATATATTTTTTGGGAAAAGGAATATAATGGGTGCGCCCAGGCAGGTGAATGGAGCATATAAGCTTTAAGATAATCTTATTTTAGAAACATTTATATATTAGTTTTGATGGATAACATGAATTATGGCTGATGTTGATATTGAGATGCTCAGGAAGATTGAAGGGCTCCAGACTATTGAGCTCGCGGCAGAGAAGCTTGGGATAGGCAGGCAGAGCGCCCTAAACCTGATGTCACGGCTGAAGAAGGAGGGCTATGTGACTGTGTCTGGAGGCGGGAGGAGGAAGCGGCTTTACAAGATCAGGCTCTGGAAGCAGCTTCCCAGGGAGAGGGGCATGTTTGACATCATAAATAAGCACTCTCCTAATTTCAAGGTGAATGAGTGGTTCGACCACCAGGTTCACGGCATATACACTGAGGAGGATGCGCTGATAGATGCTATTAAGACAAGGAGCTTTCGGCTGATACTTGCAGGCCTCAGGCTTTTTGGGCACATAAAAGACTGGAGAAAGCTCTACAGGCTTGCAAAAAAAGAGGATCTTGTGCAGGAGGTTGGAGCCCTCTATGACGTGGCTCGGCTGATGTACAGGTCTGGAAAGATTCCGGGTTATTTCAAGGTTTATTCGCCTAAAACAACGAAATACATAATAAGGGATTTCAGGCATGTAAACCCCAAGCATTATGGTATCGAGAAAAAATGGAATGTGGGGCTTCCTTTCAAGGAGGGGGACCTTAACAAGGGGGAACTATGATAACGCATAAAGACCAGATGGAGCTGTTCAGGATTGTTGCAGACAGCCTAGGAGAGGATGTGACGTGCTATGCCTTTGGGGGCAATGCCATGATGTTCTACGGCTATAAGGAGGAATCGAAGGATGTGGACCTGCTGTTTCTTGACGAGGGGCAGAGGTCTGTTTTTATTGAGGCTATAAGGAGGATTGGCTTTGAGGAGAAGGATCCAATAAGGGTGTATATCCCCGAGAAGCTTAGGGACAAGAATAGGCCTCTCATGTTTGTGAGGGAGGGCTTTAGGCTGGACCTTTTCGCAGGCAGGATATTCAGGACCCGGCTGAGCCCAAGGATGAGGGAGGATTTCTACGCGCTCCATGAGTTCAGGGGCAAGAAGACGCTGAAGATCTTTGTGCTCAGGAAGGAGCATATCGTGCAGCTGAAGGCTATAACAGAGAGACAGAATGATTTCGATGATATGGTGCTCATATTGTCAAGGGATAGCGCCTTTGACTGGCAGTACCTTATTGACGAGGCGCTCTGGCAGCACTCCCAGGGAGACAGCTGGATGCTCCTTGACCTCGAGAAGGCTCTCCTCTCCCTCAGGAAATACGTGCTCATAGAGGAGAAGTGGCTAAAGCAGATATATAAGGGGATGGGGAAGAAGAGGGAGAATAAGAAGTAATCCCTCCCATTCTGGACTAAACACACTAAGACAGATGAGATTCAGCTGGAGAGGAGATTAATTAATAAAGGAGAAATCAGCAACCTCCTGAACCTAAAACAAGATATGAATCATCATTTTCGAGCTCGCATATACTATTACATTCAGTTGTTTCCCAAGTGGGGTATTCTAGACTACCACCACATGTTTTTTTGATAGACACGTCATATCTGTTTGTATTAGGCAAATCACCAATATAACAGATTGAAGTGCCAAGTTCAAATCTTGTATCCTCATATGTACAATAGCCCTTATTTAAGCAACTACTCTCATAAAGTTGAATATCGGTTATTTTTTCAATTGTATTTTGTATGTTTGTATTATCCACACATTTATAACATGCGCTATTTGCCCATTCAATACCAGACCACCCATCAGTCAATCCTAGGGAATCACCAGAACACCCATAGCAAAGAGGAGAATCTGAAACCTCACCCTCGTGGCTGCAGATTTTACATTCACCTCCAACCCAGATAGGGATACCAACAGGCACAAATTCACTCTCATAATAACAGGATTCCAGACATACAGACTGATCCAACACTTGTTCCCACACAGCATTGGTGCATTTATAACAAAGACCATTGAGATAATATGTCTGGCCTAGGTCTCCATCAGGTAGCGATAGTGATGGGTTAGCAGGGCATTTAGTGTCACATCCTACGTCAGAATCGCAACATACTTCCTCATCAACATTAGTTGTAACCAGATTTATACATTTATAGCATTGCTGAACAGTAGCAATCCATTTCAACCCTGTCCACCCATCAATTAATAAACCTCCATCACCGGGGCAGCCCACACATTCGGTGGACTCTTCAACATCTCCGGTGTAAGTGCAGGTTTTGCATTCATGATCTATCCAAGTGGGTGTATTGAAACTCACCAGTTGGTTATTATAATAACATCCGTCATAACATTCAGTGGGAGAAGTAGTTACCCAACTACCCTCCGCACATTTATAGCATAAATCTACCGCATCATTATAGTAGGTGTCGCCAGGTTCACCCAAAATAGGCACAAAGGATACTGTGCTATAATAGCCAGATCCCTGAAGAGGCAAGCATTGCAAAGCACAATCCTCATACTCATCACAGCATTTGTCTCCTGAACTGGCAGAAAAGCATTCTCCAGAGTTTACATTACAGGGGTCATCCTCATTGCATTTATAGATTCCATTATAACCCACGTTCACATAGTCCACGCAGGAATTGATGTTTTCACAGCCAGGTATTACTTCCTCTGCGGGCTCATCATCATTATCATCATTTATGACCAGCCCATTGCATTCATTTATCTCCGCACATAATTTATCCTCATGGAAATTTGCAAACCATGTGTAATCAATTTCATATGAATCGCATTTTTCCTCATTTTCGACTAAAGTGCACCCTGCATTTACATTATTACGACCATACTCACAGCACCCCATACCCCCAATGACACAATTAGTGTTTTTGACAATATAGTTGGGGGATATGCACTCCTCCACAAGTGTTACATAATCAATAGTTTGGTCATAACAACATACTTTATCTACAAGACATGAGGGCACTTGATCACAAGGTTCAGACACATACTCTTCGGAATCACATTCTGTTTTTGCAACCTCATCGCAGACAAAATTATCATTTGAATCTTTACTTACGCAACATACTGTCTCAGAATCATCAGCCGAGCTAGAATCCTCACAGAGAGTCTGGTCCTCGGCAAGGATATAATCTCCCTCAGGCCCATCTAACAAAAGGCAGTGTTTATCTTCAGTAGTAATACTAAATTCTGTAAGGCAGTAACATTTCTTAGCTAAATTAGGGTCGCAGCGTGATTGGTCGTCTTCAGCATAATAATGATATTCACACTCTTCAGACATCTCGCATTCAACAGGAGAGT
>CAYLII010000102.1:0-3342 GCA_964383645.1 uncultured Methanosarcinales archaeon
ATGGGGCATGATGTCCATGTGATGCACAGCATGGATGCGTATGAGTTCAAGAGGAAGGACAAGAAAGAGCCCGCCGGAGAGATAAGGAATCTGACAATCCACACTATGATGTCTCCGCTTGGGAGGCTTGAGCCCATCCTGAACTTCTGCATTGGGAGCCAGAAATATACTTTGGATTATTTTACTGACCTGGTGAAGAGAGAAAAATTTGATGTTGTGCACCACCACAACATCTCACTCCTCGGATATGGCATCCTGAGAAAGCAGGGCAATTACAAAAGCCTGTATACTGCGCATGACTATTGGCTGGTGTGCCACAAGTATGATATGATGGACGGCAGGAAGACATGCAAGACGAGGGACTGCTTTTCCTGCTGCCTGAGAAACCGAAAGCCATACCAATTTTTTAGGAGCTCTGAGGATTTCAGGGCAGCCCTCTTAGGAATTGATGAGATAATTGCGCCTAGCAGATTCATGGGTGATATTCTTAAGAAGGATTTCAAGAATGTGAATGTGATAAATAATTTTATCTATAACCCTTTGAAGGGCAGCAGGGCGAAGCGCAAGGGTAATTTCTTCATCTATGCAGGTGTCCTGACAGAGAATAAAGGGATCTTTGATCTCATCGAGGTGTTTTCAAAGACAGACAAGAAACTGCTGGTGGTGGGGAAGGGTGATGCAGAAAGCGAGGCTATGAGGAGAATCATAGATAGGAGAATAAAGAATGTCCATCTTCTGGGCTGGAAGAACCAGGGGCAGCTTTTCCCACTTATAAGGTCTGCCCAGGCGCTGATAATGCCTTCCTTGTGGCCTGAGAATAACCCGCTTATCGCGCTAGAGAGCCTGTCGCTAGGCACGCCTGTGATGGGCTCTGCGATGGGGGGAATCCCAGAGATTGTGGAGAAGCTTGACAAGGGCCTCATATTCAGGAATAAGAGTAAACTGGCCAGGCTGATAAGGGATTTTGACAGGAATAGGTATAAGAGGAGCGAAGTGATAAGGGCTTATGAGGATAATTTCTCAGAGAAGGTGTTTTTCAAGAAGTACTTCAGGCTGATAAAGAGGGCTGGAAAATGATTGGCTGGGTCAGGAAAGCTGTCTCGGATTTAAGTTATTATTCAGGACTTAGCAGCCTGCTTTACAGGCTGGGGAGCAGGAAGACGGTGATACTTGTGTACCACCGGATTGCAAATAAAGAGGATGAGTCCAGCCTTGACAGGGAAGTCATAAGCGCAAACCCCAAAAATTTTGAGAGGCAGATGAGATTTCTCAAGGAGAGGTATAATGTGATATCACTTGATGAGTTTCTGGAATGCCTCAGGAGAAAGACGCCACCAAAAAAGAATTCTGTTGTGATAACATTTGATGACGGGTATAAGGACAATTACAATAATGCATATCCTATACTTATGAAGCACGGCCTGCCGGCCACTATATTTCTCTCTACAGAGGCTATCAGCAGCAGGGAGATGTTCTGGTGGGACAAGGTGGCCTATGTAATTAACAGGACAGAAGCAAGAGGGTTTAGGCTAGGGGGCCTGGGCAGGTTCAGGCTGTGCAGGAAGGGCGACAGGCCAAGGGCCATCAGGAAGATATCTTCAAAGCTTAAGTACATGGATGAAGCAGGCAAGAACCTGGTGATTTCAAGGCTTGCCGGGTTGCTGGGAGTAAGGATTCCATCGGGAGAAGAGAACAGGGACTTATTCATATCCTGGGCAGAGGCTGCAAAGATGGCCAAAAACGGCATATCATTCGGGGCCCATACAATTACTCATCCGATACTAACAAATATCCCTCCTGAGGAGGCGGAAAGGGAGATAACTGGCTCAAAGAGAGCGATTGAGCGCGCGCTTGGAAGAAGGGTGTCTTCTTTCTGCTACCCTAATGGCTATAGCTGCGATTTCAACAGAAAGATAAAGAGGCTTGTAAAGGATGCAGGATTTGAGTGCGCGGCTAGTTATATCCCTGGAAAGAACTCTATATACTCAGACCCTTATGAGCTAAAGCGGATCCCAATAATGTATGGTGATGACATGAGGCTGTTTAGGAACAAGCTGGTAGGCCTAGAAGTATTGCCTGCAAGGATATATCTCTGGCTGAGGAATACGATAGGTAAGGGAAGGGTTTGAGCAGGAAGAGTTTGAGCAAAATGTGCTTGTGCAGAATGTGGTTGAGCAGGATGGATTGGGGAATGGATTTGGAAATGGCTTAGAGTATGAGTTGAATTGTTAGTTGAATTACGGGTTGAATTGCGAGATGAACTGGTAATAAGATGAGAACTGCACAGAATGATGGGGGATTGTACAGTGTTTCTAAGATAGATGCAGCTGAGGGTTTGAAGAGCCTTGAGGCAGAATGGAATACACTTCTGGAAAGGTGCCATAACAAGACGGTATTCATGACTTATGAATGGGTTTCCAACTGGTGGAATGTTTTTGGAGAGGGCAAGAGGCTATATGTGCTTGCAGTCCGGAATCACGGCAGACTTGAGGGCATAGCACCGCTGATGGTGTCAGAAATAAGAACTATGGGCATAAGGTCAAGAAAGGTTGAGTTTATAGGGATGCCTTTATCTGACTATTCTGATTTCATAGTCCCTGAAAAAGGGAGCAGGATTGTGCAGGAGATCTGCGATTTCCTGAAGAAGAACAGGAAGGATTGGGATTTCATAAGTCTTAACAGGATTTCAGAGAGATCCAATACAATAGCTTTGCTGAGACGTGGGCGCAGGCCAGCGCCATTCTTAGGAGCATATGCCTGCGACATTTCCCCCTCTTTTGTAAGGGAAGAGGGCGTGAATGGTGCAGATAATAGCGAAAAATATGGCAACGCTGAAGATGTGGATGATGGCGAAGATACACCCCAGAATGGACTGCCTAACGGGAAAAAGCACCATAACGGCAAGAAGATGGGAAAAATTGCCCGAAGGTTTATCAGGGATGGTGGAAGCGATATAATAAGCTGCAGGGAAACAAGAGGCGATGCAGCTGAGCTGCTTGAGATAGTGTTTATCCAGCATATAGAGAGATGGAAAGATACTCCTACACCAAGCCTGTTCAATGACGAGAGGAACAAGGCTTTTTTCAGGTCTATTATTACTGAACTTGTGCACAGGGACCAGGCGGATATATTATATCTCACAAAAAATGGTGAACCTGTCGCGTTCCTGCTTGTATTTTTGTATAATGGTGTGTTTTTTGATTACATTATCACCCACAATTCCGAGATTGCCAAGAATTCTCCAGGGAGGGTGCTGCTTGAACTGAGCCTCAATTCTGAGATTGCCGGGAGATTTGAGGAGTATGATTTCATGAGGGGGGCGCACCGCTACAAGTATAAGTA
>CAYLII010000103.1:0-3220 GCA_964383645.1 uncultured Methanosarcinales archaeon
CGCGTGAAGATGACAACATACAAAGAGATTTGCGAGATGCCTTTCTGGAGGGCTGTGTTTGATAAGGAGCATTCTTATCTGAGCAGGGCTCTTGAGGGATACAGGAGGGTGCTTTCTGTGGGCTGTGGGCCTGCGATGATAGAGAGGATGCTTACAGATGACGGGTTTGATGTTACTGGGCTTGATGTGTCGAGGGAGGCGCTTGAGGGGGCTCCTGATACGATAAGGCAGGTTATTGGCAATGCCGAGAGGATGGACTTTCCTGACAACAGTTTTGATGCAGCAATCTATGTTGCGTCGCTCCAGTTCATTAATGATTACAGGGCAACAATTAGGGAAGCAGAGAGGGTGCTTGCGCCCGGGGGAAAGATTGTGGTGATGCTTCTTAACACAGGCTCGCAGTATTTTGAGGAGCAGACAGCTGAGCCGGATTCTTACATGAGGAGGATGAAGCACAAGGAGCTTGGCGAGCTTGAGAGGGCGATTGGGCAATTCTTTGAGGCAGAGGGCGAATACTACATGGGCATTTCCGGGGACAAGATCTTTGAGAGCGACAATCCCAAACTTGCGAGCCTTTACATAGTGAGCGGAAAGAAGAAGTAGGGCAGGGATGGCCTGCAATCAGATGGTCTGCGATCTAATGAGTTATTAGATGGGGAAATGCGATAATAACTGACTGCAATATCCCAATAACATTTTACTACTTAAAAGTTATTACAGTAACATAAGGTTTATAAAAGGGCGGGAATCCCCCTATATACGCTGCATAGGGCGTTAATTCTCATATCCAAGACTCACCCGGTGCGGTAAGGGGTGGTATCTAAAATATATCTAAAACACAATTGGGGGTAAGGAAAATGAATATGGATAACGACGCAAGCCAGATTGGCAATATGGGACCAGTAAAGGGAAAAAGAAGTGTAGCTATGCCAAAGATAAGCAAGAAGTGGGCTATAGGTGTTCCTGTCGCAGCTATTCTTGTAGGTTTTGGCCTGTATGAGGCAGGAGTTGGAAGCAACAATACCGCTTATCACATAACAAACAGACAGGTTGGGAATGATTGCCTGGAGAGCTTTAGAGAGACAGGTTTTGGCAAGACAAATATTCTTGAGGTTACATGCGCTGACGGTACAGGAATAACCATAACTGACAAGGGGGATGACTTTACTGCAGACCTTGTCAGAATCGTAAGCGGAAACAGCGAGGGCTATACTACATCAACATACAAAGCATCTTCTATTGACCCAAATGAGCAGCAGATTATTAGCGATGCTACCATTTATCTGAATAATGAGCTTTGGGACATACTTGCAGAGAAGACCACACTATTGTATGAGCAGATGACAAGGTAAAGGTTTTTTCTGGTTTTTATTTTTTCTTAAAATGAAACAGGGAAATAAACAGGGCAGTATGGATGGGCTAACAAAGGGAGCTGTGCTTTTTGGCCTTGCTGCAGCTACAGCAGGAGTGATGTGGTTTGCAGATTATAGGTCCAATCTGCCAAGCTCAAGTTATCCTTCATTATGCACCTCTCCGTCATGCCAGCCTGAGGTTATTGCTAACGAGAGATTATATGGAAAATCAGAAGAAAATCTGCCTTTGGAAGAGGCGGCTGAATATTCCCTTCAGGAAGTGGATATGGCGGCGCATAGTGAATGCAAGATATCCCCCTCATACCCTGCCTCGATACAGCAGTGGTGCAATATCATAACAAGGGAGGCAGGCGAGCATGGTGTTGAGCCTGATCTTATAGCTGCCATGATGCTTCAGGAGAGCGGAGGCCAGCCTGAGGTGATGTCCCACAGCGGGGCTGTTGGGCTGATGCAGGTGATGCCAAGGGACGGGATTGCGGCTGAGTTTATGTGCATCAACGGGCCCTGCTTTGCAAACAGGCCTAGCATAGATGAGCTTCTTGATCCTGAATTCAATGTCCAATACGGGACAGATATGATTTCTGGCCTCATATCCCGCACAGGAAGTGTAAGAGACGGGCTAAAGGCCTACGGCCCGATGGATGTGGGCTATTATTATGCTGACATCGTGCTTGGTCTAATGGATTCTTACAGATAAATATAGAAGGTGTAGGTTTTAGAAGTTCTAAAAATATTAGGGGGTGTGCAGTGTGCATTCAGTTAATTTTAAATAAGGCGAAGCCTTACCTTATTTTGTTTCTGACCTGCCTAATCCTGCCGGATATCTGGCCGGATTCATATACTGGAGACAACATAACTTTATATATAAGCGTATATCAGGATAGAAAATAGGCGCCTAATAGGCACCTGAAACAGGTGCAGAAAATAACTTGCTTTCCAAGGCAAGAGGTTATAGATCCCGATATTAGGATTCAATGATTCAATATTAGTATATACTCAGATTATAATTACAGAATATAATTACAATATACTAATAACTTATTGAAAAGAGGAAAAGATAACATGCAGCAACAGATATTTGACCTTCTGCTCGGCTCTGACGAGGTTACATGGCAGAGCATCATCTACAAGCTTGTCAGAGAGGAGGGCATGGACCCATGGGATGTGGATCTAGGGCTTCTTACTAAGAAATATGTCCATATGCTCAGGAAGCTTAAGGAGATGGATTTTAGGATAAGCGGAAAAGTGCTTCTTGCTGCGGCAATTCTCCTGAAAATCAAGAGCCAGAGGCTTGTGGGCGAGGACATGAACCAGCTTGACAGGCTGATAGCGAGCGCTGACAGGACAGAGGGCGAGTTAACTGACGAGTTCTACAACCAGCTCGAGGGCGAGCTTTCAGGAGCGTATGCGACAGCAGAAGTAGGGTTTCCCTCTCTGATGCCAAGGACCCCTCAGCCAAGGACAAGGAAAGTTTCCATCTATGACCTTATAGAGTCGCTTGAGAAGGCGCTTGAGGTCAATAACAGGAGGGTTTTAAGAAATGTGCCTATCAAGCCGATGGAGCGGCCAAAGAGGGAGGTTGATATAGGCTCTCTCATCACAGACATGTACAAGAGGATAACCATGATATTCTCAAAGGATGACAAGCCTCTGTTCTTCACAAATCTTCTGAAGACAGAGACAAAGGAAGAGAAGGTGTATACTTTCATCCCCCTGCTCCATCTTTCTAAGGACAGGAAGATTGACCTATCCCAAAGGCAGCATTTCGGGCCGATACAGATAATGCTCCACAAGGACGAGCCAAAGGCAGAATCTGCTGAGACTTCTGTAGCTGCATCAGGCGCAGC
>CAYLII010000104.1:0-3216 GCA_964383645.1 uncultured Methanosarcinales archaeon
GTTGTCGGCATTTGCCCCAATAAAAGATACTCATGGAAAAGTAATTGCCTTAATCATGGCACGAATTCTAATTGGTGGAATAGCTGTCGGAATACATTTTCTAATAAATAAGATAAGAAGAAAATAGAGTTCATGTATCTTCAGCCGTCTTTCCGTTCTCTAGGCTTACCTCTCGGTAGAATGCCGGAAAAACTAGGTATCATTTCCTCTTTTCTGGGTTAACCCTTATCCTTGTCTAGAAGCTGCCCCGCAACTCCATTTTTATCTATACAAATATATCCGCAATTCCAGCGATAATGCCGGCAAAGAAGAACCTGACCTTGTTGCCAAAGCCTATTGGCTCTATTATTATCTGGCCCTGGCGTTTCATATCCATGAATGCTCCCAGGGGATCCTCTGATGATTTTATCTGGTCTGCCAGGCTTTCGTCTGCAAGTATCAGCCTCAATGTTTCTTCTCCCATATCTTTTCCATAGCTAGAGAGCCTGCCTTCCTCAACCTCTGCATTTGTCAGGATAGTCCCGTCCTTTAGCTGGATTCTTATCCTCTGGTTTCCAAGGAGAGGAATCCCTAGCTCTTTGCCCACCATTTCTTCAAGAACCCCTTCTATTTTTTTGCCGCAGGGTATGAACTCATAGACGCACACCCCAGAAACGCAGGAGTCTGTTGTGCACTCGTCGCTGTCTTCGCAGTCGCTATCTGCCTTGCAGCCCTCTGAAACAGTGCCTATATCCTTAAGAATCTGGTCTGCCTGGCTGCTCATGTTTCCGGTGTTGTTGTACACTCTTGTGACTGAGCCCAGCGGGCCGGTGACTGTGATTTCAGATGAGGTGTTGCTTTTCTTGTAGCTGAGGGAAACGTTGCCTTTTGAGGCATTCTTTAGGTTTGCGGCTATCTCCTCTGCAGATTTTGCGGCGCTGTCAGAGGCGTAGTCTGACCTTCCTATGTCTACCTCCTGCTGCCTTGCCTTGTCTGCGCTCCCGCTCCTGTCAGTCCAGGTGTTGCCGCTCTTGCTGTCCATGTCTTTTCCGACAGCCTTATAGACCTGGATAGGCCAGTCTCCCTCGCCGGTTATCACTATGTCAAGCGCGGATGTCATGGGTGCGAGTAGAACCAAGAAGATGAGAAACAGCGTAGCTTTCCTCATGAGGATTTCACAGGATTTACAAGTATTTAAATCTAGTGTAAAAACACAAGAAACAAAAGAAAAAAAAGAAACTTCTGGCCTATATGACCTGGCCCACGAACATTATGTCTCCGCCCTCGGTGAAGCTTCCCTCGCATGGCGATGGGATGTTAAGCCTTAGCCTCATAGTGATCTCATCTCCCACACCAATGAAGTTAGACCAGCCGTTTACTTCAGGGCCAAAAAAGTTCCTGAAGACATAGTCAGCTTCGAGCACTCCGTAGTTTGTGCCGTCAGGGACAGCTGTCCAGGTCTGCTGGGAGTTGAGCTTTCTTGCCATGTACTCAACATAGCCAATGTCAAGCACGTTTGAGGTGGGGCACATGGCTGGCGCAGTTGAGTCCGCGACAAAGTCTGTTCCGTAGAGCTTGAGCATCATGTAGAGCCCTGATTCAGCATCTGCCGAATTTTCTATTGTGAAGTACGGGGTGTAGATCTGGCCTCCTGCCACAGGCTTAATACCTAGCACATCTCCTTCTGCAGTGTAATAGAAGCCAAACCCGCTTGGAGAGCTTTGCGCGCTCAATGTTAGGCCTACTGCAGGGTTGAGGAAAAGTGTTGTTAGTCCGGGCGCATAGTCTACGCAGTCGCTGTTGCAGCCCTCTTCGACGCTTACAGACACCCAGTATTCGCCATTTCTTTGCTCTGCGCTCTCAACAATATAGTTGCATTCATAATTTCCGATAGCACCAGGATAATATGCGCAGGTGTCAAGGTCTATGTAGGGTTCTGTGCTTGCAAGGGCGCACTCAACAACCTTAGGATCGACGCCGTTGTCAAGAGTGACATAAGCATGGACGCAGCTTTCGGTTATTCCGTCAAGGTCAAGTACTTTCATGCTGAATGTTATTGTCTCGCCGTCAAAAGCATATGACCTTCCTGCCCAGCCAGCGCCAAGCGCAAAGTCAGCAAGCGTGAACTCGCCGTCTGTCCATGTGTTGACATGGAACTTTGGCGCCTCATCTCCTCCAAGGATCTGGGGGCAGATGCTGCCCGGATTGATGTCAAGCTCAAGGCCAAACCCTGTTGTGGGTGTGGTTGTAAAAAGATCAATCTCGCCCTCTTTGGGCTCGCTAGGGCCTGCATTCACATTAGTGTCGCCCGGAAGGCTTCCTGCAAATCCGCTGCCTCCTGTCTCTCCTGTCGGCCTTCCTGCATAAACGCACTCGCAGGCGCTGCACATCATGCAGGGCCCGCAGTCCGCATCAGTCTCGCACTCTGCATTGCATTTCTCAGTGTCGCAGGTATGGGTTAAGCTGTATGATGAGGTTGTGCATGCGTCAGCCGCCTCGTCGCATAAAGATGTAAAGCCCTGGGCTGAATCCCATGTGAAGGAATTATCATCCGGACTGTAGCCGCAGGTTGATACCTCTTGAAGATCGTTTGGAGAGCAGTCAGGCGCTGTGCCGTCAAGGCAGATTCCTGTCCCGTCGCATTTCTCTGCTCCGTTGCAGAAGAGGCTGTCAGAGCATGATGTGCCTGAAGGCTCAAGATTAGCAAGGCATTGAGAACTGGTTCCTGAGCAGGTGTCGGGATTGTCGCACTCTGTATCCAATGGGCTGCCGCAGGCCATGCCTGAGGGCTCAAATAAGTCTGCAGGGCAGTTCGGACCTGTGCCTGTGCAGTACTCTGCAACATCACACTCGCCTGCATCAGATCTGCAGATAGTGGATATAGATTCGTAGTTTGGCTGGCAGATTCCCGCACCATCGCAGGTATCAGGATTGTCACATTCTGTGTCTGCAGAGTCCCCGCAGGCTGTTCCAACAGGCTTATTCCTGGTGGTGCCAGTGTCAAGCCATCTTGTGGAGGTTACTGCATATGTACAGCCTCCTGCTGAGCAGGTGTAATCCCTGTATTCCTGCCAGACCTGCTCTTTTTCTGTGCACCGGTCTATGTCAACCCACTGGGTGGTGGTTGTGCTGTACCAGTTGTCCTGGAGGTCGCAGTTCTGGATTGTGTATGAGCATGTACAGTTTGAGGTGCATGAGCCTCCGCTGTAGTATAAGTTTCCCTTGCACTTGTTAATG
>CAYLII010000105.1:0-3123 GCA_964383645.1 uncultured Methanosarcinales archaeon
GGAAAGACTATCACTAATAGCGCAAGGGACAGCAGGAATGCGTACAGTATGTAGCTGGCGTTGATTTGGCCTGCAGATGACATCTGCTTTATCGACTCGAATATCCATGTCTGGGGTATCAGTTTCGCGAGGTATTGGAGAGGCAGGGGATATACTGTTATCGGGAAAAATGGGGCTGAGAACAGCACCACTACCTGGAAAAAGCTCCATGACAAAAAGGCATAGTCTTTCCCAAGCCTGAGGTAGAGTGCTACCACAAGCACAGACCAGCCAGATGCGGCAAGTATGGATACTGCAACAAGCGGCGCCAGCATTGAGGCGGGCGGCAGGGCAAAGCCGAATGTGGAGGCAATCCCCAGCATCAGGGTCGCAATGAAGAGTGATGTGAAGGTGGCAAAGATGAGCCTTGCAAAGATGAATTCCAGCTCTGATATGCCTGAGACCAGTATCTGGTTTAGGCTTCTGCTCCAGACATCCATGTTGATCTGGAGGTTTACTGCGCTTTGGGCATGGTATGAGAAGCTCCAGAATATGTTGATTATGAGAAACATCAGGCCCATCTGGGGTGCTGAGGGAAATACAGATTTTGCGAAGAGCGCCCAGATTATAGTGGAGGTTATGGGGAAAAAGAGGTACTCTACCATCCTCTCCTTGGTCTTGGTGAATGTGATGATGTCTGCATAAAGCATTGCTCCTATCTTGTAGGGCCTAATCATCTTTTCTCACCTGCTATCTTGACAAAGTAGTCCTCAAGCTTTGGGCGCTTGACTTCGATATCTTTTATGTGGTAGCCTTTCCCGACCAGGCGGGAGATGATTTCGGAAATGCCTTCTTCGTTGGCAATTGTCATAGATACCTGGCTGCCCTTAACTTTTAGGCCTAGTTTCCTCAGCGAGGCGGGGTCTTTTGCGTCCAAGAGGTCGATTATGAGCTCATAGTCCTTGAACCTGTCTTTCATGATATCCTTTACCTCGCCAATGTCTATGATTTCACCCTTGCTGATGAAGGCTATCCTTTTGCAGAGCTGCTCGACCTCTGACATGTAGTGGCTGGTGAGGATGATGGTGGTCTTTTTTTCCTTGTTGACCTGCTGGATCTTTTCCCTGACTTTTCTTGCGATGTCCGGATCAAGCCCTACTGTGGGCTCGTCCAGAAGGAGCAGCCTGGGCTCGTTGATGAGGGCTTTTGCAAGGATGACCCTTGTGCGTTGGCCTGTGGAGAGCGAATCGAATCTCTTGTCCTGGAATGAGGATATCTCAAAGGTCTTGATTAGCTCTGCTATCCTGGCTTCAGATGTCTTGCGCGGGATGTTGTAGATCTTGGAGAAGAACCTTAGGATCTGGACTGGTGTGAGGTTCCAGTGGAACCTGGATTCGCCTGAGACAAAGTTCACCTGCTCGAGGTAGTCCTCTTTCTCCATGATGTTCTCGCCAAATATCTCTATCGTGCCAGAATCAGGGAGGAGCATGCCTGTGACGCAGTTTAGGAGGGTTGTCTTGCCTGCCCCGTTTGGGCCAAGGAAGCCAAATACCTCTCCCTCATTTACAGCCAGATCAACCTTCTTGAGAGCGTAGAACTTTTTTTTGCCTACCTTGAAGTGTTTTGACAGGCCTTTGATTAACAATGCGGCTTTTTCCATTCCATAACAGCTGAAAAGGAAACGCCTTTTATAGGTTTTGGATTTTGGAGAAATCCAAAGCCCAGGGAAACTCTGTTTCCCGCTGGTTTTGGAATTTTCCAGATAATTCCAGATATCCCTAAACACCTTTTGTTTTGTAAGTTTTGTTTTGGGCAAGATTTATAAATAGCCTCTCCTTCCTTATATGGTCACAGCGAGGTAGAGCAGCTAGGAGTGCTCGTCGGGCTCATAACCCGGAGGTCGGAGGTTCAAATCCTCCCCTCGCTACCTTTTTTCGGCAGGGTTTTTTGTAGAAGTCTGCTAATCCTTGCATTCTTCTAATATTAAGGTACCAAGAACCATCGCAATTTATCCCGGTAATCCATGAATCTATTCCCATATCACCTAACATTTGTTTAATGCTTTCTAGTCCATTGTTATTCATTGATTTTACACGGACCAGATTCTTCTTAGCAATAAGATATCCTTCGTCTTGCATATAAGCCCTTATCCACTCTAATCTGACATCCTGAGAGGAATTCTTGAATATATTAGGAACATCCCACTCCCGGCAACTGTATTTTCCCAATTGTGAGAGAAAATCCACAATTCTAAGGCTTTTTACCCTAACTGCTTGTTGCTTGGACACATATGTCATTTTAACACCAAATAATGAATTCATGTCTTTCCTGAAAGAATCTATAAGTAAGGGATTAGTATTGCAGTAAATAATCTCTGCTCTATTGATTCTGTCCGGTTCAGAGGTTTTGTAGGTGCAGATGCATCCATCTCCACAAAGATGAGCATGGATTCTTGCCAAAGCAATAAGTTCTGGCTCTTTTAATGTTCAAATTTGGGTTTCCATATTAAACGGACAAGAGATTCTAGTTTATATACCTCACACCAGTATGTCCAGTGGGCTTAAGAAAACTTTATATATCCGATATGCGTGTATGATTGTCTATGGACTACCAAGAATTAGATTCAATAAATCCCAAGCCCAAGCAGGGCGCGTTTGGAGGAAGAGGCAGGCCGAAAAAGGACAATACTGCCCTTGTCCTGTCTGCCCTTGTTGTTGGCATGGTTGTGATAATCGTGCTTTCTGTGGCGCTCAACCTTGTTGACCTGAAGAACCCATTTGGGACTACAGGCAATGCAGTGCTTGACACTGGAAAGAAAGCCTCAGCATCATCTTCAAAGGATGCCGAGGTCCAGACAATAAGGAATATAGAGCTTTCTGCAGAGGTGTATGGAGATACTTTTGAGGTTCCTGCAGACGGTCTTGATGTGACTGTTGTGGCAGAGGAGGTGCAGATATTCTCTCCAAGCATGGATATTGTGGTGAGTCTTGAGAAGCCGATGATTATGGAAGGATTCACAGGCAGGATGTACTGGAAGGATTCGATGTTCATACTTGAGGGAAAGCTCGGCAAGTATCTTGCGGACGCTGTCAAGATAAACTGGAAGGCCGACGAGGACCTGAAGATTAGGGTGCTTTCAGGCAG
>CAYLII010000106.1:0-1158 GCA_964383645.1 uncultured Methanosarcinales archaeon
TGCTGTTGTCTATCCTGTCAAAGCCCTTGATAGTGAGAGCGCGCATGAGGTTTTCAGACTCTAGCGAGAATATCTGGCCTATTGACCGGTAGTATACGTCATCATGGTTTCTGGAGAGAGAGTAGACTATCTTTCTTGTGTCTGATGAGGGGGCGATAATGCCTGTCAGGCCGCTGTTGTCAAGGTTTGTGAAGAATTTGCCCATTACAAAGTCAAGGGCGAGCTCTCTTGAGGGGAACTGATCTGACTCTTTTTCAGTTAGAGTTTCTAGTGTGTCATGGAGGCATGCTGAAGAGAGGAGCCTGTAGTCCAGCCTGTGGTCGAATGCCGGCTCTATGAGCATGAAATTTAGGATTCGCCCTATGTGGCCTATGTATGGCTCTCCTCCTGATTCGCCTTCCCAGAACGGCTTTGGCACTTTTCTCCGCTCATCTTTTCTCCGGTGGATCTCTGCTGCTGTATCGAATGCCACCAGAAGTGCTGATATGTCGCTTTGGCTGTAGCGCCGCTCAGAAAGAAGATTCTGGAAGTCTTTTCTTACCAGCGCCTCAAACTCGTAAGGATTTTTTGGAGAATCAAGAACATACGGATCTGCTACCATAAGGTATAGTGGAATATGGATTTTTTAAATCTTTGCCAAGAGACCATCCCTTAGGACCTGGGAGCGCCTGTCTCGCCCTTCCAGATGCTGTCGCCCACATAATGCAGGTTTTTTATTACTTTGCCCTTGTCCATGGTACGCATCTCATCTGAGGAGAAGAGGGCCTGGCCTATGGCTAGCGGCTTATGGTTGTTCTCGTCAATTATCGTAATTATCTGGCTCTGGGAAAAATCGCCCATATGCTTTATGCCAGGCCTCATGATGTCAGCGCCATTGACTATGAATTTCACAGCAGGCATGTCTATTGTGGCTGTCTTTAGAAAGTTGTTTTTTAGTATCAGCCTTAGTGTTGGAACTGGAATCTGCTCATGGTAGAAGAACTGGATTTCGCCGTTTATCTGGATGAAGGTGTCTTCTATGAGTTCTGTGTTTGCCTGCCGGGCTATGAATTCCGGCAGGCCGTAGAGCTCAAGCAGGAGCAGATTTAGGGCTTTTACCTCTTTACCTGAGAGCCTGTGGCGTTTCATGCCGGCACTATCTCCACAATTATTTTCTGG
>CAYLII010000106.1:1258-3079 GCA_964383645.1 uncultured Methanosarcinales archaeon
GCGACTCCTGCAGCTTTTGATTTCATGAATGAGATTGCATGGCATAGCCCTGAGATGGCTGAAAAGGGGGTGCCTGCGGCAGGACTGATAGGATATACGCTAGGGTATTATCTGGTCGAGCTTGCGAGAAACAATGAGTTTGTGAGAAGGGGCTTTGA
This sequence comes from uncultured Methanosarcinales archaeon, assembly GCA_964383645.1. Taxonomy (GTDB): domain Archaea; phylum Nanobdellota; class Nanobdellia; order Woesearchaeales; family JAGVZT01; genus CAYLII01. The sequence continues at coordinate 1,417 of CAYLII010000106.1, forward strand.
GGAGGGGAGAAGAAGGGATTTCTCAGAGGATAAAGAAAGAAGCCTGCTGAAGAGAATTTATGATTATCCCCTGGAGCATCCTGGAATTGCTGCTGCCATTGCCGGCGCTATGCCAAGCGCTTATGTTGCAGGGATGGCTTTAGCCAATGAGGTGAACCCATTTACTGCCTTATCTTCTCCATTGGAGGCTGGGCTTGTGTTTTATTCAGGGCTATTTGCCGCAGCTGCTTATCTGGGCATGAGCGCACTCTCGTGGGTGCTCCACAGCGACAGCCTGAGACTGATGGGAAATTCAGCTATGGCGCGCATCGACTCTCTGACTGGAAGGCTTGACAGCGCGATAGAGCACCAGCTCAAAGTTATGGAGATTCCAACAAATCCTGCAAATGAGCGCAAGAACAGGTTCAGGCTGGGCGACCTTTATCTCAGGAATGGAAGCATTGAGGATGCCCTTAACGAGTATTACAAGGCTGTCCAGCTTGTGGGAAAGAAGGGCCAAGCCTACACTAACCCGATAGATGCAATCTCAGGTGTTATGTCAAGCATCAATCCCCTGATGGCCCTGAAAGGTGGCTGGAGAAGCCGTGACGAAATGGCCACAAACACTGATGAGATTAATGAGAATTCTGAATCGCTGGGCATACCTGCTGATGAATACAGGAAGAGGTTCTGCAAGGGGATTCACTGGTGGGAATACATGTCTGAATATGAGACTCTTGACACCAGCGCCCAGTCAAGGCTGGAGAGGTTCGCAAGGCAGGTTAGGGCAAGGGATTTTAACGACGCTGACAGGACAATGAGGCTGGTGGTGAGGTCTGAGCCAAAGAATCCTGAGTATCATCTGCTGTATGCCAAGTTTCTTGATGTTGTGGGCGACAATGAGCTTGCAGGCGAGGAATATCTGGCCGCAATAAGGCTTCTTGTGGGCAATCCTGGGATTGCCGGCAATTTCGAGAGGATAGGAGTCTCCCGAAATGAGGTTTTGACCTACAGCGCTGACAGGTTCCTTAAGAAAACCCTAATTTTCAAGAGGAGCGAGAAGAGGGATGAGATTACGCAGGAGTATGAGAACCTAAGGTATTTCCATGAGAGATTGGGAGACAGGATTGCTAAGCCGCTTGCTATGCTTGATTCAGGCAGGTGGACTTATCTCATAATGGAGCATGCCGGGGAGAAGACACTTGCAAATCTTGCAGAGGAAGGTAAATTGACTTATAGCTGCATTGCCGATACTATAAACCTTCTTTCAAAAATACATTCCATCGGCGAAGAATATGGAAGATAGAGATCTTAGGATAGAGGATGTAATTGAGAACGAGTTTTATATAGACAGAAATGGAAACTGCTTACAGAATATTGTTGATGGTAGAAGCATATATTTCATAAACAAGTTTGAAGATATATTTGTGGGATATGTTTCACAGATACATGATATAGGTGAATTTGCGAGAGAATGTGTGAATTCATATTACCCAATAAATGATATATTAGTTAAAGCCCCGAAAACATTCTACAAAGATTCAACACAAAGTAATTTCATAGTTGATTCAAATGGAAAGCCTGTATCTATAGACTTTGAGAGACTTAAGCTTATGCCTCCCCAGATGGAGTTAATCAACGTGTTAGAATCTGAAAATGATTATTTCTCAGAAGATGAGAAGAA
>CAYLII010000107.1:0-3039 GCA_964383645.1 uncultured Methanosarcinales archaeon
CCGCTTGAGATGTATTCATCATTCTCTGTCAGCGAGCCGTCAGGATACAAATCATAAAGGTGGAAGCCGAACTTGTCCTTTCCGCCAAGGATGAAATGGCTCACGCCAGGCACAGCTGAAAACTTCCTTATATTGGAAAACACCATGCCCGCAAGGAGATTTGCGCACTCCTTGATGTTAGGGTCATGCTTTGTCCTTAATGTCTTAAGCTTGATCTCAGCCTTCAACAGCTTTACCAGAAGCTGGATATCAGATACCCCTCCTGCAGTGGTGATGGCCATATTCTCTGTTATCTTATGGACCTTCTCCGCCTTCTTGTCAGCCACAAAATAGCCGGCTGTCGCCCTCTTGTCCGCAGCCAGGACCAACCCGTCCTGGCACACAATACCTACAGTTGTAGTACCCGTTTTTAATTGTTCGTTGCTCTCCATTCTAACCCTCTGGAAATCTTGACAGAATACCTTTTCTTAGTTGCATGCAAATTGGTTTTGATATTTAAAGCTTTCGGCCTTCCTTAGCCAAATAATTGATATCCATATATGAAACACGTACAAGAAAACATTATAAAAAGACATATATATAACATATCAGTTAGAGGCAGCCTGGAGGGTGTAATCAAAATGGCATACAGGACACACAACTGCGGAGAGCTCAGGAAAGAACACAACGGACAGACAGTAAAGCTTGCAGGATGGGTAGACACCATCAGAGCACAGGGCAAGTTTGGTTTCGTTGACCTCAGGGACCGCTACGGCATCACACAGCTATTCTTCGGCACAGAGTTCATGAAAGACCTGCAGAGCATAAAGAGGGAATCAGTCATATCTGTAGAGGGCCTTGTCAAGGTAAAGCCAAAGCCCAACCCAAAGCTTGCCACAGGCGAGGTGGAAGTGGAAGCAAAACAGCTTGAGATACTCAGCCCGGCGATACAGCTGCCGATGGAATTGGATGAGAGCATAGAATCCACAGAAGAGACCCGGATGAAATACAGGGTGCTCGATCTCAGAAAGCCAAGACTAAAAAACAACATCATAATGAGGCACAAGATAGCATTTGCAGTAAGGGAATTTCTCAACAGCGAGGGCTTTTTAGAGATAGAGACCCCCCTACTGGGCAAATCAACCCCTGAAGGAGCCAGAGACTATCTCGTCCCAAGCAGGGTGAACCCCGGCAAGTTCTACGCCCTGCCCCAGAGCCCACAGCTCTTCAAGCAGCTCCTTATGATAGCAGGCTACGACAAATACTTCCAGCTCGCCAAATGCCTAAGAGATGAAGACCTCAGGGCAGACAGGCAGCCTGAATTTACCCAGATAGATATAGAGATGAGCTTTATCACAGAGGACGATATCTTAAGCGTATGCGAGAGGATGATGAAAAAGGTCTTCAAGGACGTGCTGGGCGAGGACATAACCATTCCATTTGAGAGAATACCCTACGACCAGGCCATGGCAGCATACGGTTCAGACAAGCCCGACCTGAGAAAGCCCGGCGAGAAGTTCCACTTCGGATGGGTAATTGATTTCCCCATGTTTGAGTACAGCGAGGAAGATCAGAGATACAAGGCCACCCATCACCCCTTCACAATGCCAGACACGCTTGACTTCAGCGACATGGGCAAGGTGAAATCAAGGGCATATGATCTCGTGCTCAACGGATGGGAAGTTGGCGGAGGAAGCCTTAGAATCTACAATAAGGAGATGCAGTCCAAGGTATTTTCTGCTCTAGGCATAACTGAAGAAGAGGCCAGGATGAAGTTTGGCTTCCTCTTGGACGGCATGGAATTCGGAAATCCGCCTCTTGGCGGCCTCGCATTCGGCCTTGACAGGCTCACTGCACTAATGGCAGGCGAGACCTCGATAAAGGAAGTCATTGCATTCCCAAAAAACAAGAACGCCGAAGACCTCATGACAGGCGCGCCCTCAGAAGTGAGCGAAGACCAGCTCAACGAACTGGGCATAAGGCTGAAATAATTAACAGGGTTCTTATTTTTCCTTATCTTTTTTGTTCTCATATATCTGTTCTTTTAGATATAGCTTTACTTAAACACTAATTGCCTTTGTCCTGATTAAATTTATATGTGGGTATGCATTACCTTTTCTCTGGAAGGGCAATATGAATAACAATCTCGATTTTGATGATATAGCTAACTCCTTATTTTTGGATAATCCCCTTAATGCAAAACTGGCTAATCTGTATATCCTTAATAGCCTCCTCAGTGAGGCAGAGAAATACCCAGAGCTTCGCAAAATGCCCGCCACAGGCGACATCATCGCGCTTGCCCATCAGGGCTATTATGAACCACTCGCAGAGATGGACCTTCAGGAGGCAGCATCTGAAAAGGTAATGGAAGTATGGTCAAACCTATTTATGGACGAGGTAAGCCCTGAAGAGCAGATAGATCTTATTACTCTTCTCCAAAAAGCAGAAGATATGTCTGAAGAGCCAGGCATGCTTGAACTAATTGGAGAATCAAATTGGGGAATAATCTCCCAGGTGGGGGCATCATACCGCTGCATAAAAGATATCCATCTGACAGGTGTGCTCCTGCGCGAGCACTGCGCCAGCATTGTAAAAGCAGTATATTTAGTGTCTAAAGAGATTGACCTGGAGCCAGAGGAACTTGTCTATTGGCAGATGTGCAGGGATATGGCTCTGAAAAAAGCATATCCCTCAAAGGATGCGGCCGGCCTATACCTCATAAACACCAACCTGTTCCAGCTTAATATAACCAAATCGCTTCTCTTAAGAGATAGCCGGTTAAGTGAGCTCGTTGAAGACTATAGCTTTCCCCCTCAAGAGGGGGAGAATAACCCTACCCTGCAAGAGATTGATGAGGCGCTTGAGATAGACAGGAAATATGTCCTCTCTGAGCTTGACAGGATATATGGCTAAAACAGCCGGATAATTCAGAATCTCATCTTTATGAAAAAACCAAAAAACTTATAAACTAATCATCAAACTGTATACAATATTTTAGTTACTGTATGGTGACAAAATGTCAGAAGAACCCAACTACAAGGAGTTTCAGGATATTGTGTG
>CAYLII010000108.1:0-3004 GCA_964383645.1 uncultured Methanosarcinales archaeon
GCAGCCCTCGGAGAGATATTCTACAATGCCTGGTCAGGGCTTTTCTTATGTGGCTCTTAACCCTCTTTCTTTATTCCAGCCTTCTTCCGCCAGAATCCTGCAGCCATAAGCCCGATTCCAGCAGTAAAAAGCCCGATACTCATGTACTGGGCAACAGTGAGCCCCATATATGTTGGCTCTGTCCTGAAAAAATCAGACACAAACCTTATGAGTCCATAGCCTACTAGATATGAATAGAACACAAAGCCAGGAAAAGGCTTCTTTTTTCTTAATAGCATAAAAACCCCAAAAAGCGCAGCCAGCCCAATCATCTCGTACCACGCAGTGACATGCCTTCCAACGCCTATCCCATCCACATCAAAGCCCCATGGCATAGAGGTTATCTTTCCAACATGCCCACCATCACCTAAAATGCATCCGAGCCTTCCAAAGGAATGGCCTATCGCAATTGCAGGTGCCATCTTATCTGCGATATTCCAAAAACCCAGCTTGTTAATCCGGATATATGCAATGACACCTAAAAGCCCGCCAAGAAATCCGCCAAACCACGAGAGCCCGCCCTCCCAGAAATAAAAGAATTCTATGAAACCTGAGACTGCACCAGGATTCTCTATGGCAAACAATATCCTTGAGCCGATGACTCCTGCAACAACTGCCACCATCGCAAGGTTATATGCATGCTCTCTCTCTTTTCCAGCCTTGAACTGCCTCGCAAGCACGTATGTAGCAGCAAGAAACCCAAGAGCCATCATCAGCCCGAAGCTCTGGATAGTGATGGGCCCTATTTTCCATGATATGAAAGAATGGTATGGCAGCATTTTAGCAGCAGTAAAGCTCCTTTGGAATCTTTCCCTTCTCGACCTTGCCGTAGGGGTTGCCGTATTTTCTTATATTCTCTATCATCTTCTTGCTGGCCTCTGTCTCAGCCCCGAGAGAGACCATCTTAATTCTCATCTTCTTTATCTCCTCAGGCAGGTCGATTCCCGCAGGGCAGGTTATTTTGCAGGCCCCGCACAGAGTGCAAAGATAATAAATATCATCATTGATGTCAAGCTTTGCGAGCACAGCCCTTCCCCTTGCTCCCTTGGTCTCTTCCAATAGCACCCTGAATACAGGGCAGAGGCTCTTGCACAGCCCGCAGTTTGAGCAGTCCTGGATTGTGGGCAGTTCAGCTGAAGCGCCTATTGCCTTACCTTGCTTCTCTTTTCCTCCCTTCTCCTTTCCCTTGCCGGCCTTGGCTTTACTCTCGCTCTTCATATTATCTTGCCCCTGTTAAGTATATTCTCAGGATCATAAATCTTCTTGAGGGCCTTTATCTCCTCTATAATCTCCCGCTCGGCATACTCCTTTTTCGCAAGCCCTATGCCGTGCTCTCCGCTGACGCTTCCGCCAAGCTTCTTAACAAGCCCGAACATCTCTTTTATCAGCCCCTCGCTTCCCTTCCTGAAGCGCGGATGGAAAATCCCTATACCTATATGCCCAAAGCAGGGAAGCTCTTTCTCATCAACCCACCTCAGGAACTCGGAAAGCCCGCTATCAGGAAGCCTTGGGTCCTCCATAACAATAAAGCCTGCGCCAGAACTCTTAGGGCCCATGCCCTCCCTTATCCTCCAGAGCTCTTCTATCTCGCTCTGCGACTTCACAGAGCCCTCATCTGAATCGAATCCTATTATCAGGTGGTTCTGGTCATCCATTCCCGCAAGCCTGGAACAGAACCTGTTGAAAAATTCCATGGATGTCACATTTTTGTTATCCCTGTACTTCTTGACCGCATTAAACATGTCGTCTGAATTCCCGAACCTCATGTGCTCCATACTCACTGTCTCAAGCCTGTCAGACAGCCTTATCCTCGCCTCTGCGATAATTCCTGTCGTGCCCTCCTTTCCGCAGAAATGCCCGATGTCCTTTCCCTTGACCTCAAACATCTTGCCTGTGCCGTCCACTATCAGCAGGCCCTCCACCCAGTCGCCAGTCCTGCCAAATCTTATCGCATTGTTTCCGGCGGCATTTGTAGCTATCATTCCGCCTATCGTGGCCACAGCATGGCTGCTTGGCCTTATCGGAAAGCAAAGCCCCGGCTCAAGCTCCCTATTCAGGTCGTCAAGTATCACGCCGGGCTGGACAACCGCGTACTTCTCCTCGCGGTTTATCTCAACAATCTTATTCATCTTTGAAAGGTCCACAACAATAGAATCATTTGGGGTCGCCCCACCAGACAGCCCGCTTCCGCCGGCCCGGGTTGTTATATTCGCATCAGTCCTTGCCGCATACCTCGCAAGCTTCTGCACCTGCTCTGCATCTGTGGGAAAAACTATCATCCTTGCCTTGCCCTCTTTCATTGAGGCGTCAGAGGCATAAACCATGAGGTCAATCCTTGACTCAAGCACATTCTCATCTCCGACTATATCCCTAAGCCCGCTCATATCAGCACCTCTGAGAGCTCGATAACCTCTACTCCTGTGTCCTTGGCAGATTCCTTTAGGTGGGCGTAGCACATAGGGCATGGTGTTATTATCCTCTTTGTCTTTACTTCCTTCAGCCTGAGTTTTGCAATCTTTCTTGCAGTCGAGATGTCATTTCCCCTAAGCCCGCCTCCTCCTCCGCAGCACAGGCTCCTTGTCTTGTTGTCCTTGAGCTCTATCACCTCGTAGCCCAGATACTCAAGTATATTTCTAGGTTCATCATAGATATCAGAATACCTTCCCAGGTGGCATGGGTCGTGGTAGGTTATCTTCTCTCCAGAAAACTTGCCCTTGTCAAACCGGTTTATGTTCTTCCACACAGTCTGGGTAATGTGCTCTGCATTAAGCCCGTACTCTGTCTTAAGTATGTGGTAGCATGCAGGGCAATTGGATATTATTTTCCTCACGCCATACTGCTTGAAAAGCGCGATATTCTTCTGCTTGATGTCATTGAAGTCATACTTGTACCCTGCTCTGAGCGCAGGGCTCCCGCAGCACATCTCCTGCTCTTTAAGCATGATATAGTCTATCTCCATCTTCTT
>CAYLII010000109.1:0-2965 GCA_964383645.1 uncultured Methanosarcinales archaeon
GCCTTCTCCTGCTTAGGGGCAGCTACCTCCTCCTGTGGTTTTGGCCTTGGCTCTCTCTGCCTCTCATCAGGCGCTTTGTCCTTCTTTGAGAACAGCTGCTTCATAAGATAGCTCTTATTGATATAATAATAGCTTATTATCTCGCCTATCTCCTCAATAGAATTGATATTGTTGGCCACAAGGTACTTGAGAATCTTCACTTTCTCGTCTATCTCTCCTTGCACCTGCGACTTTGAGAGCCCGGCAAAAAGCATGAGCGACTCGTAGAACCTGATGGGCTCGTGCATCTTCTTCAGCGTGTCACTCATCGGGTCGTACTGGTAGAGCAGGTTGCTCTGCCCGTTTATCATGATCTCAGCAACCTGGAAAGTCCTTCTTGAATTAGTCCTCCTGTTCCTGTTCTGGACAAATATGAGATTTACAGCCGGAAGAAGCGAGGGGGATATTCCAATCGGCTCTGTGGTAAGCCTGATGATAGACTCCTGCACAGTGTTGGCGTGGAGCGTAGCATACACTGAGTGGCCTGTATGCATGGCCTCGAAAAGCACCTCTGCCTCTTTCCTTCGCCTGATCTCGCCAACAATTATCCTGTCCGGCCTCATCCTGAGCGAATTCACGATGAGGTCGAGCATAGAGACCTCGCCCTTGCCCTCTGGGTTTGGCATCTTTGTCTCCATCGGAACCCAATGCAGGGTCTTTGGAAGCCTCAGCTCCCTCGTGTCCTCTATAGATATAATCCTCTGGTTTGGAGGGATGAACTGGCTGAACGCGTTCAATGTAGATGTCTTTCCCGAGCCTGTTCCGCCAACAATCAGCAGGGACAGCTCGTACTGTATAGCAGTCCAGACCATCGCCGCAGTGTTATAATCAATAGTCTTGTTGGTTATGAAATCAGTTATGGTCCAGGGATGCTCGGCAAACTTCCTGATTGTGATTGTGTTGCCGTTTGAAGTGATTGGATAGATTGTTGCATTGACCCTGTCGCCGTCCTCAAGCCTTGCATCCATTAGCGGGGCTAGAGCAGTAAGAGTCTTGTCCACCACTCTTCCTGCAAGAGTCGCGTAATGGAGGACAGTGGTCTCGTCATCTACTATTATATTAGTCTCAAGCCAGCCATACTTCTTGTGGTACACCCAGATAGGCTCTTCTGCATTGTTGACCACTATCTCTTCAAGGTTGGTATCCTTTAAGAGGAACTCAATCTCGCCCATGCCTGTGCTCGTGATGACAATATACTCGCACACTATCTTGAGCTGCTCCTCCTCTATATCCGGCATGACCTCCTTCATCCTGTCAAGGATTTTCGCGTAATAGTCCTTGGTGACCTCTGCATGCTTCTTGTGGATCTTGAGGACAGCCTTGTATGTGATCTTGCTGATGACATCATTCTTTATCTGGTTGATGACCAGCCTTGTAAGCTCGCTGAACCTGAGAAGCGAGATGAGATAGAACGGGACAGGGCTGAGCTCCTGGGTGATGATATCAATCTCAGCAGTGACTGTCCCAACCTTGACCTTGTATGTCTCAAGTGTCTTTATGGGGTCCTTGAGGTTCTTGTCGATCTTCTCAAGGAAATTCTCTATATAATACTTCCTCACATTGAGGTAGATCTCCTTGTCGGCATTCTCCTTGTTGTGCACGAAATTGTAGAGGTCGTAGATAAGCTCATTTGCCGACTGAACATTAAGCGTGCTCTTGTAGAGCTTTAGCGTGTTGATGAGCTCTGACTCGTCAAGGCGCGCGAACTCGTGCTCGGGCAGCTTGATGAATTTTATGGTCGGCACGCCGAGGCTCTTGTAATCCACATCGACAAGACCCATCTGCTCGAGGTAAAGGCCGATCTTTCTCACAGTCGCCTGGCTTATGCCAAGCTCCTTTGAGACCTTCATCACAGAAATCTGTTTTTGCTTCTCAACTAGGCTGAACAAGGCGTCTATTTTTGTAGCTAACACTGGTATCCCCCTCTTTTTTTATATGCTTTTAGGATATCCCTTATTTAAATCTTCCTTTTTTTCATATTCAAAGCGGTGTTTCTGTCGAGGGGGACTTTTTTAGACTCTTTCACAAACTATATAAATCCTGCAGCATGAAAGGATATCCTATGAGAAAAGCCATCCACTCGCTCAAGAAGCTCGACAGGAAAATTAATAGGATAAACAGCCAGAATCTAAATAAGATTGAGGAGCTCAAAAAAGCCCAGCGCGAGGAGGCGAAAAAAATCGAGCATGAGGTCAGGAAGACAACAGCAACCTCAATAGCGTCAGCCTTCTCATTCATAATAGCCCTCTTCTGGAGAGACGCTGTCCAGGACCTCATCACAAAGCTTCTCGAGAACCTCGGCCTCACAAACAGCAGCTACATCGCAAAAGTGATTGCTGCTGCCCTGGTAACAGTAATAGGCGTGATAGCCATAATGAGAATCTCCAAGTGGGGCGAGATAGACAAGGACAAGCCTGCAAAATCCAGCAAGAAAAAATAAAAAAATAAAAAATAAGTTTTAAGTTTCTTACCAGAGCCTAACCCACTTGTCTTCTATTATGTCGACAGACAGGCTTCCCACATTATTGGGGTAGTAGGCGTCATAGATATGCAATGACAGCTTATTATCTGTTCCTGCATAGGGTATCTGGTATGTGTGCTCCACATTATAAGCACCCCATTCAACATCCGAGCCATCAACAAACAGGTCAAGAAGAGTTGTGCCGTAAGACACATATCCTGAGACAAGATCTGTCCATGTGTCTCCTAATATCCTGTTTGTTATTGAATACTGGGCATCAAATTCAATTGTGTCGCCAGCATCTGCTGTTCCGTATGCCTTGAGGAAATAATCCTTTCCGCTCTCAAGCACAGCCATGCTCTCTGTGGGTGTTGCTGTGTTTGCAGGTACTATTACAGTCTCCAAATAAGTGGGCCCTACATAATAGTCTCCTGAGATCCAGTCCTCAAGTATGCTCTTGCTGCA
>CAYLII010000110.1:0-2962 GCA_964383645.1 uncultured Methanosarcinales archaeon
AATCCGTCATCCGCAAGCATCCTTTCTATCATAGCAGGCCCGCACCCCACAGAAAGCACTTTCCTAGAACCCACAAGAGCCCTGCTCAGATAAGAATGCTCCTTATCAAACACAGCCCTCCAGAAGGGCATCTCGCAAATCTCTTTGTATGTTGTCATCTTCACGCGACTTAAATCTGGTCACTTGCATTATATCAAATCATTCAGTTCTTAAGCTTGATGTGCGATACTGCAATGAGCACGATAAGACCCCCAGCAAGATAAGCGCCTAGCACAAGAAGCTCAGGCAAGAGCATCTCAGGCCCAAGCCCGAATATGATGACCTTCCTAAACGCGGTTGTGGCTATCACATAAGGGTTGAGCGATGCCGCAATCGAAGCGAGCTTTGGCATTATCTCGATTGGAGTTATCGAATTGCTGAAAAGGAAAAAGCCCAGCGCCGCAAAAGTGGTGGTGAGCACAGAGCTCTGCTCGCTCCTGATGAGGATTGCAATAACCATTCCGAGCATCAGGAAAATAAGGGAAAGCATGATGATTACAATAGAAAGGCTGCCCAAGCCTAAGAGCACATCTATCCCGAAGCTGAACTGGCCAACCATCAGGAGCACAATCACCTGGAGGAGAACTATGATAAGAGTAGTTATGACCAGCCCGAACATGAAAGTGAGCCTGCTCACAGGCGATAAGAGATTCCTGAAAAACGCCTTGGAATTGATCTCGCTCAATGTTACAATGTTTGCAAAAAGGATGCTGATGAAAATAACAATTATCGCAATCATCCCTGGGTATGCCTGCTTGATGTTGCTTATCTTCGGAAGCAAAGGCTCATATTCCTGGAGGAATGGGTTGATTAGCTCCTCTGCCATCTCAGGGTCAAGCCTTGAGAACACCTTCACGCTGCTGTTTAGCTCTGCCTGGAGCTGCTCCATCCTGAAAATGCCCATATCAATCTTAGAGATATATTCTTCAGTAGCCGCTATGTCTGCGTCAAGCATGAGCTTTAGCTCGTCGACAAGCACCACCGCCTCGTCAAAATTTGACTTCTGCCTCTTGAGGTAGAAATAATAATCGTCGCTTGTGTCTGAGAAATTGCCCAGCGAATCCTCAAGCCCGTCAAGCGCCCCAAGCGCGCCTATTTCAAACACCCTCAGCCGGAGGTAGCTCTCCTCAAGTGTGAGATTTATGCTTCCACCTGCCTCGCCCCAACCCGAGATGTTTATTGCAGCGCCCTCCGGGTCAATGGTGTAATTAAGCTCCTCAAGCCTCCTGTAGCTGAGGTTCATCTCAGAGAGCCATGTCATGTTCTCTGAAAGATGGAGCAGGCCGTCCTGCTCATACACATAGATATCATCAATCCCATACATTCCGCTGGCGTAGCCCACGCCCGCCCGCCTCATCTCGTCGTCAAGAAGTCTTATCCTCATCCTCAGGAGCGCAAGCTCAAGATACACCTCTGACCTGGACTCATTATACTCATAGTAAGACTCGTCAAGCCTCCTGGAAAGGTTATCCAGCTGTGTCTGCACCAGCTTTATGTCCTCATAAACGGGCATAAAATCCTCCCTCAGCTCAACAAGCCTCGCGTGCCTCTCCATAAGCGAGTCCCTTATAGACCAGCTCTCGTTTATCAGCAGATAAATATCCTCATTCTTGTCCTCCACATAGCCCACAAAATCCTTGATCTCGGAAAGGATTGTCTTTGCAGAATCAATGCTCACCTTCTCTGCCTCCACCCCGAAGAAAGATGAGATGGATTCTACAACCTTTGTGGAGACTGGCTTTCTGGAATTGTCAAAATAAAAAGTGATAGTGCCTGTCACAAGCCCTGAGCCGCTTGAGTCAGCCTGCCCAAAATCATCGCTGAACACAAGGCACACATGCATCTTCTCAAGCGCCAGGTCTCCAATGCAGTCAATGGCCTCAGGATATTCTCTGACAACCCCGTAAGTGCTGAAATTCTGGAGCGCAGGCTCAAGCACATCAAAATTAGAGCTAGTAATTCCTATATTTATGTCATGGAGCGTCTCTCCTGAATAGGCGAACCCCACAAGAAGGATCAAAAAAAGCGGACCCACAACCAGCAGCAGAAGAGAGCTGATATTCCTAAGTAGAATCCTGAAATTCTTGTACTGCTCAAAAAACAGGTTCCTGAGGGGCCTCATTTTTCCGCCCCCCCTTTATTTCCGCCAGCCTCCCTGCCAAATATCTTGGAAAGCTCGATTCCTTCTTTGATATTTACAATCCTGCCTATCCTTCCCTTGTTCAGGATGCACGCCCTATGGCAATTAGCCTCAATCTCTGGGAATATGTGGGATATAACTATTATCGTCTTGCCTTTTTTTGCAACCTTCCTTATTATGCTCCAGAACTGCTCCACAAGAATTGGATCCAGGCCTGTTGTCGGCTCGTCAAGTATGAGCACCTTGGGGTCGTGTATCATGGATATAGCAAAATCAAGCCTCCTCTTCATCCCGCCTGAGAGGTTTCCTGCAATAGAGCCTGCCTCGCGGTCAAGCTCGACATCATTGAGGATGGAAAAGATTGCCTCCTTCATCCCTTTCGGCGGAAGATACACACCGAAGAGATTTCCGTAATAAACCATATTCTCATAGACAGTCAGCCTGTCATAGAAGCTGTTCTCCTGGGTTGTGAGCCCGACAAGAGTCTTTAGCTCGCCAGGCTTTCCAGTAATGTCCTGGCCGTCATAAAACACCCTTCCCCTGTCAGGCCTGTATATCCCAAGAAAAATTTTCATGAGCGTAGACTTTCCGCTCCCGCTCCTTCCAATAACCGCAAGAATCTCGCCCTGCCTTATCGCAAGGCTTATGTCCTCAAGAACTCTCTTCTTCCCAAAGCGCTTAGAGACACCCCTAAACTCTATTACAGGCACCTCCTTTTTGATATCCGCGCTCATCACAAGACAGCTATATATAGAACTTATTTATCAAGGTTTCCAAAAAAGG
>CAYLII010000111.1:0-2923 GCA_964383645.1 uncultured Methanosarcinales archaeon
GGCGACATCCGGAATCTCAGATTAAGGCATTATTGATTGGCTTTTGGTTTGGAGGGTTGGCGGTGGGCGGGTGTGGCGGGAAAGGTGCTTTTAGGAGCAAGCCATACTAATTCCGGATGGAGCCGGTTGGCGCAATGTGCGCTGAAAGAAATTAGATTGGGGGATTGTGTTGATTGGGAGATTTTGCATTTTGCAAATGATTTTTAAGCTGATTTGGATTACCAATTGTTATGTATCAGCTTGTCGAGCCGGGGTGGCTCAGGTTCAGCAAGGGAATCCAGAATCTCTGCTCTAAGCCGTACTACAAACACGCACACGGCTGCCCGAATTACGGGATGAGGCCTGAGTGCCCACCAAATGCTTCTCTTATTGACAGGGTTCTTGACATGGATAGAGATATTTATGTCATCTATACCCCTTTTGAGGTGGGCAGGTTCGCAGAGCATATGAAAGAGCGACATCCTGGGTGGAACAACAGGCAGATCTATAATCCCAGGTATTGGCAGCCTGCTGCAAGAAAGCTTCACAGGGCTGATGTGAAAGAGGCTATAGAGGAGCTAGGGCTTGAAAAGATAGTCGGCAATCCCGAGGGCTGCGGGGTGAATCTGAGCCTGCTCATGAAAAGGCTTGGGGTCAAGCTTGACTGGGTGTGGCCTCCCGAGCACAATATTGAGAATGTGACTTATAGGATATCGCTTGCTGGGTATGAGCCTGAAGAGCTCTCCAATAAATTGCCTTGCACACCACCCAAAGCTTTATAAATCAGGCTTCTCCACCATACAGCTAATTGAGAGATAGGCCGGTCCTATGCAGGGCTTGCCTATGCTGGAAGTTAAGAGTCATATTCTAAGGTTCTTGCTTCCATACAGATAAAACCGTGAAAACGAGATATCGGAGGAAAAATGGCAAGAGTTTATTCAAGGAAACGGGGAAAATCCGGCTCATCAAAGCCGCTTGCGGCAAAAGAGCAGAGCTGGCTTAGGTACAAGGGAAAGGAAGTCGAACTATTGGTGACAAAGCTTTCCAAGGAGGGCTACAAGCCTTCGCAGATAGGAATCCATCTTAGGGACGCCTACGGCATACCTGATGTTAGGGCAGTCACAGAGAAGAAGATAACCCAGATACTGGGTGAGAAAGGACAGCTACAGAAATTCCCAGAGGATATGCTTGCCCTGATGAAGAAGAGGGTGGATATCTCTAAGCACAGGCTCACCAACAAGAAGGACATGTCTGCTGTGAGGGGGCTTGAGATAACTGACTCCAAGATCAGGAGACTCGTCAAGTACTACAAGAAGAGCGGCAAGGTCGCAAAGGAATGGAATTACAATCCTGACGAAATCAAGCTGTATCTTGAGTAGGCACCGAAACTTTTTTATTTATTGTTATCATTTCATTTTTTTGATTTATTATGCTTTTTTTGGCTGGATTAGCCTTATCGCATTTTGAGGGGATAAGAAAAGGTGGTAGACTTTGCAGGTTTCGAGCAGCGCCTGAGGGAGGCGGCTGAGAAGTTCAGGGAGATAGACTCTGCAGAGACATTGAGGGTAGTAAGCCACCTTGATTCTGACGGGATATGCGCGGCCTCGCTTCTTCTGAAAGTGCTTGGGCTTGAGAACAGGAAGTATTCGGTTTCTATTGTCCAGCAGATGGATGAGAAGGTGGCTGCAGAGCTCGCGAGCGAGGATTATAAGTATTTCTTTTTTACAGATATCGGCTCGGGGCAGCTTGAGGCGATAGAGAAGCATCTGTCTGACAGGAAGCTCTTTGTGCTTGACCACCATGAGCCGCAGATTGAGGAGGCTCCTAACCTGGTGCATGTCAATCCCCATCTTTTCGGGATAGACGGCTCTAAGGACATAAGCGGAGCCGGAGTGGTGTATATGTTCGCAAAGACCCTTAACCCAAAGATGGAGGAGTCAGCACATATCGCGCTTGTGGGCGCTATTGGGGATATCCAGGATAATGGGGGTTTCTCACCTCTGAACAGGAGCATAATAGATACTGCTGTCAAGCATAACAAGATTAAGGTCATCAAGGGGCTGAAGCTTTTCGGGGCTCAGACAAGGCCGCTGCACAAGGTGCTTGAGTACTGCTCCAACCCTTATATTCCCGGCGTGTCAGGGAATGGGGATGGTGCAATCCAGTTCCTGAACCAGCTTGGGATTCCTATAAGGGTAAACGGGCAGTGGAAGAAACTTGTGAATCTGAGCGAGCAGGAGTTGCAGAGGCTTACTGAGGGTATTGTGATTAAGCTACTTGAATCAGAGACGCCTGTCGACCCTGAAGAGATTATTGGCGAGGTCTATATACTAAGAGAAGAGGACAAGGAGTCGCCTTTTAGGGATAGCAAGGAGTTTTCTACTCTGCTTAATGCCTGCGGAAGGATGGGCAAGGCATCTGTTGGGATTGGAGCGTGCATGGGCGACCCTGCTTCCAAGAGGGCTGCGCTGAGGACTCTGTCAGAGTACAAGCTAGAGATTGTGAGGGCCCTTGAGTGGTATGACAAGAATAAGTTGGGAGAGCAGGTCATAAAGGGCAAGGGCTACATGATAATTAATGCAGGAACCCAGGTTAAGTCTACAATAATAGGCACTCTGGCTTCGATAATCTCAAAATCAAATGACCTTCCGCAGAAGACTTTTATTATGTCAATGGCACAGAATCCTGACGGGTTTACAAAGGTGAGCATGAGGGTTGCAGGGAACGGAAAGATGGATGTGGACCTCCACAGCGTTGTGGGGCAGATTACCTCAAGGATAGGTGTTGCTGCAGGAGGCGGGCACAGCATGGCCTCAGGAGCGCTTATCCCAACAGAGAGGGAGCAGGAGTTCATCGGGCATGCGAGGGATGTGCTCAGGCAGGCATCTATGGAAGAGCATATTATTTGAATTCTTTAAGTGGAATTGCCCTTTACTTTAAGTCA
>CAYLII010000112.1:0-2908 GCA_964383645.1 uncultured Methanosarcinales archaeon
GATGGATATTATGGCAAAGACAAAGAAGAGCCAAGCCTGAAATTAAAGCTTGAAGAGACAATAGAATTAGATAATGCGTATCTTGCAGGAGATTATCACCCGTTTTTTAACAAGATTGTAATATATAATAATGAAGGTACCTCAATTGAGACTATTAAAACGCTTGTACATGAGGAATCTCATGTGTGGATAGGAAATGAGACTCTGAATGAGCTTGCCACACTAGAGAACCTCATAAAGATATCTAAGCTTTATGAGGAAAAATACATCAGCGACCCAAATGACACCAAGTCAGGAGAAATGGCCTGCCTATACAGGCTGGGTGCTGCTTCTTTTCTCTCTATCAGGTGGTATGTTATAGAAATGTATCTCTTGGAAGATGAATACCTAGACCCAAGCAATCCAAATTACAATCGCTCGCTTGATTATTACCTTATACCTGCCCTGATGGCAAGGCATACATCATCCAGCACCGAGCTGCAAAACCCTGAAATAAAAACACTGCACAGCTACAGCATAAATCTTTCAGAGACTGCTGAGATGATAAATAGGCTAACCCATCCTGAAAAATATGGCAGATTCGACCTGTTCTCAGGTCTTGCCCCTGCTGAATAAAACCCCCTTCTCAGCAGACCGGCTGGCCTAACCCCGAGAGCCCCCAGCGCATGCTCCTCTTGATCTTGCCCATCTGGAGAAGGAAATAGTCCCTCTCAAAGCCCTCAAGAGCCATAAGCCCGACATTCATGCCTGAGCTCATCCTTGGGCGCTTATCCGGCATCCCGCAAACATTCTTCTGCTTTTCCTGTCTATTATTTCCCATCTCCTGCACCTCCATATGCTGTTGATATATCATAAATAAGTGATACCCGGCACGAAGTTAAATACCCTGAGAAGGAAAGCTCTAGAAGGCTCTTTCACAAGCTTTTTAAACAAAAAGCCATGAGACAATATCATGTTTGAGATAGTCTACAGCCCGAGCTGGTTCTTTGGAAAGGACCTTATCATAGATGCGGTAGGAATATTGATACTCTTCCTAATAGGCATATTCAGCCTGAAATATTACAGGATCAATCCTGCAAAAAAGACCCACCTTTGGCTTGCGCTCTCTTTCTTCATGATCTCGCTCTCATTCCTCTTCAAGATAACAACCAACTTCAGGATATATTATGATGTGAATGTGACAAGAAACATCGCAGGCATGCTGTACTCCTATGACCTTCTCAGGTACACAGACATCCTGTTCTACATAGGCACGCTGGCCCACAGGATATTCATGCTGCTGGGCCTGTACTCGCTATATTCCATATACAACAAGAACACAAAATCTGAGTTCCTGCTCTCAACATATCTCCTCATAATAATAGCTGTATTCACCCATTCCAACTACTACATATTCCACTTCACCTCATTCATCCTCACAGCCCTCATCGCCTGGAAATACCGCCAGAACTACAGGAACAGGAAAAGCGAGCCGGCAAAGCTGCTTGCGATAAGCTTTGGCATCATAACCCTAAGCCATCTGCTCTTCTGCTTCGTAATGCTCAGCCAGGTGCTCTACGTTGCATCTGAGCTCATCCAGCTGGTCGGCTACCTTCTCCTCCTCATCACATTCATCAAGGTGCTCAAAGATGGCAAGAAAAAGAAGCCGGCTTGACATAATAACGGACATGCTGGCTTCCATCCAGGACAAGGGAGGCGAGATAAAGCCAACCCATCTCATGTACAAGTCAAACCTCTCACACGACCAGATGAAAAGCTACCTCGACGAGCTTGTGGCAAAGGAGTTCGTGGGCAAGATAAAGAAATCCAGCTACGACTACATCATCATAACTGACAAGGGCCACAGCTTCCTCCAGAAGCTCAGGGAGATGCAGGAGTTCGAGAAGACATTTGGCATATAATCTTTTATAAACCTATAAGATAAGTTTATTAATTAATCAATATTACCAATCTAAAATGAACTTCCTAAAAAAACTCATCTCAGACAAGACTGTAAAACGAAGATACATCCAGGCAGGCGGAAATTTTGGGCTCAATGTCAGTGAGCTTGCAATGCTGGGAGAGAACATTGATTTTAATTATAATCTAAACAGATTTGCCAGGTGGGAAAAGGAATATGCCCAAAGAGGCTACAGGACAATCTCAATTGATGATTTTATAGAGCTGGGCGGCTATGGCGCAGACATATCTTGCCTCATAGGGGTGAAAAGGGAAGAAGGTGAAGTTCCAGTATATCATGCCCAGATTTATAAAGATCAATTCTTGGGTAAGTTTGATCCAATGATAACTGCTGAAGAAATAGACACTGGCGAAAACTCATATGGAATAATGGGCACTTATGGGCTTCCCTCAACAAAGGAATATCAGAATAAACAGTAAACTTTTTCTTTATATACTCTTTTGCCTAAGCAAATAGAAGTTAGAATACACAGTGATATAATCAACTCAGTGATATAATCACCTAGTTGCGAGGCATATCACTCCCAAAATATTTATATAGTCTGATTCCAACAAACAGCTCATGCCTTCGCGCAAAAAGACCAGTCTCCCAATTACAAGACTAATTTGCATAATATTCTTCATTTCCTTATTCTTATTCCTGCTAGACATCTGGGCAGTGAGCATGCTTGAGGTTGACACCTCCAGGGAAAGCATAGCCAGCACAATCTCAAACTCGACTGTAAAAGGGGAGCTTGCAAAAACAGAAGTAAGCACTCTCATCCGCCTCAGGAACCCATCAATCCTTCCTGCCTGCGCAAGCAAGGTTGAATATTTCATATCCTACCGGGAGCTAAGCATAGGAAATGGAACATCAGAAAATTTCTGCATAGCACCCCGCTCTTATAAGGACATCTCAACCTCCCTTGAGATAAATAATCTTAATACTGCAAAGGCCATAATTTCGGGT
>CAYLII010000113.1:0-2893 GCA_964383645.1 uncultured Methanosarcinales archaeon
CTCAGCCCAAGACAGCGCAGCAGAGGGCTATGAGCATTGATGCGCTGATAAATAACGGAAAGGTGTTCTCAAGCATGCAAAAAGATAGCAGTGGTAATAACATTGGTTTAGCCTTTGCTCTTCAGGAAGCATATGGCCAGATAGGGCCGGGTGGAATTGTGGCTTCAATACCCTATCTGATTGCAGGAAAAGCCAAGGCAGACATGGATAATTATCTCTGGAAAAGGGGGTTTGATGCACTCTCTGAAGAGGATATGGGAATTGACATAAATGGAAGGCTCGTACGTAAAGGGGGGGATGTTGTTATTGTTGTCCATGGCGGGGGAATATTGACACCTAACAGAATCATGCAGGCTTATGCTGATGGACTTACTAAATATAAAAATGCCATATACACCGATAAGGAATTTGATAACCTGCTAAGGGGGACACTTCCATCAGGAGAGAGCATTGACCTTTACACTGTTGATGAGGCAAGGAAGGGAAAAATCCCTGACCCTTTCGGAAGATATGGTGTGTGGATGACTAAAGAGACTGCTATGTCTAAACCCTCAGATTATATCTCAAAATCAGATTTCATGAATAATGAGCTTGCCATTGCTAGAGCGGGGACTCCTGAATATCTTGAGGAGTATTTTGAGAAAGCTAAAGACCCTAGAGATAACACGCTCGGACTTCTTCAAACCTTTGACATCATTGATTTCAGACTACCTCAAGGATACTTAGTTTCATTACATTCTGATTGGACTGGAATAGATATTCTTGATTTGGATTCGGATGGGCGTTTTGTGGGTGTTTTGCCCGAGACACTAGGTGTGCAGAAGAATAGAGGTGCAGCAATATGAGAAGCATGCATCTGCTGTTGAATGAAGCGGAATATTCCTGGCGTGATGACATCATAAGAGATTTCCCCCTGCGCAGCAATACCCCCCTGATTAGGAAAACATCCCAAAATGGGAGAGACTGGGCTTTTAAAACAGACCTGACTAGGATATTTGCAGAAATATCCGGAGACGAGAGCCTGCAGAAAAAGTTTGATACCCTTGTCACAAAATACTGGGATGGCGATTCTGAGGAGCTTGCAAGAGAAACACTCCGCTACCTGCTGTTCCATGAGTTATACCACCCTATTGAAGCGCCGTTTAGCGTTGAAGGAGACGACAGCGACAAGAAGAAGATAACCCAGGCAATAAGGAAGGGGGTGCTCCAGGCAGAGCCACGCCTGAGCTCGCTTGAGCAGATGGTCAAGGTGCAATCCGCACATAACCTCATAACTGACTTCATCCTTGACAACCGCTTTTTCCTAGATAATCTGGGGGCGGGGTATGTCAGAGATGACATTATTCCTGTATTTGATTTTCTGGAGATGCAGGATTCCCAGCCGAGAACTGATCATTATACTGTCACAAGGATTATGTACGGGGCAATGTACGGCCCTAAGGCAAGCCATGAGTATTTTGCTGAGAAAGCAGGAAACGATGGGATTGATGTCGCAGAAAAGGCCCTGGCTGCGCTTATCAGAAAGCCTGTTCAGCTTCCTATACCAAAGAATAGCCCTGCGTATGATGATGCAAATATATCTCAGGGAAACAGATCTGCACAGGATGCCTCGGCCAGACTGCAGGATTATGCTGCTGATATCAGGAAAGTGTTTTGCGGGAAGGACAGGTATAATGGAATAAAGAGGCTAATGGCAGTCCTTGGCCCTTATATTCAAACAGGCATGCCTCAAGGAAGGTCAGACTTGCAGGGCGAGGGCTCTGGAAGTTCACCCTTAGAGATTTTGCAGGACCTGATGGATGGGATGACAGAGCAGCAACAGATCGATTTTGTAAAGGGATTAGGAGAGGAGGACCAAAGCGCTTTAGAACAGGCAGCAGCCCAGATGCAGAGTAGCCAAGAAGATACAAAGCCTGGCTCTTCAGACCCGTATAAGGATCAGATGAGGAATCTTGATGTTTTGGCCGCCCACGAATTCTACAAAAGAAATCACCCGAAGGTCAGCATAATTGGGGGCAAGAAGACAGGCGAGAGCCTTGTTGTGGGCAAAAGGAATTACTGGGACCTAAAGCAGAGCAGGGTGCTTACCCAGGATGAGCTTGCAAGAGTTAACCTGCGCATGATAGATGCATTGCAGAAAAAGACAAGACTTCCCTGGCTCATTGACCTGGGTAACAGCACTTACAGGCTTAATGAATATGAGCTTAAAGAGAGGAATATCAAGGATATTGTATATTCGGATGCGCATATCGATGTTCCGGATGTGGTTGAGTTCTACATTGACGGCTCCTCATCTATGTTCAATCATAATAGGGCGGACTTTAAAGTAAATGATGGGTCCAGATGGGATATGCTAAGCCATGTGATGTATGGTTTTGTTGACGCATTGCTCCAGGGCGGAAAGCAGGTAGGAAAGAGAACCAAGATAAGGTTACATAATTTCGCAGACAGCCAGATAGACTCAGAATTGATTCCTGCTGATAGTTTCTGGAGGGGGGATCCATCTGCATTAAAGGTCATGTTCAAGCCTGAGAATGGAAATTATACCTATCCCTGTGTTAAAGAATCATCCAATAGGGGAAAAACTGCCTATGTGCTGATTACAGACGGAGATATCCATAACTGCGACAGTGAAGCACCCAAGATAAGGGAGATATCCAAAGGCAATAACAACCAGGTGGTATTGTTTGAGATAGGCGGCACTTATGAACTTGGAAGAGAGCTTATGCATGAACCAAATATAATTTATCACCAGGTGCACGACAAAGTAAAGATGCTTGAAGCAGGCTTAGAGGTGCTGCTGTCAAAATGACGAAAATAATCCCCAGAGAAAAAATCAGGCACCTGGAGTGGAAGCCTGAAGATGGTGTGCCTAAGCCGAGTGCTGAAGATA
>CAYLII010000114.1:0-2880 GCA_964383645.1 uncultured Methanosarcinales archaeon
GGAAAAGAAGTATGAGATTGTGCCTGAGATAATGATTCCGCTGACGGGTAATGTCAATGAGTACAACCATCAGAGGGATGTTGTGGTAAGGATAACTGAAGGGCTAATCAAGAAGGCCGGCTCAAAGATGAAGTATATGGTAGGAACAATGATAGAGGTGCCAAGGGGAGCCCTTACTGCTGATGAGATAGCTAAGGAGGCAGAGTTTTTTAGCTTCGGCACAAATGACCTTACCCAGATGACGCTTGGGTTCTCAAGGGATGATGTGGGCAGTTTCGTGCCGCATTACATAGAGCTTGGAATCCTTGACAAGGATCCTTTCCAGGTGCTGGACAGGACAGGGGTTGGCCAGCTTGTGAGGATGGCTGTGGAGAAGGGTAGAAGTGTGAGGCCAAAGCTCAAGCTGGGCATATGCGGCGAGCACGGCGGAGAGCCCAACAGCATCGAGTTCTGCCATATCGTGGGCCTGGACTACGTAAGCTGCTCCCCATACAGGGTGCCTATCGCGAGGATGGCAGCGGCGCATGCAGCGCTCAAGAACAAGTGATTAGATCTTTTTTTCTTTTTAGGCATTTTTTCTTATCTATTTTTTATCTATTATTTATTTAGATAATAGAGCACAATATTATTTAAAAAATAAGCATATGGTTCGTTCCATGAAAATTCAGGATAGTTTTTAGTTGTGTTCAAAAGGATTATATATGCGGAGTGCTTCTCTTGCCACAGAACAATATATCTATAGTATTGAGAGATATAACGGGGGTGGGACAGATGACATACACTGGCAAGTTAGATGAATCAAATCTGGTTGAGATGATGCGCGAGGGAATCAATAAGAACAGTGCGCCTACTGAGCTTGTGAAGATAATGATTGATATGCCCCTTAGCATCAGAAGGACCAGGATAATATTGAATAGGGAGTACTCAGGAAATCCTCTTGTCGGGGTTTATTCCAGCCTGCTTGACACAGCAGAGAGGGTTAAAAAAGAGACGCCCATCGAGGGAAAAGAGCACCTCTCTCTCCCATATGGAGTCACAATAGAGCGCATAATTGAGCAGTACACAGAGCTTAATGCATCTCCAGAGGAGATGAATATGAGAAGGGATTATCTAAAGGCTCTTGCAAGGCTTACCTATGGCTTGTTTGATTAGGCCGGATAGAGCTCCTTTTTCTTTCTTTATTCTTTTGCAATCCTGATTCTACCACAGATGCCAATATATGATAATATTGTTAGAAACAAGTTCTTAGTAGAAACAAGTTTTGTGATTAAAACCCTTGGGAACCAGCTTTGAGGCTGGCCCCCGCGGGAAAAAGAGGTGATTGTGATTTTGTTGAATTGATTTGCGGGTCTTGACCCCTTTATTAAAACCTGAGAAGGCCCCCCGAAAGGAGCCATCCCAGGAAAAAGAGGTGATAGATCGTGATTTTGATTTTTCCTCTTCCTCCGGAAAAAGCCTTGCTCCGGATGAATTTACCACCACCCAACATAAGGTAAATTTAATTTCTACTCTCCAGTAAATATAACCAGTATAAATACTTTTCGGTTGGTTATCTTTAGGGAGTAGTTACACATATTTTATATCTGCAGAGACATATCTATGTTATATAAAATGGCAGTCTGCATAAAATGCAAGCGGGATAAGGCAGAGATTGCGCTAGCCCATCTGCCGGGATGCATGTGCAGGCAGTGCTTTATTGATATAGTAGAAAAGAGAGTCAGAAGAAATTCCAGGATAAACGAGTATTTTTCCAAAGGGGATGATATAGTCTTTCTGGATGACGGGAGCGCGAATTCCGCTGTCTCCTGGTATTTCCTTGAGAGGTTTACAGAGCACCGCTCTCCCAAGATAAGGAAAGAGAGGGTGGATGAGATGGATGATGTGTTTGGGACCAGGCGCAACAGGGCGGTAGAGGCGCTGCTGAAGAAGTATCCCTCATCAAAGCTGGTGCTGCCTGTCAATGCGGATAACGAGGCTGAGCTTTTCCTGGGCGAGATGGCTGGCATGGGGCACAAGAAGCCCTGCCCAAGGCTGATCAAGCTTGTGAAGTGCCTCTCGCAGAAAGAGGTGGAGATGTTCGCGAGACTGAAAGGGTTTAAATATTCCGGCTCTTCTATAAGTGATAGCTCGATAAAGAGGATGCTTGACAGGCTCGAATTGGAATCGCCGGACATAAAGTTCGCGCTCATCAAGAGCCTGGAGGAGATTGATTCAACAGGAGGAAAAAAGAAAGATGCCAGACATATCAGAACTGCTAGATGAATCGCCTGTGGGCGCGGTAAAGAGGATAATATCCCTGCCAATACTTAGGGGTGAGAATAAGAGGCTAAACGACCTTTCTGCAGAGATATACAGCTATAAGGAGAATGGGATTGAGGAAGTAATAGAAGAGATTGCCTCAAGGGACAAAAGCCTTGCTGAAGAAGTCCATATCGCTGTGTATCATGATTATGTGAGGAGCCAGCTTGATAGGTATAGGGCATCTATCACTGTTGCAGAGGTTAATGATACCTATGACAAGCTTACTGCCATAGCTGAGCTTGCTGCCCAGCTAAGTGTTGCCGGGGCTCCTGCAGCGCTTGCCCATAAGATAGCGAGCAGCGTCGGGCCAGTAGCTGCGCTTGCGACGCTCTACTTTAACACTGTTGCAAGAAACCCTGATCAAGATACCAGGAGGGAGCAAAGAGAATATTTTGCCAAGGCTGCTATCGGGCTTGCCCTGATAGAAGCGTCAGAGTTTTTGCCTATTGCTGGCGAACTTGCTAACCTGGCTGACACAATCGACCTATACATAATGGCCGCAAACCAGACAATTGCGAGGGGGACAAGCAGGAATGGATTTGAGGAATTCTTCAAGAAGAATTATCCTGCGCTATATTC
>CAYLII010000115.1:0-2816 GCA_964383645.1 uncultured Methanosarcinales archaeon
ACAACAAGGGCAAGAAAAGCCTCGGCCTCCTCTTCTGGATACTCGCAAACGAGTATATGAAGAACAGAGGGGCAGTGCCTGAGGGCGAGACAATAAAGGCCACTGTCGAGGACTTCACAGACGATTTTTAAGGCTTTTTTCTTTTTCTTTTTTTCTTTTTCAAACTTTCATAAGTATCTTTGCTGCTGTTCTAATGTTTTTATCTTCAGATGCTTATCTTGGCTGGATTAATCCTGCTACGGGCATTTATTTTCTTCTGCCCCTCATTTAATCCTGCCATTTTACCCAAACACTTTTAAATAATAACCACCTCCCAGTACTAACATAAACTAGATTAGTATGGAAAACGAAATCACTAACCCAAATAATCAGGGCATGACAAGAAGGCAGTTCTTAGGGCTTTCCATAAGAGGTCTTGCGGCTTCATTGATTCCGCCAGAGGTAGCTGATAGATTATCTGGGGAACCAAAAGTGCCTTTTTCTGCAGGCTCAGATTCGGAAAAATACGCTCTCTCATACAGCCTCTCCGACCTGGACCTTGGCGAATACTGTCTTGAACTTTTTTCAGGCCTAAGGCAGTTGAGCTTTGGCCGGGAGGGAAACCTTATTATTCACAGCGCCAGGTGCTACAATCCCGAAGGAAAACCAAATCACATCTCCCCTGTGGATGGCAGTGTAAATATCATTCCTACAGATTTCAACAAGGAGAACCATGGCGAAAGCCAAAAGGTCTCTGATGTTGGCCTTCTTGTGCTCCATTATGACGGAGCTCCCCGGCTCACAGAGATGGGCACAGTCAGGACATCACTTAACACCCTTAACGGCCTTAATGATTATAGGAAGGCAAGCGTTCATTTCTGCGTGGATGAGCTTACTATCTGTAAAGAAGGCGAGCACAGCCAGCCGGAGGGAAGTTACCTGGGGTATGGAATCCTCCAGACCCAGCTTCCAAGCGGAGATGTGGAAATTCCTTACAGGGCAAACCATGTATCTATAGAGAAATCAGATTCCGCCAGGGGAATAACCCTGGAATTATTCAAGAAATACGGGATAGACTCAAAGATTGAGGAATACTTCGAAAAATCAGACCTCTGGATAGACAACCACTCTATAGGAATAGAGATGATCGGAAAAAAATATGAGCTGGACTTTCCGGATAATTTTCCTCCTCTTCAGCAGGTCTCAAACACTCTCTCGCTAATTCTTGCGATAGTAAATCAATACCACCTCTCTCCCTGGGATGTTATAGGCCACATGGAGATACAGGAGAAGCCAGACCCCGGAAACCTCTTTATGTTTCTTATCAGGTATAGTCT
Organism: uncultured Methanosarcinales archaeon; assembly: GCA_964383645.1. Classification (GTDB taxonomy): domain Archaea; phylum Nanobdellota; class Nanobdellia; order Woesearchaeales; family JAGVZT01; genus CAYLII01. The sequence continues at coordinate 1,317 of CAYLII010000115.1, forward strand.
GGGCGTGGCCGCGCTTACAGGCGCAGTATCCTCGCCGCAGGTCTTCTCAGAAGATGAGCCTAAAGCTTACTTTAACACTCTTAACGCCTATTTCAGGGAACGGCTGGGCGGTAAGGATTACCTGCCTTATCTTGGATGGCTGGGTATCGACAGGAATCCCGCCCCTGATTATTATCCCATTAAAAATCCAACAAGATATGTGCCCAGGCCTATGTAGCAATACGTTTAGTAATGTGGAACTTAGTAATGTTGGCATAGAATAATGGACCTAGGGCAGATGAAAAATGGAACAAAGCAAGATTACCCGAAGAGATTTCCTTAAGCTGGCAGCAGGGCTATTTGCACTGCCTATTACTGGTCCAGCAGATAAAGCTCTGTTTTTGGGTGCTGAGATGTCCCAAACACCTTCGCCTCTCACAGACCTACTTGTTCTGAGAACAGATAATACCCCTTTTGAGATAGTTTATCTTGACCGATTCGGGCAGCCGGATTATGATATCCCTGCTGAGCACAAGACCCTAAATGACATACTTATCGATGTACCGCTTACACATCTCAAGCGCCAGCTTCCATTAATAAAAAAAGATATAATTCTTGATTCTCCAAAGCCTGAAGTGAAACTTCCCCTCCCTCATATGACTGGAACACCCCAGGATTTCTATATCACTCTTGACTGGGACACCCTTGTAAGGGGAAACGGAAAATATGGCATGCTTCTAGACAAGAAATCTAGTGATATCATCTCCACATACGCCTACTCTGACAGAAACGGGATAAGCCCAAACAAGCTTTGGAACGTGCTTACAGGCCTCTCAGCCATCGTCAGATGGCAGAAGGAGAACGGCCCAATGAAAGAAGGATACATCTATTCATTCCTCTCCTCGACAGGCATCACAAAGAGGGCATATCTGGACTACCAGCCAAACATTTCTTATGCAGGAGGCGTGTGCGCAATAGTATCTGTACTCTCAAAGGCTAGGTTCCTTGCAGGGGAATGCGGCGCCGCAGAAGAGGTCTATAGGGCTCTTCACAAACCTGCTGTCCAGTATTGGGCAAATCCTTTGGATCCTGGCATCACCAAGGCAAATTCTGATGCCTCCACCTCTTTTGAGATAGGCTCAGAACCCTCTAACCCAATAAATGTTGACTATAGGTTTAGAACCCTTGATGAGCCTATTTATCTCTCTGTAAAGGCGTTCTGCGAGCATGATGAGAAGCCAACAAGAGCCCACCAGGACAAGCCTTCTGATGCAAGGCTGTCTTTCTCGATAACCTTCCAGCGTATGCCTCCTGACAATGATGAATATGAACGGCTGAGAAAGACACTTGATGATTATGCCCATTTCCATGGGTATGGAGATTATGACCTAAATAGGATACACAGAAAAGATTAGCCCCTGCTCCTCTGCATAAATCCTTCCTGCACAATATCAAACACAAGCTCTTTCCTCTCAGAAATAGAGGGGTGGCTCATCAGCCTTGCCACCCTGGTGCTCCCAT
>CAYLII010000116.1:0-2695 GCA_964383645.1 uncultured Methanosarcinales archaeon
AGAGCTCTCCAACCAAGGTGCTGCTTTTCAGGTCCAAGATGTTGGATGGGCTTAATGTGTATTATCTTTATGATGACCAGAACGTGACTGCTGGAATGCCTATGCTTGCCTCTCCTGCGGTAAACCTGCTTGACGGCAACATGCACACTATAATTTACACTTTCAAGAGAGGCTACAAGCAGATGCTTATTGTGGACGGCAATGTCATGGGCGAGAGCGAGTTTGCCCCTGTCATGAAAGAGGCTCCAACAGGATTTTTGGTGAGCAGGCTTGAGAATGAGATTGAGAGCGACAGGGCGGATGTGGGCGTGAGCGCCTTTGACAAGATGGTTGAGATTGGCCAGACTGCCTATGTGATAACCAAATAGGTTCTTATATTGAATTATTATTTGTGTGATTATTTGTATAGTATATTTGTGTAAGATATTTGTATAAGGAAATAGAAGATAATAAAAAGAAAAATACAAAATTCTAATTAAAGCCCTAATTTTTGGGGTGGCTTGTGCCAGGCTTTTTTTTGTCCCTTTCCACAGGTTCATGGCTCTTATGGGAAGAGCCTTTTTCGCTGCGGCTCTCTTTTCCATGGTGGATTGAACTGAGGCTCACAAGCTTTGGCTTTTCGCCAAAGCCTCCGCTTATCTCAATCATGCGCTCGCCCCTTTCCTCTGTACCGCCAAAGCCGCTTCTGCCGTAGCTTCCTCTTGAGCTATCTCTAGGACCAGCCCCCCTAGTACTGCTCCTGAAATCTCCTCTTGAGGAGGTGCTTGATCTTCCGAAGCTCTCACGCCTGGCTGGGGCGCTTCCTCTTCCGGATGAGTCCTCTCGTCTACCCCTGTAGCTGCTCCTTTCGCCGCCTTCTTTGCGGTCGCCAAAGCTTCCTTCTCTTCTGGCCCCATAGCCTTCTCTAGGGGCTCCTCTGGAACTGCCTCTGAAATCGCCTCTTGGGCTTCCTCTTCTGGGTTCGTCATCAAGGTCTCGCGCGATGAATCTCACCCTCTCAAACGGGGGAAGCTCGGACTTGGTTATGTCAAGGGAGTGGTCTCCTAGCACCCTGTCGAAGTTCTCAAAGTCGCGTTGGGAAAGAAGTGTAACTGCATCGCCGTTCTGCCCGGCCCTTGCTGTCCTTCCTATCCTGTGGATGTACTCCACAGAAGTTTTTGGAACATCATAGTTGTAGATGTGAGTGATGCCCTGTATGTCAAGGCCTCTTGCCGCGACATCTGTTGCCACCAGCACATCAATCTTGGCGTTCTTGAGCAGTTCGAGGGCTTTCATCCTCTTGGCCTGGGCAAGCCCGCCGTGGATGGCCATCGCATCAACGCCCTGCTTGTAGAGGTTCTTTGTGAGAAGGCTTACCTCGTCACGCGTGGCGCAGAATACCATTGCCAGCCCGCTGGTCTTTTTTTTCAGGAGATGGACCAGGAGCGAGAATTTGTCACGCTGGTCTACGTTGTAGAAGACCTGCTTGAGCTTGTTCTTGCCTATATAGATTTTTGCGGTTATCCTTATGGGGTCCCTGAGGTGCTTCTCTATCAGGTTGTGGATCTCGCTGGAGAAAGTTGCGCTGAAGAGGAGGGTCTGCCTGTCATGGGGCGTCTGCCCGATTATCTTCTCAACATCTTCTATAAAGCCCATCTCAAACATCTTGTCTGCCTCGTCGAGGACGAGCCACTTTACGCCCTTTAGGCTTATGTTTCCCTGCGCGAGGTGGTCTAGCATCCTTCCAGGGGTAGACACTACTACCTCTGAGTTTCTCATGCCATGTATCTGGGGCTCATAGCCCACTCCGCCAAACACCGAGACCATGTTCAGGCCGAGGTATGTTGAGAATGACTCTAGAGCATCCTTGTCCTGGATGCAGAGCTCTCTTGTGGGTGTAAGGACTAGCATCTGGACTGGTTTACCAGGCACTATCTTTTCAAGGACTGGAAGCCCGAACGCAGCTGTTTTTCCAGAGCCTGTCTGACTCTGCGCAACCACGTCCCTGCCTTCTTTTACAGGGGGGATGCATCTTTCCTGGATCTCTGTGGCCTCTTCGTAGCCCAGTTCTTTTATTGCCCTAAGTACTTTGTCTCCTATTCCGAATTCCTCAAATCTCATTTTTCTTACCTTCTGCTTGTTTTATGACAGTCCCTTACCAGAAAATCGCATCAATATACCCGGACTGCCTGTCGGCAGAAGCTCTCTTGCTTTTTCGCTTGAATGCTTTTAGCTTCAGTATATCATAGTGCGGTTTTCCACGAGAGCAGCCCACATTATCAGGCTGCTTTACGGCTTTCCCGTGCGTGCGTGAAACCGGCACCATCGAAAAAGCCAAGGCACTTTGTCTTTTGTATTGTAAAGGAAATAATAGGCAGTGGTTTATAAATTATTCCAAAAGCTGGCCCAAAAGGAGGCAGAATGGACAAAAGACAATGCCTGTCAAAAGATATTTAAATAGCAGTGTGATGGGGGGTATGGGTAATGGCTGAGAAGAACCTTATGGCAAGGCTGTTTGGCCTGAATGATTTCATAACTGTGACATTCGGGCTGATGACAGCAGGCATCACCACTCTTATTCTTGAGGTATCTCTTGTGCTGCCTTATGGGAAGAGCCACGGCATCCCAATAGCATATCAGGCTCTCATGAGCATAGGGTTCTTTGTGATGAGCTATATCCTGTGGGCTCTTGTCGCAAGGATCTCGCCTAAGAGAT
>CAYLII010000117.1:0-2663 GCA_964383645.1 uncultured Methanosarcinales archaeon
CATCGGTGGCTGGGCGGCCGCCAACCACTGGAGGCTAACTGACCAGATCCCTATGAAGATAGAGGTCTACTCAACAAAAAGGCAGGGCAGGAAGAGCTTCCTCAACACAGATATAATATTTAGGAGAACCACCGCAAAAAGGCTAAAGAATTATGTGGTTAAAGAGGAGGCAGGCCACCCCTACAGGATACTTAACCGGGAAGAGGCAAAGAGATGGATAAAATCCAGGTTATAACAAAGGAAAACCTGGATGGCATAATACTGCAAAAAAGGTTTGAACCCGGCCTTCTGGTAAAGGACTACTATCTCACAATCCTGCTCTATCTGTTAAAAGACATCAAAGGCATATATTTCAAGGGAGGCACAGCACTGAACAAAATTTTCCTAAATCATACCAGGCTCAGCGAAGACCTGGATTTCACGATTGATACAAAGTTAAGCGTAGCAAAGCAGGAGATTACAAATAAGATAAAATCTTCAGGCATGTTTGGCGGAATATCACTGGGCAAAGAAGTTGACGGCTTTGCCAGGCTGGTTGTAAGCTACAATTCAGAACTGGGCAAAGGAGAGATATTCATAGACCTAAACACCAGGGCCAGGCTTAGGCTTCCTGCAGAAATGCATGAGCTTAGGCATTTCTATGATGGATTCGTGCCAAAATTCAGCCTCAAAACTCTCTCGCAGCAAGAGATGATAGCAGAAAAGGTGGAGGCAGCAATAGGCAGGAACAAGCCAAGGGACCATTATGACATCTATAAGATAATCCAGGCAGGCCTTCCCATAGACCTTGGGCTGGTCAGGAAGAAATGCGAGGATTCAGGCTGTGAATTTGACATGATAAAGATGTTCTCAAACGCAAAAAAGCTCAAGAACAGGTGGGATATGGATATGTCAGCGCTGCTCAGAGAGGATGTGCAGTTCAGCGAAGTCATGAAAACCCTTGCCAGCTATTTCGGGCTAAAAGAAGAGAAAGAGAGAAAGAAGTCTGAGTCTTTAGATAGTGGAAAAAAGCGTCCAGATAAGTAAGTTTTTTATACTCCCATCCTGTCTTAAGATATATGAACATTCTTGTCACAGGCGGAGCAGGTTTTATCGGAAGCCACCTCTGCGAAAGGCTTCTTGCCATGGGTGAAATGGTAATAGCGCTAGACAACATATCCGGCTCGCCCATTGGAGAGAGCAAGAGAAAAAACATCTCTGGCTGCATGGGGGATAAAAACTTCAGGCTCCATGACGAGGACATACGGGATGCTGGTAAGATGGATTTCATATTCTACAAGGAAAAGCCTGACATTGTGGTGCATCTCGGGGCAAGGGCAGGGGTAAGAGAATCATTATTGCACCCGGAGCAGTACATCAAGACAAACATAGACGGCACAAAAAACCTGCTTGAGCTTGCTGTGAAATATAAAGTGAAGAACTTCATCTTTGCCTCTTCCTCTAGCGTCTATGGGACCAACTCCAAGGTGCCTTTCTCAGAAAGCGACCCCCTGGAGAACGTTGTAAGCCCCTATGCCCAGACCAAGAAGGATGGGGAGATATTATGCAAGGAGTATCATGATAAGCACATGCTCAATGTGATCTGCCTAAGGTTCTTTACAGTGTATGGGCCTCGCGGAAGGATAGACATGGCTCCTTACAAGTTCGTGGATTCTGTGAGCAGGGGCGAGCCTATAGAGGTCTATATGGATGAGAAAGAGTTTGAGACCGGAAACATGGCCCGCGATTTCACCTATGTATCAGATATAGTTGAGGGGATTGTGCTGTGCCTGGATAAGAAATTCGGGTTTGCAACCTTCAACCTGGGCAGAGGCGAGCCAGTAAGGCTCAATGAGTTTATTGCGACAATTGAAAAGCACCTCGGGAAAAAGGCAGTAAAGAAGTTTGTGGGAAGGCAGAAAGGAGACGTGCCAATAACGTTTGCTGACACTACCAAGGCAAGGAAGTACTTAGGGTATGAGCCCAAGGTCTCGCTGGACGAGGGGCTAAAGCTGTTTGTGGACTGGTATAATGAGAATACTAATGCTTAACTACGAGTTTCCGCCACTTGGGGGTGGGGCCTCGCCTGTATCTTATGAGATAGCCAAAGGCTATGTTAAATTGGGGCATTCTGTTGATGTTGTCACAATGGGCTATAAGGATCTGCCCAAAACAGAGGTTAAGGATGGTATCCGCATCTATAGGGTAGCCTGCCTTAGGTCTAAGAAAGAGATCTGCAGGCCGCATGAGATGCTCTCCTATGTTATGTCAGCGATGCTATTCCTGAATAAGCACCTCAGGAAGCACAGATACGACATAAACCATACCCATTTTATTATCCCAACAGGGATTGTGGCGCTCTGGGCAAAGAGGAAATACGGGCTTAAGTACATAGTGACCTCTCACGGGAGCGATGTTTTAGGGTATAACAAGAGGTTTCAGAAGCTCTACCCCTTTTTTGTCGGGAAGTGGAAGGAGATCATAAAAGAGGCCAAGGCAGTCGTGACGCCTTCGAGATTTCTGCAGAGGGAGATCATGAAGATAACTACAAAGGGAAACTTTGTTGTTATACCCAATGGGATAGATTCCAATAAGTTCAAGCCAATGAAGAAGGAGAAGTACATACTCTGCGTCTCAAGATTGTTCGTGAACAAGGGTGTCCAGGACCTTATTGAGGCAGTAAA
>CAYLII010000118.1:0-2647 GCA_964383645.1 uncultured Methanosarcinales archaeon
ATAGAGTATCTCAGGCTTTTTTTTATCTTCTCTTCTGCTGGGTCTTTGGTACTGGCTGGCATATGTCACACTCTTTTTTTAGGGTCACTCTCTTTTTTCAAGTATTTCCCTATTTTTAAGGCTGCTCTCTATTTTTCAAGGCCCACTCTTTTTTTAGGCCTTCCTAGGTTGAGTCCGTGGTTATTTAAACGTTATCATTTGGATATATTGGATATATGGTGAATATATTAGTTGATATATTAGCTGATATGGGGGATAGATTGTGAAGATTGGTTAATATGGGTTAATATTGGGCATATATTGAGAAAAGTATTTATACTCCTGAGAGAATAAGGTATGCTAGCATATAGATTACCTAAGGATATGGCGCCTAAAATGGCCAAAAGAACCAAAAAAGGGGTGTCGAAAATAGACAGATCTCAAACATTCTCTCTCGATATACTTATCGCGCTGGGCATATTCCTTGTAGGTATAGTTGTTTTTCTGATGCTTATAGGTGGAAAAGCTGGTGATAATCTTCCTAACAAGCTTGTAAATGAGGCGGAAATGCTGCCCCAGAAGCTGATAGCCTCTGACGAGTACAGCACGACCAACACCACTTTTGTGGTGGGTAACAAGGTAGAGAGCGAGCTTCTCAATAAGACCCTTTCAAAGGATTACTATAATTTCAAGAGGGAGCTTGACATAGTGAGCGATTTCTGCGTCCATTTTGAGGATGAGGCTGGAAATATGGTAGACCTAAATGAGGACCCCTGCATTGTCCAGTACAGCATAGGCGACTCAAGGTACAACCTGACTATCATACAAAACGGGGTTGAGAGCATCATACCCTGCGGAAGCGTTGAGGTTATCTGCTAGTTTTCCTGGGTTATTCTAAATTGCAGTCTGTTAGGGAAATATTAGGGTTCCACTAGAAATTCATCAGAAGTACCATATCCTTTCTGCACCAAGACTCACATCTCTTCTAATGCCTCTATGTCCAGGAGGCCAAGGCCTGTCTTGAGAACTGTCCTTGCAGAATCAATGAGGGCAAGCCTTGCGTCCCTTAGTCCCTTCTGCTCCTTGAGGATTGGGTTTTGGTGGTAGTATTCTGTGAATGCTGAGGCGAGCTCAAAGAGGTAATGGGCCAGTAAAGATGGCTTTCTCCTGATGGCTGCATCTGCCGCGATTTCCCTAAATGATGAAAGTGCCATTATGAGCTTTCGGTCAGCCTCTGTTGTAAGGAGCGAGAGGTCTGCCTTGTCCAGGCTGGGCTTTTCGCCAGATTCCTCAAGCTTTGCGAATATTGAGCAGATTCTCGCGTGGGCGTAGAGCACGTATGGCCCTGTCTCGCCCTCAAATGAGAGGCTCTCTTTTGGATTATAGACAAAGTTTTTTGGAGGATCGAACCTGAGGAAGAAGAATCTTATGGCGGCCATCGCTATGGCCTTTGTCCTTCTGGCCAGCTCCTCTTTGGGAAGCTCTGGGTATCTATCCTTTAGCTCGCATTCTGCAAGCTCCATCACCCGATCTATCAGCTCGTCAATGTCTACCACATTTCCCTCGCGGGACTTCATCTTGCCCTCTGGCAGCTCTACCATGCCGTATGAAAAGTGGTAGCACTGGTCTGCGAATCTCCAGCCGAGCAGGCGGAATACCTCAAAAAGCACCCTGAAGTGGTGCTCCTGCTCGTTGCCCACAACATATATCATCTGGTCGAACATGTAATCCTCGTACCTTTTCTTGGCCATGTAGATATCCTGGGTTATGTAGACCGATGTGCCATTCGCCCTGAGAAGGACTTTTTTTCCTAGGCCCTTGCTTTCAAGATTGGCAATTATCGCGCCCTCCTCGTCTTTCTCGAATATTCCCTTATCAAGGCCGTCAAGTATGATATCCTTGCCGTGCTTATATGTGTCGCTCTCGTAGTAGTCTCTTTCTATGTTGAAGTTAAGGCGCTTATATGTCTCTTTGAAGCCCTCTACTGCCCAAGAATTCATCTTTTTCCAGAGTGCAATCGTTTCAGGGTCGCCCTCTTCCCATTTAAGGAGCATCTGCTGTATCTCCTGCTCAAATTCAGGGTGGTCTTTTTCTGCCTGGGCGTACTTGACATAGAAGTCGCCTACAAAGTAGTCTGATTTCCTGCGGGCGGATTCAGGGGTCTGGCCCTCTCCGAATTTCTGGTAGGCGAGCATGGACTTGCAGATGTGCACTCCCCTGTCGTTTACCACATTTACTATATGGACCTCGCTGCCGTAGAAGCGCAGGATGTTTGCGATTGTGCTCCCCAGCAGGATGTTTCTGAGGTGGCCGAGGTGAAGGGGCTTGTTGGTGTTGGGGCCCGGGCTCTCAACCAGGACCACTGACTTGTTGTGCTGCCTGCCGTAGTTTATGCCATCTTTCTGTATCTCTTTTATGACTGACTCTGCTATTGCTGCCTTGTCTATGAAGAAGTTGAGGTAAGGGCCTGCTGCCCTTGCTTTCACATGGAGGATGTCAAGCTTTGAGGATAGCTCTTTTGCTATCTCCAGAGGGGCCTTTTTCATGGCTTTTGCGAGGGGAAAGCATGGGAAGGCGTAATCGCCAAGCTTTGGGTCAGGGGGCACCTCAAGCGCTTTTTCTATCTCTGGTGTCTCCAGCGGGACAGCCCCGTCAAGAGCTTCTATTA
>CAYLII010000119.1:0-2552 GCA_964383645.1 uncultured Methanosarcinales archaeon
CATGGATAGCCCTCTTCAACATGATTCCCTTCGGAAACTTTGACGGAATCAAGATCTGGAGATGGAGCAAGTCGGCATACATTCTCATAGTGCTGGCATCATTCGGGCTGATGATATCGACATATGTTATCGCTTAGGCACAGCATCAAGAAAAAACAGAAATCCTGCTGCTGCAGAAAACCAGAATATGGTTACTGCAGGGCTCATTTCCTATAAAGCGACACAACAAAACCTATCTGGTCTATTATCTTTGAGCCTGTCCTCTCTGAAAGCTCCCTTGCGGCTTCCTTCCTGTCATGCGCGTCCACAAAGGAATTCAGCAGCCTAATCTTTACCAGCTTCTTTTTCTTGAGAAATGAATCTATCTGTGAGATTATCTCTTCTGTTATCCCGTTCTTGCCTACCCATACAAGAGGCTTTTCCGCTTTTGCTTTCGCCCTAAGCGCCCTCTCCGGATCAGCCGTGCGTCGGATGCTCATGTCCCATTTCCTCCCTGACCTGCAGCTCTTCTATGTGCTTTAGCCTTTCATTTATTATATTTATCGGATTCTCGCTAAACGACTCCACCAGCTTCGAGGCGTGCGCTCCTCCCAGGAAATGGGGCAGCACAACATAATCCGCACCCTGGCTGTAGAGCAGAAGCGCCTCATTAAGCTGTGATGCAGTGACAATTACCGCTGCTTCCTGGTTCAGCTCCCTAGTCTTCTTGATAAGAAGCGAAGTGTCGCTTTGCTCGGGAATCGTGCTCACGACCATCTTCACATGGCCAAGCTCAAGCTTATCCAGCACATCAACATCCCCCACATCCCCATAGATGCAAGGGATATTCTTTGCAGAAAGCTGCCTGATAATCTCAGGGTTGTAATCCACAACCACAAAGCTCTTATCAAGCCTCCTTAGCGCTTGCACTATATTAAAGCCGATCCTGTTATAGCCGCATACCACAATATCTTTCTTCTTTCCTGCCCTTGCATCGTCCTGCCCGTTATCCCACCTGTTAAGGAAATGAAGCCTCTCTCCCACCAGCTTGAAAAGCTGGCTGTCATACTTGAGCGCATAAGAGCTCAGTGTGATAGTAGAGATGGCAAGAAGAATCGCAAGAGTAAACACGCTGTCAGATACATGGCCAAGACTCCTTCCAAGCGCAGTGATTATGAGCGCGAACTCGCTTATCTGAGCCATCGACACGCCTGAAAGGAAAGAGACCTTCTTGTTATAACCAAAAAGGCTGATTATATTCATAAGCATGAAAGGCTTTGCCAGCGTGACTGCTGCAAAAAACAAGAGGAACGGCAAAACAAGCGCACCAAGCGAGGGGATTGCCACCTGCATTCCCAGCGACACGAAAAAAATAGTCGCAAAAAAATCCCTGAGCGACCTTACCCTTGATATTATCTCAACCCTGTAGGGCAGGTTTGCTATTGTGAGTCCTGCAACAAATGCGCCTATGGCCATTGATATGCCCATCCAGAGCGCAAGCGCGGCAAAGCCGAAACAGGTAGAGAGCGAGAGGAGGAACAGAAGCTCAGGATGCTTCGCCCCGTTCTTAAAAACAGAAGGCAGCACAAACCTGCCCATCAAAAACGCAGCGCCTATCAACGCCCCAAATTTCATCAGAGAGAGCCCGATGCTTCCGCCTGAGATAGATGAGAGCACAATAACAGAGATGAGATCTTCCATAAGAAGAATCCCTATAAGAATCCTGCCGTGAAGTGTGTCAAGTTCCCTGTTGTCAGACAGAAGCTTGACAATAACCATCGTCGAACCGAACGCCACCATAAGCCCGAGATAAAGCGAATCCGCAGAGCTGAATGCAAGCAGGGTAGCAAGGATAAAGCCAAGCGAGAACAGGAAAAAGCTGTTTATCATCCCGCCAAACACAGCAACCTTTCCCACGCTCTTAAGCTTCTTGAAATCAATCTCAAGCCCGACAATGAAAAGCAGCATGGCGATACCTATGTCAGACATCGCCACCACAACCTCGTCGCTTCCCGCAAGCCCGAGCACAGGCCCGATTATGAGGCCTGCTAGCACATACGCAGGGATGAGTGGCTGCTTAAGCAGCTTCATTACATAGCCGAGCGCGCTCGCAAGAATTACAATCATACCAATCTCGAGAAAAATGCTAAGCATAAGTAAGGTGGTATCAGGCAAGCTCTTTCTGCCTCTCCCTCACCTCCCTGATGTAGCTTGTGACAATAGGCTTGAGGGCCTCAAAATCCATAAGCGTGCGGTTAGCCAGGATACTCTCTTTATTGCGCCTGATATGTATTCACCTCTTCTTCCTCGCTTTGCCTGGTCTCAGGGCTCTTGCCCGAGCGTTAGTGCTAAACTGTTAAGGCTTAAATGCTGATGCTTGACTGTTAATTCTTGAATATATGCTTAAATACTATAATCAGCAATAATGATGGCTAGTATTTCAGTATATCTTTTTGTATATTGGTATATCTAAATTCAAACTACTCCTTTATATAGTTTTTGGAAAAAACAATGGGCGTTTCTAAAGAAAGATTTATATATAATCCTGTCTGTGAAATATCATGCCAAAGAGG
>CAYLII010000120.1:0-2496 GCA_964383645.1 uncultured Methanosarcinales archaeon
CCTCACATACCCAATCCACAATGACACATTCTTCACCAACCGCACACCCAGATACAACTGGACTCTCTCCACAGACCCTGACGGCGACCCAATAACATACCACATCGAGGTCTCGATGTCCCAGGACTTCTCAGGCTATGTGCTAAACGAATCAGGCATATCTGACAATTTCTACATCCAGCCCACAGAGCTAGAATTCCACACATACTGGTGGAGAGTAAGGGCATCTGACGGCGTTGACCACAGCGTATTTAGCGAAGTGCACAATTTCACCCTTGTCACAAGCCCATCGCTAACTCTCCTCATAAGCAATGTCAGCTTCGGCACCCTATATAACGGCACAAATGATACAACAACAATGGACCCGGGGCCATTCATCATAGAAAACGACGGCAACATCAAGATAAATATCACAGTCAACTCATCATCGCTCTGGCTGAGCATGTATGCTCCGCTCAACACATCATACTACCAGTTCAAGGCCAACAGGAGCCAGGCAGAGCCTGACTCATTCCAGTTCCTCAATTCTCTTACGGACTGGCAGAACATGTCCTGGCAATCGACCACATTCATCAGGATGCTCAACTACTCAGACTCTGCAGACCAGGCCGCAGCAGATCTCAAAGTCACGCTTCCGCCTGTAGAAGCAGGCGGCACAAAGAGCGCAAATATACTCTTTACGGCGGTGGAATCAAGATGAGCAGGCACAAGATAATTGCAGTGTCATTCTTAATCCTCCTCGCGCTTCTCATAGCTCTCCCCCTTTTCGCATCTGCAATAGGCGTGGCACCAGGCCACGTGGACATCAACTACAAAGAGGGTGCAGAGGAATCAGTAACTATCAAGATCATAAACCGCGAGGGCGCGCCTGTAAGAGTCACTCTAGGCGCAATGGGCGAGCTTGAGTCAGGCATAAAATTCCCAGAGCCCAGCTTTGTGATGGGCGAGGGCGAGACAGAGCGCCTCATCACATTCAAGCTGAGCATGCCAAGGGTAATGGACAAGCCAGGCACCCACACAACAAGCATCATCATAACATCCACTCCTGAATCCCAGTCAGGAGCAGGAGGAATGACAGCATCTGTCGCAGTCCTCTGCCAGCTCAACCTGATTGTGCCATATCCTGGAAGATACGCAGAGCTAACACTCCATGCTCCCCTCTTTGAGACAGGCGAGAGAAACAGCTTTGTCGCAGACGTAAGAAACCTCGGCACAGAAGATCTCACAGAGGCAAGGCTCGTAATAGACATCTACGGCCCTGGCCAGGAGAAAGTGGCATCACTCTCCTCAGAGCCATTCATCCTGAGAGCAAAAGAGAGTAAGCCAATAACAATCCAGTGGACTCCATCAGTAGAGGCAGGCTCGTACAGGGCAGAGGCAGCCCTAATCTTTGAGGGCGGAAACGCGGCAGACTCAATTGACATAACAGTAGGCGAGATGGAGATAGAATTCTCAGACATCCAGGCAAGGCCATTCAAATTTGGGGACATCGCAGCCCTTGACATATTCATCCAGAGCAGATGGAACCAGGACATACCTGGAGTCTACATAGACGCCAAGGTAGAGGACATGGATGGCGCAAGCTACGCAAGCTACACAACATCCACAATCTCACTTAAGCCCAAGGAAAAGCAGGTGCTTCCTGTCTACTGGGACACAAGAAGCGCAACACCCGGAGACTATGTCCTGAAACTAGTCCTCAATTACATGGGTAAGACACAGGAGCAGGATGTGAAACTAAAGGTCTCCCTTGACAAGATAGAGACAGACTGGAGCGGCTATGTGGTATCAGGCATACAGTCTGAAGAAGAGAAGCCAATCGTGAAATGGATGGTTCTCCTAAGCTTCATAATCGCCGCCCTTATCGGGTTCAACATATTCCTTTATGTGAGGTTTGCTAAAAAGAAACATGGCAAATAAGAGCTCAAAAAAGCTGAAAGAGGAAAAGCAGGAGGCTAAAATACCTCTTCTTTCAAAAGAGGCACTCTCAAAGTCAGGAAGAAGGCTCCTCATAGAGAGCCTGCTCGCAGCCCTTGACAGGCACGGCTGCCTAGATGAAAAAGAGCTTCCCAAAATAATCTCCTCTCTTGCAGAGCCTCCCGGGCAGGGCATTCCCCTTAGTATATTCACCGGCGATAAGCTCTCACCTCTGGAGTCCATCTCGCTCTACATGAGAGACGAGCTTGGCCTTCCGATTGGCCAGATAGCAAGAAGGCTCTCAAGAAGCGAGCCCACCATAAGAGCCTCATACAGGAAGGCAAAGCTAAAGCAGTCAGCTAGCCTTAAGATATCTAGCTCATCAAAGCTAGCCAAGCAAAAAACCCAGGCGCATGAAGGGGCAGCCCTCACAATACCCATAAGACTGCTTTCAGACTCAACTCTTACGCCCCTCCAGTCAGCAGTCATCCACATGAGGGAATTCTACAGGATGGATAACCCTAAGATAGCATCCCTCCTCAACAGAAGCCCAAAATCAATAAGCGCGCTATACATAAA
>CAYLII010000121.1:0-2474 GCA_964383645.1 uncultured Methanosarcinales archaeon
GGGGTATATAACGCTGGTGTAAGTAACGCCGGTGTAATAGGACACTGGCGTGAATGTGGCGGGTGTGAGACCACGCCTGGACCAGAGTAAGAGAAAGACAAGATGGCAAACGGAGAAAAGAAACTGCTGGATTCGTACATAGTGCTTGCAGATAAAGTGCCGGCAAGGGTGAACATATGGAACATCCGCGACGAGGTTGTGCCAATCTACGAGGTGGAGCTTCCAAAGGTAGGAAAGGCCACTATGGCTATCCTCGAGAGCATCTCTGACAAGCTCGCCACAAAGGTGCCTGTGGAGACTGATGATATCATTGACACAAAGAAGGCAGAGGAGATAAAGGAGAAGTTCTATGTGGAGATCAGGAAGTCTTTGGCAGAGAGGACAGGGCTTCCTGACAAGCAGCTGGATGTGTTCTCAGGAGTGATGCTCCACAAGATGTACGGGCTTGGCGACCTTGATGTGATAATGGCTGACGACATGCTTGAGGAGATTGCGATAAACGGGAGCAAGCAGCCGATTTCGGTCTATCACAAGAGGCATGGCTGGTGCAAGACGAGCCAGCATCTGGCTGACGAGTCTGAAATTTATAACATGTCTTCCCAGATAGGAAGAAAGGTGGGTAATGACATCAACACGCTCAACCCCATAATGGATTCCCATCTTTTGACAGGAGACAGGGTCGCATCGACGCTGTTTCCGATATCAACGATGGGCAATACCATCACTATCAGGAAATTTTCCAGGAATCCCTGGACAGCTATCCATTTTATAGATCCTGCCGTAAATTCCCTATCCAAGGAGATAGCAGCTTTCGTGTGGCTTGCCATGCAATACGAGCTGAATATCCTTGTTGCGGGAGGCACGGCCTCTGGCAAGACTTCGATGCTTAACAGCCTCTGCACTTTTATCCCACCCACGCAGAGGGTGATAAGCATTGAGGACACCAGAGAGATTTTCCTGCCCAAGGAGCTCCACTGGAACTGGGTGCCAATGAATAGCAGGCTTCCTAATCCGGAGGGGCAGGGGCAGGTCACGATGCTTGACCTTATGGTGGCTTCGCTCAGGATGAGGCCGGACAGGATAGTGGTTGGCGAAGTGAGAAGAAGGGAACAGGCAGAGGCGATGTTCGAGGCGATGCATACTGGCCACTCTGTGTATGCCACGATGCACGCAGACAATGTGGAGCAGGTGAAGAGAAGAATCACTGAGCCGCCTATCGCTATTCCAAAGGCAGAGGTCGAGGCCCTGCATCTTGTGATGATACAGTACAGGGACAGGAGGATTGGGAAGAGGAAGACTCTTGAGCTTGCCGAGGTGTTGATAGGCAGGGAGAACGAGCTTTCGCTCAATTACCTTTTCAGGTGGCAGCCCCGTACTGACACTTTCGTGAAGGTCAATGAGAGCATCAGGGTAATGGAGGAGCTTAATCTCCATACAGGCATGACTCCAAGGGAGATTGCAGAGGACCTTAAGCAGAAGCAGGATATACTTGAGTGGATGCTCAAGAACGGGGTGAAGGGGGTAAATGAGGTCGGGCAGATAATGAGGTACTATTACAAGGAGAAGGATACCCTTATTGACGCAGTGAGCCACAACAAAAAGCCTGATACCCTGCTGGTATGATTATTTTGAGGGGTTTCTAGATGGATAAGCCAAATAAAGAGGGGGCAGGAAAGCCAGAGGAGGGTTTTGTGTCAGCAAAGCCACCCCTGATGATGATTCCTATCCCTCTGGGGATGAAGCTGTTTCTTCCCATAAGGCCGCTCTGCTTCAGGCTTAGGAAAAAATTTCCTAATCTGAGGAAAGAGCTTGAGGAGGCGGGCATCAATGTCGAGGATTTTGAGTACCTGGGCCTTGCGATTGTGAATATCGCATTCTTTGTCCTGCTATTTTTCGGGCTTTTGTTCGTGCTTGAGTTCAGGGTGCAGGGAAAGGATCTCCTTCCTGCGCTTGGAGAGGCGGCGCTTTACGCGGGAGGAGTTGGGCTTCTTATCGGGTATGCCCTGTTTACATATCCAAATATCATGGCTGGGAAGAAGGCAGAGGAGATAAACAAGAACCTTGTGTTTGCGCTCAGGGATATCCTTATGCAGGTTACTTCAGGCGTGCCTCTTTACAGGGCCATGATGAATGTCGGAAATGCCGGCTATGGACAGGTGTCTGTGGAATTTGATATTGTCTCTAAGCGCATCAATACAGGCACTCCTGTTGATGTTGCGCTGAGAAAGATTGCTGAGAATTCAAAATCTGATTACCTCAAGAGGGTCATATGGCAGCTGGTGAATACTATAAAGGCAGGAAGCAGCCTGAAGAGCGCGCTCAGGATAATTGTGGATGACCTCACTCTTGACCAGAGGACAAAGATTAGGGATTACGCCCACGAGCTTAATCTCTGGAGCCTGGTGTACATGATGTTTGCTGTAGCTATCCCTACTATTGGGACTGTGATGATGGTGATAATGTCTGCGTTCATG
>CAYLII010000122.1:0-2447 GCA_964383645.1 uncultured Methanosarcinales archaeon
TATTGTACTGCAAAGCTCGTAAAACCAGATGGCAGCCTACATATTCTACAATGCCCCCTGACCAAAATTATTTAAATCTGGGCAGTTTCTGAAAACACAATCTTAAAACAAGATTTTGCAGTTTTTTTATGCAAGAAGGTTATGCTAAAAAGAGATTGAAGAGAGATTGATAAGAGATTCATGAGATTGATTAAACTGATTAGAGATTGAGTGGAGATTGAGGGAAATGATCTGGGAACCTTTTATGCTGGTGCTTGGCTTTTTGCTACTCATAAAAGGCTCTGATTTTCTTGTAGAGGCGGCCTCAAGGATAGCCAAGAAGCTTGGCGTTCCTGAGTTTATCATCGGCCTCACCCTTGTCGCTGTCGGAACGTCTGTGCCTGAGCTGGCTGCCTCGATAGCCGCCGCCGCTGAAGGATATGACGAGCTTATAATAGGCAATCTTGTGGGAAGCAACATGGCAAATATTGGGCTTATACTGGGTATTTCCGCAATATTCTCGACGATCAAAATAGACAAGGGCATACTCAAAAGAGATGGCTACATAATGGTTGGGGCGATTGTGCTTTTCTACATCTTTGCGCTTACAGGCGCTATAAAATGGTATATGGGCGTGGTTTTCCTCCTGCTGTATTTTGCGTATGTGATGTTTCTCATACAGACAAAGGATAGCCGTGTTGAGCAGAAGATGAGCGATTTTGTCAGCTATTTCTTCAAGCTTGAGTACCTGATAACTGTCAAAAACCATGCGATAAAGAGGATAATGGGGCAGAGAAGCGGAAAGGAAAAGGTATTTGGCTACCACAAGAAGATATATACTGCATTTAGGGAGGGGCTGGTCAAAGACCTCATGATAGTAGGACTAAGCCTTGTGGCGATTGTGTTCGGGGCAGAGTACCTTGTTGCTGGCGCGATGTGGCTTGCCGGCCTCCTTAATATCTCAAGCGGGCTTATAGGCCTGAGCATAATCGCTGTAGGGACATCGCTGCCTGAATTGAGCGTGTCTATAACCGCGGCCGCCAAGAAGTACGGTGACCTTTCTGTTGGGAATATTATCGGGAGCAATATCGCAAACCTGTTCCTTGTGATGGGCGCTGCCTCTCTTGTCAATCCCCTCACAATCGACAGCAAGACCCTTTATTTTGTAGGCCCTTTCACAATCCTTTTGTCAGTAATTCTTGTGATGCTGCTCCAGAAGCACGACCACAAGATATCAAGAAAACATGGGATTCTGCTGCTTTCGATGTATGCCCTGTTTATGGTGTTTATGTTCTTGATGGGCTAGGGCTTTTGGAGGAGGAAGAGGCAAAATATATGCTCTTTAGGATTATTTCTTCTTTTCTTTGGGCTTTCGCTTGAGCCTTGTCCTGCTTTCTTTTGCTGTCTCTTTTATGGCCCATGTGAGTTCCTGGGTTATATCAGAGATCTCCTTTATCATTATTACAGGTATGCGAGGTATTTTTCCTATCCCCTTAAATACCATCATCCTGCTTTCTTTTGCTGTCTCTTTTATGGCCCATGTGAGTTCCTGGGTTATATCAGAGATCTCTCTTACCATCCTTACGGGAATTTTGGGAAGCTTTTCTATGCCATCATGGACAAAATTGAATACAAAGCCTCCTGTTGAGGGTATTGTGGAGAGCACGTTTATGAATAAGATGTGGTAGGGTATCTGCTCGACAGTTCTCACTTCCCTGATTTTGGGGAGGAATATAAATGAGCTCATGTACCTTATGATTCCGCTCATGATGAAAAGCACAAGGAATTTCGAGCCGAGCGCCGCTTCCGGCAGGCGGGCGAGGATGAAGCCACCTATAAGCGCTCCAGAGAGCATCATGGCGCCGTTGAGCACGTTGAAGTATGCGACGCAGGTGGCCCTTTTTTGGGGTGTAGTTACATCAAAGATGAATGTGAATGCGGCAAGCTCGAATGCCGCCCAGACAAGGCCCGCGTACATCTGGACACCAAATAAGTACCAATAATTCCTGGAGAACAACCACAGTATAGGGGCTAGGGGCATGGTAAAGCCTGCAAGAGTCAGGACTTTTCTTGCCCCGAACCTGTCAAGGGCCTTTCCCCATATAGGCATGGAGAGGTTTTTCATGAGGATTGCAGCTGCCTGAAGAAGAGTGTAGTCTATGTAGCTGAGCTGGAGATCCTTTAGCATGTAGGCTGTAAAGAAAGGGCCGGAGAGGTATACTCCAAAATTCATGAAGGCGTGGTACATGACAAACATGCCATAGTTGTTGTAGCGGGCCTTTTTCATGAATTCTAGGAAGCTGAAGTGGGCGCTCGGGTCGTCATGGTATTCAGGCTCGTACTGCCTTGATAGCGAAGCGAA
The DNA here is from genome assembly GCA_964383645.1 of uncultured Methanosarcinales archaeon. Taxonomy (GTDB): domain Archaea; phylum Nanobdellota; class Nanobdellia; order Woesearchaeales; family JAGVZT01; genus CAYLII01. The sequence goes on from CAYLII010000122.1 coordinate 2,342, forward strand.
TGAGAGTATTCTTGCAGCCATGGCAATTGCAAAGATTATCACATAGCCTATGTACTGCCTTTCAGGGGTTCCGCCGAACTGCTGGAGCAGGTAGCCTGCGGCTATG
>CAYLII010000123.1:0-2421 GCA_964383645.1 uncultured Methanosarcinales archaeon
CTTCTTCGGCAGATACTTCTTCGATGGGCATCTCTTCAGCAAGTGGCTCTTCTGCGGGGGTTTCTTCACTTGAGGGCTCTTCTGCAGGCGTTTCGTCTGGAGAAGCCTCTTCTGGCTCTTCTTCTGTCTCAAGCACCTGGTAGCCTGTTATTGCCTCAAGGCTCTCTTTATCAGCTGAGCTGTCATAGATGAGCTTGTCATTTAGGTATACTTTTGCTGTTCCTCTGCCAAGCACATTGCCGCTTATTGATACTCTTGTGAGCTCGCCTGCCTGCAAAGGCGTCCAGATATACTCATCGGATTCAGAGAAAGATGCACTTATTGTGTCTGTATAGACCTCTCCATCTCCCCCTGCAATAAGCCCTGTTATACCGGGGTGCAGGAAGAGCGCTGCAGCGATTATGATGAGGGCAAATACAAATAGGGTGATGAGCTGGATTTTTCTTGTGTTCTCAAGCTCTGCTCTAGCCAGGGCTTTTTTTCCTGCATGAGACCTGGCCCTGCTTTTTCCCGCTGAGGGAGTTCTCTTTCCCCTGGCCTTTTTCCTATCAGCCATTCTTCCTCCTGGCAGGATTGTTATATGCGCCCCAGATGTTTCTTGGGTCTCTACCGATGAGCCGGGCGATCTCTGTGTAACCGAGGCTGTAGTGGTCCTTTAGGTATGCAACGATGGATTCAAGCACGCTTAGTCTCTCATCTTTAAGTATGGAGAGGGGGATATGGTATGCTGAAGGGATGTGGAGAAGCATAGAGGGGTGCTTTTTCTGTGCCCTGTGATATAGCATCCAGATTGTCCTTGGGTCTCTTCCTGTGTGGCGCGCTATCTCAGATAGCTTCATGCCCTGCTCTTCCTTGAGGTATTTGGCTATCGCCTCAAAAGCAGAGAGGCCAGGGCTGGCGAATATTGTTACAGGGAGGAATATCTCCTGCCCTGAGAGGCTGTTTCCAAGGATTGCGGATATCTGGCTGTCGCTGTATCCGCATCTTGCCTTGAGAAGGAGGGCCGCGCGCTCGACGAGGAGGCTGTCGTCTACATTCGAGAGAAGGGACTCTACAAGCTCTGGGCTTATGCCTGCCTTCCACCTGCTTTTTTCCGCTGCGCTTTTTCCGGCTATCTTTCCTGCACCCTTTACCTACAAATGATGAAATTCATTTAAATAGTTTTCTATAAATAGTAGTATATATTATAGCAAAGTAGAATATTTTACTTACAAATGATGTAATTTATCTTTATTAATCTATTTTTATTATACTATTTTTATGGATTATACTTACAAATGATGTAAAAATTAAGAAATAATCCAATTATATTAAGGATTATTTTTGCTGAGGCGGCAGGCCTGCACAGAAAGATTTTAATAAAAAGATAAGGTATCATAAAACAGATAGAGCGACTGTGGTAAGGTATGAGCGGCGAGCAACCCTTTTCAGGGTTGATCGGGAATGTGCGGCATTCGACTTTGCCTAAGCCACACCACACGAAAAGAACATTCACAACGCGGCTGTGGTCTAACGGTATGATCCGAGCTTCCCAAGCTTGTGACCCGGGTTCAACTCCCGGCAGCCGCAAATATTCGTTCTAGCCGGCCCACATGATTGCTGTCAGCAGCACAAACGACCAGTTCAGCAGAAGTGAGACCACAAAGCTGGCTGCAATCTTTATTTGAAGGGATTTTGGGAGAAGCCTCAACTTACCTCTCTGCCTGCTTAGGATGGGACTGATATAGAAAGATAGGAATGCCCCGTTTAGCAAGAGGAGTGGCAGCAATATGGTCTTTGCTAAGGCATAACTGTTGAATTCAACCTCACCCAAGATAAGGATCCATGACAGGCAAGTGATAATCGCCCCAACCCAAATCAGGGGTTTGGTAATGTAGTGGGCCTCGATGGTGTTTCTGGTCCATCTCCTGCTGTTCCTGGCCACAAACCCAAACACATCAATTACAGCAACAGAACCAACCATAAGGATTATCCCTGCAAGATGCATAAAATACAAAATTGCCAATATCATTTTTATTTCTCCCAGCCATGTTCGCTGTAGAATTCTTTTCTCCCGATTGCCTCTAAAGCCAGTCTTACAGTATCGATTGTCTTATCTGGCAATCTGTTCATATCAAACCATCTCAGATCATCGCATTTATTTGGCTCCTTGTTTGAGATTATGCCTTTCCACTTGTCTGCCATGAAGTATACATCAATCCGCTCTTTGTCATTTTCAGGATTTCTCCGATTCATAACATGGACAACCCTGATGTCTTTCTCTTGTATAGTTATTCCTGCTTCTTCTTTTGCTTCTCTTATGATAGCCTGGGTAAAAGACTCGTCTGAATCGACATGCCCTGCAATAAGGCTGTACTGGCCGTCTTTGAATCCTGTACCTTTCCTTCTTAACATCAATATCTTGCCTTTTTTGCAGCATAA
>CAYLII010000124.1:0-2377 GCA_964383645.1 uncultured Methanosarcinales archaeon
TCCTAGGTTATAAGTTGCTACGCAACTTCTAACGGACGTCCCCCTGCCTGCCTTAAAAGTTATTGTACTGCAAAGCTCGTAAAACCAGATGGCAGCCTACATATTCTACAATGCCTGAGCTGATATCCAGTCGTCTCTAAATTGTTACAAAATCTATTTAGTTTATATTAAACTGCAATATTCGAATATTTAATCTAATATATAAAGTATTAGGGAAAAATCTAAACAGTGGTAGGCAGTATCACTATTTACTCTATGACATAGAGCGGAGGGATAATTCAAAATGCCAGGATATTATGGTAGGACACAAGATGAAAAGAGAGAAGAGAGAGAGGATAATCTGGGTGAGATAGTCAAGAAGGGTGCGAGGAAATGGGCCCCTGCTGCAGGAATAGGGCTTGCTGCAATAATGGCGTTTGGACTCGGCTACAGGCCAGTGGCATCCCAGAACCTTGGTGTAGTCACAAGGCTAGGGAGGTATGACAGGACCCTAAGCGCCGGCCCGCACTTCATAATCCCCTTTGCAGAGAGCATGAAGCAGGTGGACGTGACAACATACCACTCGGTAGAGGTTGGCTTTAGGACAATAAAAGAGGGCACATCCAACAGATCTGCGGAGTACAAAGACGCCACAAACGATGAAGGCATGAAGGTAGAGGCCCAGATGCTCACAGCTGACGAGAACATCGCATGGGTTAGCATGGTGCTCCAGTACAAGGTCGATCCCATAAACGTGACAGACTATCTATACAATGTTAACAACCAGGAGGAGACCATCCAGAGGGTAAGCGAGGCAGCGCTAAGGCAGGTCGTAGGAAACTACGGCGTAGACGAGGTGCTCACTTTCGGAAGAAACGAGATATCCCAGCATGTTCAAGAGGAAGCCCAAAAGCTCCTTGACGAGTACGGCCTGGGAGTCCAGGTCACAGGAGTATATCTGCAGGACCCAAGAGCGCCCATGGAAAAAGGCTCACTAACAGACATGACAGTGTTCCAGGCATTCCAGAACGTGGAGACCCAGAGGCAGAACAAGGAGGCTGCGATAAACAACGCACAGGCATACATGAACAGGGTCACAACAGAGGCGCAGGGAATAGCCTCCCAGACCATCGCCCAGGCAGAGGGCCAGAAGGCGACAAGGATAGGAGAGGCAGAGCAGGACGTTGCTGAATTCAACCTGCTCTACCACCAGTACCTCTTAGACCCTAAAGGAGTCAGGCAGAGGCTCTACCTCGAGACAATGGAGACTATCTATCCAAATCTCGAGAAAATCATAGTGGACAGCACACTTGTCGACGGAGGGGTGCTACCCCTGTTTGACATCAATGGAGGTAATTAAGATGGCAAAAATGAAAAAAATTATAGGCGGAGCAGCAGGAGGGCTTGCAGCGCTCGTGATAGGGCTCTCAAGCGTCTACGGGATAAACGAGACCCAGCAGGCTGTAGTAACCTTCCAGGGAAAGCCAATGAGAGTGTATGTGGGCTCTTTTGAGGCAGGCAAATGCGACCCTGAAAGGATAGAGATTGTAAGAAACTGGGCAGACCAAAACGGCTATGAATACGCAACAGTGGAATGCACTGAAGGAATATTAGGCACAGGGCTCCACTTCAAGATTCCCTTTGTCGAGAGCGTGGTAAAGTTTCCGGACCAGCTTGTGGAATACGACTCTGATCCAGAATTCCTTCAGACCAAGGACAAGAAGCAGCTCATCATAGACAACTTCACAAAGTTCTACATAGAGAACCCCCTGAGCTACTATCTTAAGGTAGGAAATAACCTAAACTATGGAATCAAGAAGATTGACGACATAGTCTACTCAGTGATAAGAGACAACATCGGCAAGCAGGACTTCAACGAGAGCATCAGGACCACAAACAGGCAGGTCATGGCGCTGGACGGGCCAGTGACATCATTGGACACGATAGAATACGGCAGGGAGCAGATACTTGACGACATCATCACCCAGGCACACGACGCGGTAAGCCAGCTAGGTATGAACCTTGTAGACGTGAGATTCATCAGCGTGGAGCTTCCTGAATCCAACGAGGTAGCGGTGTACGACAGGATGATAGCTGAAAGAAACAGGATAGCCCAGCTCTACAGCGCCGAGGGCCAGTCAGAATCGCTGAAGATAACATCTGACGCAGAGAGCGAGGCCACCAAGATAAAGGCAGACGCCCTCCAGCAGGCAGGAAGCATTGTCGGCGAGGGTGAGAGCGAGGCAGCAAAAATCTACACCTCTGCCTCGAAGCTGAACCCAGATTTCTTCAGCTTCTGGAGGACACTTAAGGCCTACAGGTCTGCATACGATGAGCCAGGCACCACAAAGCTGTACATGACCACAGACTCAGAGTTCAATCAGGACCTGTTTGGAAA
>CAYLII010000125.1:0-2331 GCA_964383645.1 uncultured Methanosarcinales archaeon
AGCTACTCCCACAAAAACTGCAAAAAACAGCTTTGAGAGGTTTTCCTTGCCTATCCTATCAGCAATGATATATAGTCCCATAAACATCAGGGATATGATTAGCGCAAATGCCATTGAGGAGAAAGTTATCCAGAACTGCGGGCCGCTGCTTCCAACATAGGGGAAGTTGAAATCCCACCTGAAACTAAGGGCTTCTTTTATGTACTGCCCTGGATCATGAGCAAGGTATCTCGCATCGCCCATGTTCAGTGCTAGCAGGATTATGAATGAAGCCAGGAATATGATGCCACCTAAGGCAAGCTGCCTATTTGAGAGCCTGAGCCCTGCCATAAATCTTCCGCCAAGTATAGAGAGAGCAGGAATTATCACCATGAGGTATCTCTCGAACGGGCCGGTGGCTGAGCCGAGGAAAGCAAGATATATCACAAAGGGTATAATTATCCAGAGCCAAAGAAGCATATCTTCTTTCTTGGGCCTAATGGCTGAAAGGAGTGTATTTCCAAAGAGAAGCGGGGTTGCATAAAACAGGAGATATATAAACGGCCTTAGGCTGAATTCCCTTCCAGTGTTTCTCGAGCCCCACATGAGTGTATCAAGGAATAGGCCTTTCTCAAATACGAAAGAGAATGCAGGAAATATCAGGAATATTGCAGCGCCTATCACAAAAACTGGCAAGAGGAATTTTAATGTATCCCACAGATTTTTTTTCTTAAGCATGATGTATAGCGCTGCTATGATCGGAAGGAATATCGCTGCGTATTTTGTGAGGAAAGACAGACCAAGCGCAATTCCTGCAAGAATCTTCCATAGGTTGTTTTTCTTCTCCTCATACATGACAAGGCAGTAGAAGAATGAAGTGAATAAAAATGTGAGAGCTGCCCCATCAATATCCACCTGAAGCGAGGCGAGGATATGCCAGAAGCTTATGCCCATAAGAATAGAGGATATAAGCGCAGCCTTTTTCCCATAGAGCTTTCTTGCAAGAAGATATGTGGCTATTATTGTGCCAATGCCAAACAGGATCGGTACAAGCCTCATGCTCCATGCATGAAGGCCAAAGAGTGAGGTGGATATTAGGTAGGGTATGGGTCCTAAGGGGGGATGGGGAAAGTACCATGAACCTTCTGCAAGAGGCAGGATTGTAAATATGGACATGTAGCGGTGCTGGGTGATTATTCCCCATGCCAATTCGTCAGTAAAGAGGGGTTTGTCGATTCCGACAAGTCTGATTGCAGCGCTTATGCAGACTGCCAGAAATACCCACCAGATATACCTTAATTTTTTTTTAGCATCTACCATTTTGTACTCAGAAACGCCTTGACGTCATTAAACAGGTTTCCTGTCAATATGTCCCTTATAACTCTCTTCAATATAAACCCAGGCCGGATATAAAACTCCCTGAATGCCTTGCGGTGATAGTAGTATACCTTACTCCAAGAAATCATGGGGTGATTATATATTTTGGAGGGATGGTAAACATTATATTGGCCCCAGTCCTTGTTTTTTATGTAGCCCATCTTGTCCCACTGGTCGTATAGAGTGGTTCCGGGATATGGTGTAAGAATGCCGTATTTCGCGAGGGAGAGGCCGAGTGTTTTGCTGAACTCTATAGTTTCTCTTATGGTTTTCTCTGTATCGGTCGGAAGCGCGATTATGAAATAGCCCAAGGTCTCTATTCCTGCGCGGTTTGCCCATCTCACTGCACGCCGCACCTGCTCCAGTTTTGTAGCCTTACCAAAATCCCTTAGGACCTGCTCATTGCCTGACTCGATGCCGAAAGCCACCATATAACAGCCTGCTTTCTTCATTTTCATGAAGAGTTCCGGGCTTGTCCTGTCGACCCGGATTCCATTAGTTAGTGTCCAGGGGAACCTCAATCTATCTCTGATGATAAGATCGCAGATTTTCTCTGCGCGGGCCATGTCTGTGGTAAATCCGTCATCTACAATGTAGACCTCCCTAAATCCTAGTTTTAACATATATTTTATCTCATTGATGACTCTCTCTGGTGATTTGGCCCTGAAAGAGTAACCAAAAACGCTCTTGTTGCAGTAGGAGCATCTGAAGGGGCAGCCCCTGCTAGTCTCAATAAATCCGACTGGTTTTTTCCGTGAGACTATGCTTGAGCCCTTGTATTCGCTTATCCTGAACAAATGCCAGGCAGGCATAGGCAATTCATCCAGGTTCTCGATCAGCCCTCTTGGTGGGGTGTGGATTATCCTACCTTTCTCCTTATAGCATATTCCCTTTACATCTGGGAGGGGGAGGCGGATTATTTCAGGAAGGGTGAAATCTCCTTCCCCTTTAACCAATATGTCGATGGGTAGAGAG
>CAYLII010000126.1:0-2306 GCA_964383645.1 uncultured Methanosarcinales archaeon
TGAGAAATTTGCTGTCCCGCACTGGTTTATTGGAGGCAGGCCGATTGCGATGGATGAGCTTGACTGGGAGAGTGTGCCTGAGTCTGTGGATATATTCAAGATTAATGAAAAGGGGCAAGCTGAAGAGCTCATGAAGAGGTTTGAGCAGGAGAACCCTCACAAAAAGACAAGGTGCATATTCTGCAGCGATGAGGATTTCAGCCTTTTTGATGCATACAGGAAAAGGTTTCCAGAGGCGTTCTGGACAAGGGCGAGCGAGAGCAATTGAGGAATAATAATGGCAGATAACAAGATGGTTGCGGCAGGAATCATTGCTATGGTTGTGGGCTCAATTATAGCCTCAGCTGATAGGTTCATATACGGGCTCTCAGGGCCGTGCGCCATGATAACAGGGCCCTCTTTCTTTTTAGGGGTCATCATCAGCGTAATAGGTGCAGGGCTTGCTGTGATTGGGACTATAGAGTCTGACAAGGCCTGCCCGGATTGCAGATGCAGAGAAACAATGGAGGAGAGGAAAATGGAGCAGGAGAAATTAGAGAAGAAAGATGCGAAGAGGATGAGGCTTGCAATTGAGCTTGTGTTCGAGCGGCCTGTTGACGAGAAGAGCGACAGGCTGCTAGAAGCGATACGCGAGGCGTGCGGGAAGCAGGGCCTCTCAGAGGTTGTGATAGGCGAGTACCAGAACAGCTACTCTGCCGTGTTTGTCGAGAGGTGAGGGGAAAAAATGGGATTTTGGGATTCATACTGGGAATGGCTGTACGCAGATGAAGAAACGTTCATAGACCTGAAGAAGGGCATATACTACACTGCCCACGGCAAGACCCGCTCTGTAAAGGGCCTGTTCAAGAACTTCGACTTAAAACAGCTCGGAGAGGCGCTGGGCTCATCCTCTGCCCGGGCCCCCGAGCTTGAGGACAGGCGCAGATACAGGGAAGTGGAGGGCATCAGGATATATGATGACAGGACAGCAAGCTGCAGGCACGGGGGCCACAGGAGCATCTGCAGGGGGTGCGTGCTAAAGCTCATGGAGATGGCAGGGGAGATGGCAGAGGAATATGAGGAGGACTGAGGATGGCAGAGAAGAAAGAAGATGGGAAGAGTAGCTGGGCCGTGTTTGTTGACAGCAACGGAGAGGAGTGGTCCAAGGAGAACCTGGAGGATCTTATCAAAGCTGTAAGGCAATTCCATGACATCATGGAGATAGCAGAGCACTACAGGTACAAGCTCGATCCCCTAAAAGAGGAGGATTAAGGTGGAGGCAGGAAAGAATGGAAACTAGCGAGAAAGGTTGTGCAGGGGTGTGCCCGAAGTGCGGGCAGTTCATGCTTGAGATGAAGCCGGACAACCCGGCATTCAATGATTATGTGTTTGAGCTCCTGAAAAAGGCAAGCATTGCTGCAGACAGGAGGGTGAAAGAGGAAGAGGATCTTTTTGAGGGCTATCTCATAACCCAGGCTGACGCCCTCTCTATAAGGGACTATTTCGACCGCGTGAGAGAGGAAGTAGAGTTCGCAGCTATCCCTGAAGAGGTGAGGCTTGTCCGGGAGAAGCTGGCTGACGCAAGGCTCCATTCAAAAAAAGAGCACCTCCAAAGGCTCTTCAGGTATAAGAGAGACGAGATGCTGCTGTATGCCAACTACAGGCTGGAGGAGATGGCCAGGCAGGACGAGGGCTTTACAGAGGAGGAGCTTACCCCCTGCTCTGAGTTCAGCGCCAGGATGGCAAGGGTATTGTCAACCATAGTGGACCTGAGCAGCGAAGGCGCCGGGGCTAAGCTTGTGCCCATAAATACGCTCATAGAGAAGTGCAAGTCAGACGGGCTTATGATAGGCGACATTATGAGGGCAATAGAGAGGCTCAAGCGCGAGGGCGAGATATTCGAGCCAATGAGAGGCAGGATACTGCCCATCTGAGACCTGAAAAGCCGGAGGGGAAAATGAGCGTTACATGCCTGAATTGCGGGACTGTATTGGTTGTATCATACGAGGCTGATTTCGACACATGGAACTTCTGCAGCAGGAAGTGCGAAGACAGATTTACAGAACACATTAGGAGGGAGGCAGAACATGAAAGAAAAGACAGATACTAGAAAAATTCTAAATGAATTATTAATAAATAATCCCGGGTTAAAAAGAATGCCTGGCAAATACCTATATCTCCTTGCTGAGTCTATTGCAGGAAATAGGTTAATGTCTTTAGATTATTCTGAAGCTAAAGAATTATTGCGACTCAAACATATAACCTACGATTATGTTGATTTTAATATAAATCCTACTAAAGAAGATATTAAACGGATAATATCAAAG
>CAYLII010000127.1:0-2229 GCA_964383645.1 uncultured Methanosarcinales archaeon
CTTTCATCAATCTCTCAAAGCTTCCCTTGCTCTGTGTGAGGTGCTCATATACATCTTGTCTGTAATCGGGTAGAGAAAAGCATAATGATGTCAGCCCTGCTTTCACAAGTCTATCCAAAAACTCAGGATATGAGCACATCTGCCCATTTGTGATTATAAGAATATCCCTAAATCCAACCTCTTTCCCCTTCTTGACCAGTTCAATTATGTCTTTGCGTATAGTCGGCTCGCCACCTGTAAAAACAAGCTTCTCTGCCCCAAATCTTCTTGCATTCACAATCTCTTTTAACGCTTCTTCTGTGCTCATATTCTCTTTCCTATGCTCAGAAACACAGCAGAATCTGCAGTTGTGATTACAAAGATATCCTAGCCGAATATCTGCTCTAGGTAAATCAGTCATTTTACCCTCCTAAACTCCCCTGTTCCCACTCTCACAGCATACGTCTTCCAAACCCGAGGGCAGTCCTCCTCGAATCTGCACCCATTGCAGACCTCTCCTAGCACCACCCTCCTATCCAAGACAGTCAAGCCTTTCTTAATAAATCTGTGGTATTTCTCATGCAAAATGCAATAAGGAATATGATACAGCTCAACCTTCACACCCGCCTTATCCAGCACATCAACAGCCCCCTCCACATAAGGCGCAAGCTCAAAATACCTCACAAGCGTTCTGTCCCTGTTCACAAACGCATTCCCTATCAGATCAATTGGAAAAATCACCACTCTCTCCAAACCCTTAAGCTTATCCGCCACCAGCCTGGCAAGCTCAGGCGCTTCCTTATAATTAAGGCCAGACAGGACAATCCTAAACTCCACCTTGAACCCTTCTTCAAGCAGGTTCCTGAGCCCCTCAAAAGTCTCTCTATAGCTTCCCTGGCTCTGTGTAATCTCATCATGCATCAGGGCAGATGCGGCATGCAGCTCTGTTATCACACACAGATTATTTACTCTCTTTAGTCTTTCGACAAACCCAGGATATGAGCACATCCTCCCGTTAGTTATCAGCTCTATCCTCTTTTCAGGATACCTAACATTAATATACTTTAAAATCCTGAAAAGATCCCTTCTTATGGTTGGCTCTCCCCCTGTAAGGGTAATTGAGCCGTCTTCCACCTTATCTATCTCCCCAAGAATCTGCTCTGTTGAGGGCTCCACATAATCCTTCCCTGGTGGCATTATAGCTGTGCACATCACGCAGCAGCTGTTGCACCTGTTGCCCACACCAACATCAGTCATAGTTTCACCTTCTCAAATATGGGATACAGCTCTTTTATCCCAAACATCTCATCATACTCCTTCCAGACGCCTGCGCAGATCTTGTTAGCCATACACGTCTTGCAGGCCTCTCCCTTGCTCTTAAGATTGATATGGATAAACTCATGCAGGTCATCATGCCTGCTTTCTCTTCCGCCAGCATAGATCTGCGGCTCCCTTGCCATCCTCTGGGTCTCTGCAGAATATTTCTCAAATCCCCTCATATAGCAGAGCGGCACACCCTCGACGCTGAATTGTATCCCTCTTTCAGAGCAAAAAATCATCGCATCATGAAGATGGCGCTCTATCTGCCAGAGACGAGGCACAACCTCTTTGTTAAGCCTTGTTCTTCCATTTGGCCTCACAAAGCCGAAATACAGCACAATCTTTGGCGATATCCCATCAATAAAAGCGGCAAAATCTTTTAGCGCTCTGTAATTCTCGCTGTTTATCACGTGGCTTACTGACACGCTAAGCCCTGCTTTTACAGAATTCCTTAGGCCGGAAATAGTCCTGTCATGATCCTGAGAGCATGTAATCCTGTCTGAGATATCCCTCTTATGGGAATGAAGCGCGATAAGCACAGAGCTTAATCCGGAATTCTTCAGCTCCCCTACGTATCCCTCATCAGCAAGCCTTGCTCCGTGGGTCTGAAGTTCAACATTGCGAATCCCGTTCTCATTTGCAAACCTTATCAGTTCTGCTAAATCCTCCCTTAGTGTCGGTTCTCCTCCTGTAAATGTGAGCGTACCAACCCCGTCTGCCGCAAGCATGGCAATCTTCTCTTTTGCTTCAGCAGTGCTTAAGGTATCTTCCTTATCATCAGAAATAGTGCAAAACAGGCACTCATGGTCGCACTCAAGCCCCAGCCGCAGATTTGCAATCTTGATGCCATGTTCTTTTTTATTGGTGGACTCTTTCTCCATCCCAACAGCCCCATGCACGCACACCTCGACGCAGCAGTAGCACTGTATG
>CAYLII010000128.1:0-2217 GCA_964383645.1 uncultured Methanosarcinales archaeon
AGAGCAGCCTCCTGCGTTTGAAGGTTAATAACTTCTATAAGCCTGGCATCTGCAGGCACCTTCTCGCCAGTTGTAAGTATTATAATATCTCCAGGTACAAGCTTTGACGTTTCAATTTCAGTCTCCTTACCATCCCTTATAACCTGAGCCTTCAGGCTTGCCATCTTCTTAAGGGCCTCAATTGCTTTTTCAGCCTTGAATTCCTGTACAAATCCCATGATTGTATTGAGCACAACAATAACTCCGATAACGGCAGCATCAACACCCGCTTCTTTATCTCCCTCAAGAATCATTATCAGCAGAGAAACAGCCATTGCTCCAATCAATACCCAGATGATTGGGCTTTTGAACTGCTCAAGAAATATTTGCCAGGCAGTTATTTTTGCTGTTTCTTTTAGTTCATTAGGCCCATATTTTGCAAGCCTTTTCTCAGCCTCAGCTGATGTAAGCCCTTTCTCAGAAGTATCAAGTTCCTTAAATACTTCCTTTACATCTTCATCATAGTATAGCATCAGCCCACCTCATCAACTGCGCCTTCAATCCCTGCCTTGCGCTCTTCAAACTGTACGTACCATTTGTTTGCGACAGGATCATAAGAAAAAACCACATTATACTTTTTTGATTTATCCAGCGCAAAAAGCAAAGGCATAGGAATAGTAGTCTCATAACTAGACCCTCTCTTGTACAGCTTTCTTTTGAACAATGTTGTTGCAGGCATTGTCTATACTTATCTTTTTATGATTATTATACCAATAATTTATACTTATATTTAAAGGTTTTGGTTATTCTGGACTATGATTACTCATGAACCATGTATATAAAAATACTTATATTAATCCTTAATATATTTTGAAGAAATGCCTCGAAATAATGAAAATGAGAGAAATCTACTGAGATAATTCAAGCTCAGCATAGAACTCATGCTCATATTCGTGTATCTTAAACCCTCGTTTTTTGAACATGTGTTTCATTATAAAATTGTCTTTTAGCAGGTTTGCGTAAATCTTTTTGATTCCTTTCTTCTTCGCATACTCCATAATAAAATCAGTGAAGTAATTTCCAAGCCCCTGGTTCTGCCATGGGTCAGCAACAACTATCGCAAATTCACCTGTTTCATTGTATGGGTCAGCTATTATCCTTACAACACCACCCATCTTCTTTTTGCCTTTTTCACCAACCTCTGCAATGATAGCCATCTCCCTATCATAATCTATCTGCGTAAACCTAATCAACAGCTCGTGGGTTATATCCTTAATCTGGTGGAAGAACCTGAACCTCTGGGTCTGCTCTGAAAAATGAGTGAACATCTCTGCTTCCATTGGCTCATCCTCTGGCCTTATTGGTCTGAGCAAGGCTGGCTTTCCATTCTTCAGTTTGACCTCTTTCACCAGGTGTTTTGGATATGGCGAAATGACCATATGCGAGTAAGGGTCTACCTTCTTTCCAACTACATTCTCATCAAGGATTACCTTTGCGTCAAGCACCACTCCCCCCTTATCATCAACAGCAAATGGGTTTATATCAATCTCCTTTATCTCAGGGAAATCCATGACTAAATATGCAAATTTGTAAAGGAGGAACTGAATTGACGAGATGTCAACTCCTTTAATCCCCCTGTAGCCCTTTAGCAGAGTAAATATCTTGGTGTCTTCTATCATCCTCATAGCAAGTGCCATGTTAAGTGGAGGGAGCCCTATATTGGTGTCCTTGAAAACTTCAACAGCAATTCCCCCCATTCCAAACACAATAGTGGGCCCGAATATTGGGTCTTTCTTTGAGCCTATAAGCAGCTCATATCTTTTTGAGTCCATCTTTTCAATGAAGACTCCATGGATATCTGCTTTCGGCGCATGCTTCTTTGCAGACTTTATTATCTCCTCAAAGCATTTCTTTGCATCTTCCTTGCATTGCACTCCAACCTTGACTCCTCCGACATCAGTTTTATGGAGTATGTCTGGAGAGAGTATTTTCATGACAACTGGAAATCCAATTTTAGATGATATGGCCATAGCTTCCTTCGAATCCTTTGCAATCCCGCTCTTCTCAATGGGGATATCATAGTTGGAAAGCAGCTTTTTAGACTCTTCCTCTGTTAGAGTCAGCCTGCCTTGCTTTACAACCGAGTCTATAAGCTTATGATTCTCTTCTGTCTTTGGCTTAAATGCATGAGGTATTGTTGCAGGAGTCTCATAGAGTGTCTGTATATTTCTGGTATAA
>CAYLII010000129.1:0-2185 GCA_964383645.1 uncultured Methanosarcinales archaeon
CAGAAGATATATCTTGGGAGGGATTCTTAGTTGGTGCAGACTGAGATGTTAGGTGGTATGTTTCCTCTGCAGGAGTGCCTGTTGTAAATAATTTGGATTCTTCAGAAGGCAAGAGAGGATTACAGCCTGAGAACACTGCAATAAATATCTCTGATGCCAGTACATAGGCCATATTCCTATAAAACCTAGTTTTAAGATGTGGCACTTTATAACTCCCCCCAGATTGCCGCATAAGTATGGGAGATTCATCAGGAGTAATAAATGTTATGTCAAGATAAAAAAGATAAAGAAAAATCACCTACTCGCAACCTATCTCTTCTTTTTTGATTTTCTCCACTTGTACTTGCTGAAGAATGCTATGTAGAATATGGGCAGCAGGCCCATTGTGTTGAAGATCAGCAGGAATATGTACCATGTTGAGTGGCCGTTTCTTGCGGCTCGCCAGAGGGCTATTCCCTTCCACAGCAACTCCCATATGACTATGAATACCAGAAGTATCAGTATAATATCTTCCTGTCCTGCCATAAGTTCACCTCTTGTTTTTACTGGCTAATATGCAGTTTTTCCAGCCCTTATCCATGCCGGATATAACCTTATCTAACCTTTCCAGAGTCAAGGGTTAATAAAAGTATCGGTAAATAAGGTATTAAAAAAGAAGCAGGCTTAGAATTTCCTGAATTTTCCAAGATGCTCGCTGAGCTCGACATTTCCCATGAATGCAGCTCTGCAGCAGTATCTCTCAAGCCCGAGGCTGTCGAGCACTTTCTTCATGTCCTCTCCAGCTTTCACTCTCTCCACATACTCCTCGTAGAGATGGGCTATTGGCTTTCCGCAGCTCCAGCATCTTATTGGGATTATCATTTTTTTACCTGTAGCTCTTCTGTTTCTTGGCTCTTGCCTTGGAGTTGGTGTTTGGCTTTCTTGCCTCTTTCCTTCTCACGTCTGCAACAAGAAGATTCCTGTCATAATCGTCAAATGCCTTCTCAATGCCTGTATCATTTGCGAATTTCACAATGGCTCTTGCGATGGCTAGCCTTACAGCGTCAGCCTGGGATGCCATGCCCCCGCCAGTCACTTTCACATCAATATCTACTTTTCCGGCCAGCTTGTCAGCCAGTATGAGAGGCTCTTGTATTCTGAGCCTGATGAGCTCGGGCTCAATGACCTCGAGCAGGTTGTTGTTTATCCTGACTATGCCTTTTCCATCCTGGATATGGGCTCTTGCTATAGCCTTCTTTCTCTTTCCTGATGTCATGACCGGGTTCATAGTTTACCCCCTAGATATATTGCTATTTCTGATAATGGAGTATGTTTTGCCCTTGAGAGCCTTGAGACATGGGCTTCCTTTATTGTCTCTAGCTTTTCGCTGGCGAATTCCTCAGGCACGCCTATGAAGCACTGGACCCTCTCGAACGCGAGTCTTCCCTTGGCCTGCTTGTAGGGTATCATGCCCCTGATAGCTCTCCTGACTATCACATCCGCCTTTCTGGGGAAGAAGGGTCCCTTGGACTGGCTGCCTCTGGCAAGCCTTATCCTGTACCTGTTGAATATGTCGCTCTTTGTTCCGCTTATAACTGTCTTCTCTGCATTGACTACTGTGATTGTCTCTCCAAGTAGCGCCCTCTTGGCGACATTTGTTGCCATCCTTCCCAATATAAGATCTGTAGCGTCTATTACTGTCATTTTAACCCATGATCCTTATCTTTTTTCCCTTGATGTCTGACTTGAGCAGCTCTGCGAGAGTCATGCCCTTGGCTTTCTTGCCCTCAATCTTCTCTTTGGCCGAGCCGGAGAATTTCCATGCCGCGATTGTGAGCGGATGGGTCAGCTCGCCTGCTGAGAGCACTTTGCCTGGCACGACTATGAAGTCGCCCTCGCTTGTGAATCTGTCTATCTTGGATAAGTTAACTACCCTTCTCTGCCTTGTGGGTCTCTCGAGCTCGAGGGCGATTGCCTTCCAGAATCTCTCTTTTGATGTGAGAGACTTCTTTTTCAGCTCTGCGATGAGCATTGAGAGGTTTTCGTCAGTTTTTTCCATTTTGATCTTTTAGTTCAGTATAATGCGGGGGACGGGCCTTTCGTGCCGATTGCCGGTCATTGGCCGGCAAAAGGTTGATTCGAACCCGCGCAGCCACTGAGGCCTACGGCCCACAACCGTAGTCGTTTTACCAGACTCCGACACCCC
>CAYLII010000130.1:0-2170 GCA_964383645.1 uncultured Methanosarcinales archaeon
AAGAAGGCGCCTGAAGTAAATTGGAAGCCCTGGATAGACCTGACTGGAAGAATTACCATGAGGGCTATAGCCAGGATGGCCAGCCCTTTCATGTGCGTATTCCGTTTTTTCCCTGCGCCAAGAATCTTATCAACACCTGCTTTTTTATAGTTTTGCCCGGCTGTTTAGGGAGGATATACCCTCCATAATTTACCCTCTATGCGGGCCTTGTTCATATCCTTTAAGGACCATCTAAAAAAAGGATTGGTTATATATAAATGTTGTTGTAAGGACAGCCTGGCTCATTAAAGGGATTATTGAAAGATTATTAAAAGAGAATAATCTGGCCTTAGGATAGGCCTTCTTAAAATCAACAATCCTAGAATCTTTTTCTGGCTCTGCCATGCTTTCCGTCCTTCTTGCGCCTCTTGAGGATGAAGAAGAAAAGTATGATGAGCAGGATTACCGCCAGTATCAAGGCAGGTATCATTACCGCAGGTGTGCCTACCATTGTGATGAGGCTTGTGATGAGCTCGCGCTTCTGCACTATCACCACATCAAACGTCTGGGTGAGCAGGGTGTCTTTGACGCCGTAGTAGAATGTGACCTTGTAGCTTCCGGATGTTAAGTCTGCAGCAGTGAGATATGGCGTGTCTATGACAAGGTTTGCTTCCTCTCCGGCCCCTATCTCTTTCAGAGGCGAGGAAAGTACGCTGTTCTCGCTTAGCAGGATCTCTGCGAAAGCGACTATTGAATTATCAGAAGGATTTTTTATTTTCAGCACGAGCGAGCCGCGCGAGTCATAGTAGTCTGCGCTGATTAGTTCAAGGCTGAAATTGTAGGAGGGCGTATTATCTATGGAAGCGGTTTTTGTCAGGACTACGCTGCCGTCTTCAGATTCTATAGCCTTCCTGAAAGGAGTCCTCATGCCGTACCTTGTGTTTATCACTGTTGTGGTTATGTCTTCTCCCGCTCCTTCAAGAGCATATGGGATTGTCATGGTATTTCCGGGCGCGATTGTGTGGATATTTCCATCAATTAGGGCATTACCTGAGAACTCAACTGCGGTAAAGAAACTTATGTCTATATTTCCCCGGTTCCTGAAGGTGATTGCAATTATGCCCAGCTCAGGATAGTATTTGACTGATTCTATAGCCACATCTTCGATTGGGTAATCGAATGCTACTGTGTTTAGGTCATAGAGCTTTCCGGTCTGCCCGGGAAGGTTTGTGTAGGTCTGGGCGAATTTAAGGATTAGCTTAAGGTCTCTTCCTGAGGCGACTTCAAAGCTTCTTGCCATGTCTGCCATGTCCCCGCTTATCACCTCAAAGTTGGTGAGCTTAGGGGTTGCGTTCAGGCTTTTTACAATAGTGTCTCGGTCTCCGTAGTACATGAGTATCGGGTTTCCCTCAACAAGGATGTCCATGTCCACCCTGTCAATTTTCCCTATGATTCCCCAGGTGTTGTCAGGCTTGGCTTCATACGACATCCTGACAAGCTCTACTACATTCTCATCGTACATTCCTGTTATCATTGCGGCGCCGGGGAAATGATTTACTAGCCTTATGGGAATTCTGCCTGCGAGCAGGACCTCTTTTCCCGAGGTTATGCCCTTCACCCCATTTAGCGTGTCTGCTGTCAGGAAGAGGGGCGGATATTTTTTGAGCATTGTGATTGGTGCGGAAGTTATTGCTTCAATACCAAAAGTGGGATCGAGCAGGATGTAGCCATCGTATCCCCTGCCAAAAAGCCGGGATTGGAGCTCTCCATAATTGTCGTAGGTGAAAGATGACGCCTGTTTGCCGTTGAGCTCAAGGTACCTCTCATAGTTCTTCACGACAGAGCCTGCGCTTGGCTCATAGACAGTGACCTCTGAATCAGAGGGTATCATTTTCATAGTTAGCTCGGCTTCGCCAAGGTTTGAAAAGAAAAGCAGGGTCTGGTTTGAGAGGGCTGCAGCAGTTCCCACCAGATAGATGTCCCTCCAGTCCTTGCTGTTGCTTATCATATAGTCTTTTGCCAGGGCTGCCGGAGCCGCCGATGACACAAGCACAATAATAATTAGTATGGATAGGGCTGCCAGCATAGGACTGGCTCTCCTGTTAAGAATATTCACTGAATCTATTACCATCCCCTCTTTTAAACTCTTTATACATTAATTTTCAGAAGGATTATTTAAATCTTGCTTTTT
>CAYLII010000131.1:0-2143 GCA_964383645.1 uncultured Methanosarcinales archaeon
CCCTTTGTGGCCCCGCACACAGTCACGGGAAGAACACCCGTGACCTTTGGATCAAGAGTGCCTGAATGCCCTGCTTTGGGCACATCAAGAATCTCTTTGACATAAGCAGAAATCTGGTGGGAAGTTGGCCCTGAAGGTTTGTCAATATAGATGATGCCAATCTCCAAAAGCTGCTTTATGCTCCTCTTCTCAGGTTCGCAGCCGTACATCTTCTCGGGCTCGGCATCCTCCCTTATGATGATCTCTCTCTTAATCTCCTCATAAGGAAACTTGCCTTTAGCATCCAGTCCCGGCTTTTCTTCCATGCTGGAAACTGTTGCATGTGTCTTTATTAAAGTTGTGATAAAAATATCTTGAGATGAATAATCCCAAAAAGAATCCAAGAAAATAAATTTTAAAAAATGATTATTTGGAAGCCTTTGCCTTAGCTGCCTTTGGCTTTGCCGCTTTCGGCTCAACCTTCACAGACTCAAGCCCTGCCTTTATGTCTTCCTCTTCCTCGCGGACATGCTCGGGAAGCTCCTCTTCTTTCATGAGTTCCTCTTCCTTCTTCTCAAATTCCGCCTCTTCCTTTAGGCCTTTAGGGTCCTTGAGCGCCTGGTCGGCAAGCTCAGGCTTTTGCTCGACCTTCTCGGAGATCTTCTTTGGCTTTGCGGGCTTTTCCTTGGTAGCCTTTTCCCTGTCTTCCTTTGTGGGCTCCTCATACTTCTTTCCGAACAGCTCTGCCCTGACAACTCCCTTGTCATCCCTGACAAGCTGCACCTTCACATGATGAGGGGGATTTTGTATCCCATCCTTCCAGATGAATTCGTTGAGGTTCTTTCCTATCTTTATCTCCGCGGCCTTCATGTGCTTTGCGATAAACTCCTTGAGGATTGTGACAGCCCTCTTCGACCTCTTGTACTTTGGGCTTCTGACAAATGTCCTTCTGAGCGGTACGTTGTATGTTCTTTCGAGTGTTGCCATTTTGCCTTACTCCTTAAGCTTGGTTCTTCTCCAGCTTCGTTTCACTGCGGTATGCCTTCCAGGGTGAACCTTCTTTCCAGGGCCGTATATCTTGAAGACCGTCCAGAAAGGAGCCCACCTGGTCTGGGTGTTGCTCTTAATCAACCTAAGTTTCCTGTTGAGATGCTTGAATCTTGCCATTTTTCACTTCCTTGTTATCTTGAATTCCTTTGGTTTTGGTGTCATTCGCTCGAGGAGATCCTTGAGCTGCGCATCGTTTATCGTCTTGATGTTGTATTGCTGGATCGCCTGTCCGAGGATGGCGAGCAGCTGCATCGCCTTTTCGGGATGGGCAATCTTCAGGTTTGTATACCTTGCAAGCGCGTCTTGGGTAAGCCTTGCCTTCACCAGGTTTTCGAGCGCGCCTATCTGCGCCTCAGCTTCCTGTTGCTTGCCCTGCTCTCCCTCATACGCCCTTTGAAACTCCTCCAGCCTCTTTCTCCTTATCTCGTCAAGCTCACTGCTCATCTTTCTTGGGCTGCGGCTTGGGCTTTGCCTTGTCAGCAGAAGCCTGCTGGCCCTGGGGCTTTTGCCTCTGCGGGGCATGAGTTGAGCTCTGCTCAGGCCTTCTTTCCTCAGCTATATTGAGGGGCTTGTCCTTGTGCACTCGTGCAGGCAGTCCTGATGCTGCCTTTGAGAGGAGCGAGACGCCCTTTGGCGTTATCACTCTACCCTTGTGGACGCCTACCTCGGCCTGTCTTGTAAGCCCGGCCTGGTCCAGCTCCTGGAGTATCTTCCTTATGATTGAGCCTGATCCCCTGAAAGTATGCTCTGTCTTGTGGCCTCTGTTCTGCTTTCCGCCGTACTTTGTCCTGAGCTTTGATGTGCCTATCGGCCCCATCCTCTCTATAGTCCTGAGGACTGCAGCAGATCTCACATACCACCAGTCATCCCTTGTGGGAGGCCTCTCCTTGTGCACGCCAGTCTTTACAAAAGGCGCCCACTCAGGAGCTTTAAGCTCTTTTTCGAGCTCTTTAGCCACCTTCTCAATCAGATCGTTTGGATTAACATCATATATTGTTGCCATTTTTGATTCCTTATCCTATCTCTTAATTACTATTACTAGACCTCGAAACCCAGCACATTGGAACTTGGAGTTATTTAAAAATGTTGTGGTTTGATGGGTTTCATGGAAAAA
>CAYLII010000132.1:0-2017 GCA_964383645.1 uncultured Methanosarcinales archaeon
GGAGCGTGTGGCTGGACAAGGGCATCCATGAGGTGGAGTTCAGGTACGAGCCGCAGCTTTTTAAAGCAGGAAACATGATATCCCTTGTCAGCCTTACCTCAGTAATCCTTTTGCTTGCAGCAGCAGGTCTTGCAGGAAAGGGATTTAAAAGCAATTGACTGCTAAAAAATAGCCTTTCCCGCCCATATCCCATTAGGAAATTATATAAACCAAAAAGGGTTCTCAAGCAGGATATAAGGGGGGATTTATATATGTGGAATAAACAGAAAGTTTCAGTTGTTTTTCCGGCCTATAACGAGCAGGAAGGAATAAAGGCAGCTATAGATGATTTCTTCTCAACAGGCGTAGTCGATGAGATTGTGGTTGTGGACAACAACTCTAAGGATAGAACAGCAGAGATAATCAAGAAGACCAGGGCAAGATATGTGCTTGAGACCAGGCAGGGCTACGGCCATGCCCTCAGGAGGGGCCTGAAAGAGGCCACAGGAGACCTTATAATAACAGCAGAGCCTGACGGCACTTTTGAGGGAAAGGATATAATGAAGCTCCTGATATATTCTGATGACGTTGATGTCGTTTTCGGCACCCGTACTTCAAAAGAATTGATATGGGAGGGCGCAAAGATGAACTGGTTCCTCAGGATTGGGAACGAGTTCGTGGCAAAGGTCCTAGAATATGTACATAACGGCCCCTGCCTCACAGACGTCGGCTGCACGCTCAAGCTGATAAAAAAAGACAGCCTCAGGAAAATAGAGCGGAAATTCAGGGTAGGCGGCTCGCAGTTCTCGCCTGAATTCATGATAATCTGCATAAAAAACAAGCTCAAGTGCGTGGAGATACCTGTAAACTACAAGGGCAGGATAGGAAGCTCTAAGATAACCAGCACAAACTACAAGGCATTCAAGCTTGGCCTACAGATGATCTGGCTCATCATCAGCTACAGATTCAAGGATTAACGATGAAAAAGCCAACACTTTCTTCTATTATCAGCTTATACAATCCACTCATCACAAAAATCTACGTTTTTCTCAGGCAGATAGAGTTTCCCCTTGACGCTCTTGACAGATACCTCCCAAAGAAAGGCAGAATAATAGACCTGGGCTGTGGCGTAGGCTGCACAGACATATATCTTGCGCTCAAGGAAAAAGAGCTCAGGATTCTGGGAATCGAGCTTGACGCAGGAAGAGTAAGAGTTGCCCGAAAAGCCTCAGAAAGGATAGAAAACCTTAGATTTGAGACCGGGGACATCACAAGGCAAGAGGTGCTTCCTGCCTGCGATGTGATCCTTCTTGTTGACGTGCTTCATCATATCCCTAGAAAGGCTCATTATCCCCTAATCGACAAGTGCTACGCATCGCTTCCTAAAGGGGGCATGCTCATCGTAAAGGACATAGACACAAGGCCCAGATGGAAGTTCTGGTACAATTATCTCCAGGACAAAGTGATGACTCTCAACGGAAGGCTGAATTTCATAACTCCTATGGACATGGTGGGGCTCCTCGCAAGAGCAGGGTTCATGGTCGAGACCCACAAGCTAAAGACATGGGACCTTAACCCGATACCGCACAGGATATACATCTGCAGAAAATGAGACAAAAAAGGATAAAATATGCTTTTTGGATAATCCTGATAGTTATTTTCAGCGCCATTCTTAGGGTAATAGGAATAAACAAACCCCTCTTTACAGATGAGATGGTGTGGACCATAATAACCCAGCATCGCTTCATGTCTGTGTTTACGATACTGCCCCTAACAGAAGGCTCGTGGTTCTTTCCCCATCCCCCATTAGGGCCCTTCACATATCTCATTTCAGTGGCATTATTTGGCCTCAAAGTATGGAACATGAGGTTGGTCCCATTTGTTTTTGGGATAGGGACTCTGATAATGACCTTCCTGCTTGCAAAGAAGCTGTACGGAAGAAAAACAGCCCTAGCTTCGCTGCTGGTGATTGGAGTAAGCTTCTGGCACATCCTCGCCTCGCTTCAGGTGGATATTGATGGCGCTGCCCTCACATTTT
>CAYLII010000133.1:0-2001 GCA_964383645.1 uncultured Methanosarcinales archaeon
GCTGCTTGAACCTCTCAGTCGAGAACCCCCCTTCGGTGTCCACATACACAACCCTCCTGCCATTTCTCGCAAACTCTATTGCGGCAAGCATGCATGCAGTGGTCTTTCCTGAGGCTGCTGGCCCGTAGATGGATGTAAGAATGCCTGCCTCATAGCCGCCCTCAAGAAGAGAATCAATAACCTGGCTGCCTGATGGAAATCTCATAAGGGAGATAAACTCAATCCTGTTTATATAGCTTTTTGGTCTTTCTCAGGAAATCTTCTGGACGGCATAACCCTGTCTGAGGACAGACCATCTATACTTAAGCCTGGGTTTAGTCAGTTCCGGGAATATTCAGCAATCTTCCTGTAAAGCTTAAGCCTGCCCTTTGGCTTCTCTTCAAGGAAAGGAACGCTCATCGCGGCTATGCTGATGATGTTATTTTCTAAAAAAAGTTTCTCAGGAACATAAAGCTTGCCTTGCATGGCAATTATATCCTCTCCTTTGCAGGCATGCGCTTCTTTTAGCCCAAGAATATTCTCTAGAGTAAAGCATTCCTGGTTATGGCTGTTATGAATGCACTCCACATCCTTCCTGTTATTAGCTGATTCAGGCTTCCATTCTTCTCCTGTAAGTATCTTGTAAAACCTCATTTCAGAAGTGGGGATATGGATTCTCCTGTTGCCTTTGATGGCATCAAGGCTGTTTTTTTGGTTCTTGCTGCCATTATCTGAAAAAAATATTATGTTTTCTCTTGCATATTCCAGGGCGTCTTCAGATTCAGGGTACTGGAGAAGAAGCGACCTAATCAGTGTCTGGTATGCCATATCTGAGCCAGACCAGATCTTCTTACCCTCATCAGATTCCATATATTCCACAACCAAGCCAGGCAGAATCTCCAAAAGCTCCTTGAATCTCTCCTTTCCCTTGCCCTCAGTAATAGTCCTGCTCTTTGTGATAGTTGTCTCAAACGGGTGATTGTATAAAAATACATCAAGACCGTCAATATTCTCCTTGCTTGAGATGAACCTGCCTTTTTTGAAGAAGTGTATATATCCCTTTGAATAGGGGTTATAATTGATTTTTCCGGAAAAATCTCCCTCTGAAAAGCCAAACCAGTCCTCTGCAGCGCAGTTCAGGACCTCATTGTTTACAGAGACAGAGATATCTGAATTCCCATACATCTTTTTTAGCCTCTCAACCTCTGGCTCTAAGTTGTCCAGGTGCCTGTCTATGCCAAGCCAGAGTCCCTCAATACCTTCATCTCTTTCCCTATGCCTTATCTTCCTTGCTTCATCAACCATTATCTCATCTTTTCCTGAGATTAGGCATACAGTATTATAATCTGCAACAGGCGGCATGACTGAGGCTATTGTTAGAAGCTCATTTGAGTATATTCTCTCTATGAAACGCTTATCTATCTCGGATAGGCAGGTGACTGATATGCCTTCTTCTCTCACATCAATTTCTATCGGCTCGCCAGAATTGTACATCTCTCCAATGAAATTATCCAGATAATCAATAGGTTCTTCGTACCTGTACCTTAGCTTTCTTATCATGTCCACAAGTGATATCCTGAATGCGAAATTTGACTTTCCGCCCATCTTCTACACCCTTATCGAGCCTGCGAGCCCATCATCTTTCTTAACTATTGCTGCATATCCCAAAGTTACAGCCCCAGGAGTGATATGCTCCTGCTCAGATACACACCTCTCCTTGTTCAGGATAATACTTCCTTTTCTTAGATAAAAACCTAGATCCTGTTTTCCTAGACCGCTTCCGTAGTAGACATCTATATCACCTGAGATTTGGCCAGCGGCAGCCTTAAACGAATCCAAGACTTCCTGTTCCTCTGCTGTGAGATCTTCAGAGTATGGCCTAAGCATGCCGTCCCTTTTCCTCTTTGCTGAGGCAGTCTTAATTCCGCCTCCAATAATCCCTGCCCCAAGCGCGCTAAACAGGGCATATTTTGCGATATCCCCTGCCTTTTCCATATCTATCTGAATATACTTCCTCTCATT
>CAYLII010000134.1:0-1993 GCA_964383645.1 uncultured Methanosarcinales archaeon
TGGATGACAATATTATAGTGCCTCTTGCAGCAGGGGCACTAATGACACTTACTATTGCGCTTATGCATAATTGGACTATGCTTTTGTAATGCCTTAATCGCTTGAACTGCTTGACTAGTCGCTTGAACTTGAGTATTCATCTTGTATCTGGTCAAGTATGCTCACTATGCCCGACAAGGTTCTATTATCTATATTCGAATTGTTCTTTACATGGTATGTATCGGGTATGAAAGCTGTGTATTCGATTGTGGCAAGAGTCTCTCCATCTGGAGAGGATACCTCAAAGTACTTCCAGTTTGATTTTTCCCATAACGCAAAAGGGTCTTGCTTCATTGTGCCCACTAGCTGGCCAGAGGGATTTTTTATTTCTATATAATATCCTCCCCAGTTTTTGAGCGAGTCAATCAGTTTATGGTCAATAGTAGAGATTACATTTCCGTTCTCATCGTAGACTGTCATATCATATCCAAGGCTTATGATTTTTGTCTCTATTTTTCCAAGGTCTGTATCATTTGCCTCTAGATCTGTTGTCCTGGTGAAAGTAAAGAACTTTCTTGACATTGTTCCCATGTCACAATTCTCATCTGACACAAGGTCATAGGTTGGCATTAGCTCTATCACACGCTCCCTGATGGTAAAATTATCTGAATCCATAAACGATGCTTGGGTTTTGCAGTTTTCCGGCTTAGGACTACTGAGCGTAGTATTGCATGCTGAGATGGAATATGCTGCTAATACAAGGGCAAGACCTGCCGACATAATATTCTGAATCTTAGTTTTTTCCATTGTACTCCTCTATCCTTTTGATAAAGGTATTATATTTGACAATATATCCATATCCCTAATATAATATATATACATAATAATATTAATATATATTAAGTTAGAACAGGCTATTAGAATTAGGTTACCTTGCATACCCATATGCAATTATCTTATGGAATTATTAACCACATATAGCTTCTCGCCGACAGCAACCACCTGCACCTTCTGGCCGAGCTTCTGCTTTTTCGGGTTCTCGAGTCTTGTGCTCTGGTAGTTTATAGGGTGCATTGCCTCTATCTGGGGCTTGACCTTGGTGATGACTGTCTTATGGACCTCCAGGGGCTGGGGTTTGGACCGTTCCATGTCTATTTTGACATTTGTGTTGTCTATGATGTCTCTTCCTATTATTGTGCTGCCTGTCTTTTTTATCCTTATCACGCGGCCGCTGTACTCTGCGAAGTCGCCAGGCTTTACGTCGCTGAGCCTGAGAAGCACTGTGACCCTGAATAGGTCTTTACCTGCAAGGCTGTCCCTGCTCTGAAGTTTTGGATTTTCTTCTAATATCCCCCCGAATTTGCGGTGGAGGTAGATTCCCAGCCTTCTCAGGTGGTGGTTTGAGGTCATGTAGTAGTCTATCCCTCCTCTCACCGGCTCTATCTTGTTGATGAATGAGCCCGCTTCTGTGTCGCGCTTTGCGAATTCCTCTATCTTTTGGGCCTGCTCTGGAGTGACGTTTCTTACCTGGAGTATGCCCTGGAAGTATTTTGTGCCTGAAAGCCCGCATTTTCCGCATGTGATGAAATGGATTGTGACAGGAAGGACGTACTCGTCCTCTGCATCAAGCCTGTTATCTTCTGAGCGCGCCTTAATTTTTATTGTGAGCTCTGCCTCAAGAATCCTGCCTGGCTTTGGCTCGACGTCTTTGGGCCATGAGACCAGCTGTATTTCTTTTATCTGGTATTCCTTGCTCAGCTCGAGCCTGTCTTTGAGTGTCTCTTCTATTGAAGTCTTTAGATTAGGCGAGGTGTTCCACTTGTTTTTGTAGAGGAATTTGCCGCATAGGTAGCAGACTTCTATTTTTGCGGATTTTACTCCTTTTAGGATAGGGTGGTCTTTCAGGTAGCATTCTCCGCAGAATAGCCTGAATTCCCCCTGCCTGCCGCATTTTATGCATTTGCCCATGCATGTCTGCCAATGGCAGATTGTTTATATATTTAGTGATTTTAGG
>CAYLII010000135.1:0-1963 GCA_964383645.1 uncultured Methanosarcinales archaeon
GTATAACTAATCAGTAGTAATAAAAACACAAGCTTTAAATATTAGTTATTGAATTTATCCCGTGTAAGGGTGGAATTGATGCAGCCTATAAACAAAACTAATAGACACATTGGCGCACTTGCAGCTACTTGCCACTCTGGAAATATTTTCTGCATGGACCCTTACGCACCGGCCATCATCTGTCAGGCCGATGCTGCGATGGTCACACTAACAAACTAGGCCGGCGGCATCTGAAAACAATTGGTTTTTCGGGTTCCGCCCAAAGCATTGCTAATCATACAACAAGACAAAATGCTGGAAAAAATGAGCGAGCAAAACATAGCTGAAATGAACGAAAGGGCAAAGCAGGCCCTCGAGAAAGAGAAATACCTGCTTCCATTTAGCTTTGACACCCTAAACCAGGCCTACCTCATAATGAGAGACCAATACTCTGCCACAGGAGACGCATCCAGCATACAGATACCTGATGACCTAGCAGCCAGGGTAAACATTGACGCCCCAAAAGAGATGGGCCTTGCAGAGGCCTGCCTCCATTCGCTTGTCAGCACATTCATAACCCGCTTCTGGTACGGCAGTCCTGTAGAGATAGGCATGACCGCTACAGGAAGATGCCCGCTACATCCAGAGGACGAACAGGTATTCACCCACACCCTAAAAGACGAGAAAGTGGGCCAGATAACAAAGCCTGACGTGGTGCTCACCGCCGAGACAATCGGAAACTGCGCCATTCATCCAGACATAAAACTATATGGAGACATGTCCCACCTTGAATACAAGTTAATAGGGCCAGACGGAAATCTCTACACCTCAGATGAGGATATACCAAGCCCTGTTGTAGGCTTCCAGTCAAGAATCAAGACCACAAGCCAGCTTCACAAGCTGACAAGGGCAATTGTTGGAGACAAAAACTACGCCCTCGACTTCAGGGGAGCAAGGCTCATCTGCAAAAATCTGGATTCATACATTGAAGCCGGAACCTATCTTCTCAACAGGATAAGGCAGAACCATGACATCAGGATAATTCCCCTAAATAGCTCGCTTGAGGAATACATCGGAAGAGACAAAGACCTGTCTAAAACCCTCTATTCAGCCCATCCGGATAGCGGCATCATCACAAAAAATGACAACAACGACTACAAGTCATTCCACGCTCTCATAAGATACAGGGGCCACCCCATAGAGCTCCAATGCAGGGACCTGGACATGCACGAGACAGCAGAAAACGGCCTTGCAGCCCACAGAAAATATAAAGAGGAGGAGCTCGCAAGGCTAAAAAGCCAATACCCTGACTACGACCAGGTCTATGACAGGGTAAGTGAGATCTACAGGGGCCTGGTGCCGTCAGAACTCAGATTATCTCAGGCACCCTTCTCGCCTTTGGCACATAATTAAGAATTCTTCCGTCCACAAGCTTTCCGCAGCCCAGGAAATCCCTGCCGTGCCTCACAATCACAAAAGCATTCTCCTCGCTCCCATAATCAATATCTTCCCCCTTAAACCATGCCCTTGCCAGCTCCTTTGAGATATCCGCAACATTCTTTGTGGCCTTCATGCCCACAATCGCAGAGCCCTCTATAGTAAGCCTCAGCTCCCCCCTGTCAGTAAGCTCGCCAAAATAAATCCCCACATTGTTTATGCGAAGCTTCGGAAGCTCAAGCCTCTCTATATCCCTACTCACTATGAAGAACCTGTTCTTCCCGTTCATCAGGAAGGCGAACTCGTCATCATTAAGCTCAGCCCCCCAATTATCCTTTATCCTCTTGAGTATCTCCTTTAGCTCCTTGTGGTTTAGGAATCTCATATTTTTGATATTGATTATGTCATCCATTCTTAATCCCATTTATCGCCAATTATTTAAAAATTCTCCTAACGAAAACCTGAAAGCAGGTCCGGTCTAAAATCATCAAACCTAAAATCACTAAATATATAAACAATCTGCCATTGGCAGACATGCATGGGCAAA
>CAYLII010000136.1:0-452 GCA_964383645.1 uncultured Methanosarcinales archaeon
TGCTATTTTTTTATATAATTGATATTAATAATAGTTTTTATTATCACCGCAAGATAGCCCCATCATACCCCCTCCCTGCAGGTATCATCGGCAGCACATCTGCTTCCCTCTGTATCCAGAAATCCACAAGCACTGGACCTGGAAAGGAAAGAGCATGCTCGATCGCTCTTGGCACATCCGCTGTCTTCTTCACCCTCATGGTTGAAAGCCCTGGGAACGCCTTGTCAAGATACAGGAAGTCTGGGTTCTCGGTATGCCTCTCGCACATGCTTACGCATCCAGGCTCGCATGTAGGTTTCCTTGCAAGGCAGGTCTCATAATGCATCCCTCCTGACATCCGGTCTTCCCACTGCCTAACCATCCCTAGATATCCGTTGTTGAAGAGGAATATCTTGATAGGAAGCTCCCTCTCTGTGACCACTGCAAGCTCCTGCATTGTCATCTGGAGGCTT
>CAYLII010000136.1:462-1958 GCA_964383645.1 uncultured Methanosarcinales archaeon
TACCTGCCTCTCAGGATTGCCTAGATATGCACCGATCGCTGCCGGAAGGCCAAAGCCCATCGGCCCATGTCCCCCAGCTGTTATCAGGCTCCTTGGGGTCTTGAAATCGAAGTATTGCGCAGTCCACATCTGGTGCTGGCCGACTCCTGTCAGGATTATTGGGTCATCAGCTATCTCGCTGGTCTTCCTGACGATATACTGTGGAGGGATAGGGTTATCGCAATGCTCGAATGCCATTCCAGTATCCTGCGCCATGAGGTGCTCGAGCCATCTCGCATTATCCATCTTCCTGCCATCAGACAATGCATATCTCAGGAAATCAGCTGCATCAGCCCGCAATGGATGATGGGTATCCAGCACCTTGTTCAGCTGTGATGCATCTATGTCCACATGCCCGATCACTTTCCCGTCAGCGAATCCCGGAACAACGACCCTGTCATCATGCCTTCCTCCAATCGTCAGGATCATGTCAGCGTTCTTGAGCGCATAGTTAGCCCTTAGGTTTCCATGCATCCCTGCCATGCCAAGATAATGGGTGTCTTCTGAGCTGACAGATCCTAGCCCCATCAGGGTCAAGGCCACAGGCAGGTCATACCTGTCCACGAACTCCCTCAGCAGCACTGCCTTCTCAGGGCTGTTCACCCCTCCGCCAGCTTTCAGCACAGGCCTTTCTGACCTTACAAGTGCCTCAAGCAGCTTATTGGCTGCATGGCGGTTCATCTTGATGTTTGGCTTATACCCTCTTAGCTCTCCTACAGGCCCGCCTGCCTTTTCAGTGAAGGCATTTGTACACACATCGACCACGACTGGCCCAGGCCTTCCTGTGGTCGCGATATAGAACGCTTGCTCGATCGCTTCCTCCAGGCTCTTTCCATCCTTGACCAGGAAAGAATGCTTGGATATCGGCATGGTCACACCCATGACATCCACTTCCTGGAAAGCGTCTGTCCCAAGCTTCGAGGCGTGAGCTTGGCCTGTAAGGACAACCATCGGCACAGAATCCTTGTACGCATCCTCGATCGCTGTGGTCAGGTTTGTAGCGCCTGGCCCTGATGTGACCATGACCACCCCCACCTTCCCGGTAGAACGCGCATAGCCGCCGGCTGCAAATCCCGCTCCCTGCTCATGCCTAAACATTACAGGCTCCGGAGTTTTCTCATTGTTGTTCATCCTCCTGCACATCTCAGAGTGGACCGGTATGATGGTTCCGCCTGTGTGCCCAAAGATATATTCTACTCCTTTCTCGTTCAATCGGTCTACAAATAGTTTTGCTCCTTCTCCCATATCAAGACACCTTTAGAATTTCGATACGGGCGCTTTACAGCACCACGATCACTACTACGATCTGGACAATAAGAATAAGATTTAGCATTTTGTCCATAATACTATAAGGCGCTCATCTTATTTATATGTTTTGGAAATTGTAGCATTTTCCGTGCATGATAACTCAGACCGATGGCAATTCCCCACCCTAAAGGGAGGGGTATTTTGCCTTC
>CAYLII010000137.1:0-1891 GCA_964383645.1 uncultured Methanosarcinales archaeon
GCCGCATCTGCACCTCGACAGCTTTCCAGTCAGAATAAGAGACCCTGTTCCCGTAATAGTCCAGCCCATTCCTCTTTGTCCTTACAGTCTCGAAAAACTCCCAGCTGAGCTCAAGATCAGGATGCTTCATCATAAGCGCCGCAAACAGGCACTGGTGGTTTGTGGCCTCAACCTTATCAAGCAGGAGCAGCGCCTCTGCAAGAATCCGCAGGGCATCGTAATTCAGCGAATATATGCTCATCCATTCAGGCGCTTTCCTTTCAAGAGATCGAGAGAGAATCAGGGCAGAGCTCTCCATGATTTCTGCATTCTCCACTAGAGACTTAACCTTCTCCCTATTCACCTCTGAGAGCTCGCGCAGGTACCCCTCTGAAACCCCGTAGTCATAGGCCTCCTCTGCGCTCTTAGGCCTTGGCAACCACATCAACCCCCAGATCCTCAATACTGCCTTTTATGAAATCACCTGACACTATGTGGGGAAGCAGCCCGCCAAGCTTCTTTAGCCCTGTCTTGCCCCTAGCACTATGCACCTGGATATCCCTCTTTAGCCTAAGCTCATATTTGCCCTGCTCAAAATCCGAGTCTTCTCCCAATATGAAAAGATCTATGTCCGAATCCCAGTACCAGTCAGCCCTTGAGAAGCTCCCGAACAGTATGACTGCCTTTGCCTTTGAGAGCGACGCCAGATGGTCAAGTAGCCCGCTATCCAGAAGCTTTTGGTATGCAAACAGCTTTTTCCGGTTCCTGTAGGCGGCTGAGCTGAAATTCTGGATATAGTATGGCATCTTTCCCCGCTCCTTTACCCTGCTTATGATCCCCTGTTTCTCAAACACCTTAAGCCACCTCGCAAGCTGGGGCCTTCCTATCTTTACCTTTCTCTTAAGCTCCTCGAAATGCCACTGCCGCGGATTGTTGAACAATATCTCAAGCACCATACTTTCCTTGCTTTCCATATTAGTTATGTTAATCATAACTATTATTTAAGCCTTTCTTAGCCTGTACACAGAAAATCCCGCTTTAAATGCCTTCACAGGAAAAATCCGTAAAAAACCTTTTCCCAGCAAGAAACCCTCACGCCTCTGCATCCGCAAACATAGAAATAGAAAACCCCGACACAAGGCAGGGTATCCTCCTGTTGTCCTTGCTCTTCATCCTCACAAGGCCAAGCCCCTCCAGGTACTTAAGGTTCCTGAACACCACCTCATAGGGCTTGCCCAGCTCTCTTGCGAGCTGGTATATGCTCCTGATGTCATTAGCATGTATCCTCCTTAGCAGCTTTATCCTCTCAGGGCTAAACACCCTGCTGAACACCTCGGGAGTCATCACTATGCTCGTGTCAGGCCTCTTAAGGCTGCCCTGCCTTATTCTCCTATTTATATCAGAATTATAGCTCTCCAGCGATTCCACAACCTTTATGACACGATTCATCTCAACCTCACTCCAAAACGCTCAGATAGTATTCTTGAGCCTATCCTTAATATCTCCTCCTCAGCCTCCTCGTATGTCAGCTCAGCCTTCCTTGCCAACGTCTTTCCACGCTCATGGATGTGCGGACCCATCTGGCATCCATGAGGATAATTGTCAATCCTGCAGATCTCTATCCATCTGCTCTCTTCAAAATAGAGCAGCTGCAGCGCCCATTTGAAAAGCTCAGGGTATTCCTCTGGAGACTCTCTTTTCATAAGCCTTTTTGCAAGCCTTACATCCTCAGCCCACAGCTCAATCCTGTCTATAAGTGTCTTCACTTATTTCACCTATGACTTACCAAGTCATATATTTAAATCTTTTGCATATAATATAGCTTTGGCAACAGCGCTTTAAATGCCTTCACACCCCTAATCCGAAATATCATATCCATCCGCCAGAAAAATTCCCAAAACTTCTTATACCA
>CAYLII010000138.1:0-1877 GCA_964383645.1 uncultured Methanosarcinales archaeon
TTTCCTATAATCTTTCCGCTTGCAGTAAAACGTTCTACCCCTATTTATCAGCGCATCAATGCTCTCAGCCCTCTGCTGCGCTGGATTAGGTTGTGGTATGCTCTTCTCAGCTTCCTGCTTAGGTATCTCCTTTTCAGGGCTCCACTCCAGGTGCCTGATCATGTCGCGAGATATTATCTTCCTCATCTTACATCCTCTGGCGCAACTGCGACGAATTGGCCATAACTCTTAAGACTAGCAATGCCGTCAATGCCACTCCAGCTGTTATCGACGAGGAGGACTGTGCCCTGAGGCTGCCTAAAGTCTATATCATAAAACATGTGCCAATTTCCTACAATGTTACCATCTTGGTTTTTAGCTTTCTCAAAATACTCCTCAAGATATTCAGGAGTCCCAACTCTAGCAATGACAAGCCCATTATTCATAAAATCAGATTTTGATAAAAAGTTTGAGAGTGTTGATTTAGCTGCCTCTTTAGTCATCCACACCCCATATCTTCCGAAAGGGTCAGGGATTCTGCCTTGCATGACCTCATCAACAGTGTAAAGGTCAATGCTCTCTCCTGATGGAAGCTCCCCCCTTAGCAGGTTGTCAAATTCCTCATCAGTGTATTTAGCAAACGCGTAAGGAGTAAGGCTTTCACTGTAAGCTTGCCTGATTCTCTTAGGAGTCAATATGCCCCCTCCATGGATTGTGAGGACTATGCCTTGCCCTCGTCCGACAAGCTTTCCATTCCTGTCAATTCCAGCATTTTCTTCAGTAAGAACATGAAAAACATTCCTCCATAAGTACTTGCTTTTGTCTGCCATGGCCTTTCCAGCGATCAGATACGGAAGAGAAGCAACAGTAGCATTATGGCCCATCTGGTTATATGCATCCTGAAGAGCTACGGCTAATCCTATATCATTGCCGCTATCATCTTTCTCAAAGCTTGAAAATTCCTTACCCTTATTTATCAGCGCATCAATGCTCATAGCCCTCTGCTGCGCTGTCTTGGGCTGAGGTATCCTATCCTCAGCACTCGGCTTAGGCACACCATCTTCAGGCCTCCACTCCAGGTGCCTTATCCTGTTGCGAGGAATGATCCTTGTCATCTTGCATCCTCCGGCGCAACTGCGACGAATTGACCAAAAATATCAAGACCCTTTCCAAAGCCGATGCCATTGTAATTATTCAAGACATTGAGCAGACTGCCCTGAGGCTGCCTAAAATCTATATCATTAAACATGTGCCAATTTCCTAACTTGTGCCAACTTCCTAAAACTCCACTACGGTCCTTTTTTGCTTTCTCAAAATACCCCTCAAGATATTCAAGAGTCCCAGCTCTGGCGATGACAAGCTCATTATTCATAAACTGATCTTTACTGTAATATCCAGATGGTTTTGATTTAGCTGTCTCTGCAGGCATCCACACCCCATACCTTCCAAACGGCTTAGAAACCCTTCCCCTTTTCACTTCTTCAACATTGTAAATATTAATGTTTTCTCCTGATGGAAGTGTCCATCTTATCAGGTTGTCGAAATCCTTGTTGGTATATTTAGCAGTCCTATCTTCAGTAAGCCCCTCATTATAGGCCTGCATAATCCTATCCGGAGTCAATATTCCCCCTCCGTGAACTATAATGACTATAGCTTGCCCTTTCTTGGCTAGAATTCCGTTCTTGTCAATCCCGGCATTTTCCTCTGTAAGAGCAGAACTAAATATCTTCCATTCCTGCACTTTTTTATCGCTTTCGTCTAACTTAGACATTCCGGCAATCAGATAAGGAAGAGAAGCGACAATAGCATTAGGCCCCATCTGATTATATGCATCCTGAAGAGCTACGGCTAATCCTATATCATTGTCGCTACCATCTTTCTCAAAGCTTGAAAATACC
>CAYLII010000139.1:0-1518 GCA_964383645.1 uncultured Methanosarcinales archaeon
CTTGAGGACAGGCGCAGATACAGGGAAGTGGAGGGCATCAGGATATATGATGACAAGACAGCAAGCTGCAGACACGGGGGCCACAGGAGCATCTGCAGGGGATGCGTGCTAAAGCTCATGGAGATGGCAGAGGAATATGAGGATGACTAAAGATGGCAAGTAAGAAAGAAGATGGGAAGAGTAGCTGGGCCGTGTTTGTTGACAGTAACGGAGAGGAGTGGTCCAAGGAGAACCTGGAGGATCTTATCAAGGCTGTAAGGCAATTCCATTACATCATGGAGATAGCAGAGCACTACAGGTACAAGCTCGATCCCCTAAAAGAGGAGGATTAAGGTGGAGGCAGGAAAGAATGGAAACTAGCGAGAAAGGTTGTGCAGGGGTGTGCCCGAAGTGCGGGCAGTTCATGCTTGAGATGAAGCCGGACAACCCGGCATTCAATGATTATGTGTTTGAGCTCCTGAAAAAGGCAAGCATTGCTGCAGACAGGAGGGTGAAAGAGGAAGAGGATCTTTTTGAGGGCTATCTCATAACCCAGGCTGACGCCCTCTCTATAAGGGACTATTTCGATGGCATGATGGGCATGGCAGAAATGGCACTCATACCAGAAGATTTTGACAGCCTGAAAAAAAAGCTCACTGAAGCAAGGCTCAAGTCAAGCAAGGATTCCCTCAAGCGCCTTTTTAGTTACAAGCAGGGCGAGGCCCTCCGCTATATTGACTTCATAAGAGAAGAGATGGAGATAGAAGAGGAGAACAATGCCAAGGAATTCAAGAGAATAGAGCCGGATATCAGGCCCAAGATGGCAAAAGTGCTCTCTATAATAAAAGAGCTCAGCAGAGAGGGAGATGCTATGGTTTCTGTTTCCCTAAACGAAATCGTGCGCAAGTGCCAGGCAGAGGGCTTGAATATAGGAGATATCCTTAGATCCATCGAGTTCCTTAAGAGGGATGGTGAAATATTTGAGCCAGCAAAGGACAGGATACAGCTAATATAGGAGGTTAAAAAATGTGCGAACTACTAGGAATAAGCTGCAGGAAGTGCCAGGATGGTTTTGGTGAATATGTGAAGAGAGAGGCATAGGAGAATAGCAAAGTGAGAACATGAAAAAAGAAATGCCCCTTAGGAAAAAGATAATTGCGAGCGTAATAGGGGCTGTTATAATCATTGCCCTTATTCTTAATGCTGCTTTGGCAATAATCCAGCAGCAGGAATTTACTTTTGCAGAGCTTTTTCTGATTATTTTGATATATCTTACTTTAGCAGTAGGGTTGTATTTCTCTTTCAGGGAGATATGGCAGCCTAAAAATAGGATTGATGCGAATTTGGAAAGGAAACTTACCAAAACGATGAGAATTATTTCCTGGCTGCTGAGCCTGGCAGCGATAGGGGTTGCTGTCTACGGGCTTGTAAGATCTATGGCAGGGTAGAATAATATGCTGACAAAGTAAAAGGGGGATAGCAAACTCACATCTTCTCTGCTACTATCACTACCCTGTGCCTGTCGAGCATGATGCCTTC
>CAYLII010000139.1:1528-1837 GCA_964383645.1 uncultured Methanosarcinales archaeon
ATTTTTTATGCACGATTATATTTCCACCTGCCAGTGTGCTTTTTGCTTTGTGGATTGGATCTGCCTCCAAATCCATGATATTCCAGATTTTTATATCAAAGATATCTTGATATATGCCCGGCTCAGCGTTATCCTTGGCAAAGACTCTAAAAATATAGGGCCCAATACCATTTATATTTGCTGTTCCCTGGAATTGCGCACTAGATCCGGATATTACTAGCCAATCAATAGATGTGCTTTTTAGGTCAAGACTTGCATCTTTGTTCAGGAACTCCAGTTCACCTATAGATACTTGATCTTTGTATTTAG
>CAYLII010000140.1:0-1806 GCA_964383645.1 uncultured Methanosarcinales archaeon
TTGAGTTTGATTCCGTATGCCCTGCAGCTGCCCTCAATCATCTCTTTAAGGCTGTGCTTGGGCTCCCAATGCAAAATGTCTTTAGCCCTCGTGTTCGAGGCTACAAGCATGGCAGGGTCTCCCGCCCTTCTCGGCCCGAGTTCGTAAGGAAGCTTCATGCCGGTAACCTGCTCTGTGGCTTCCACAAGCTCTTTTACGCTCACCCCGCTTGAGGTGCCCAGGTTTATGATGTGGCTGCCCTCTGCATCAAGCGCGAGCACATGGGCGTCTACCAGGTCGTTTATGTCTATGTAGTCTCTTACGCATGTGCCATCTTTTGTGGGATAGTCGTTTCCGAATATAATGAGCTTGTCCCTTTTTCCGGTGAGGATTTCCATGAGTATGGGAAAAATGTTCTTCGCGTCCTTGTCTACAAATCTAAGGCCCGCATCACCTGCGACATTGAAGTACCTGAGGCTCACGTAGCTGAGCTGGTGGACTTTTGAGTACCAGCCTATTATCTTCTCGCATTGGAGCTTGGTAAAGCCGTAGTAGTTTATCGGGCTCTCTGGTGTTTTCTCATCTATTTTTGATGTCTCTGCGTTTGCAGGCATGCCATAGACAGCAGCAGATGATGAGTAGATTATCTTTTTCACGTTGTGCTTAACCATCTGGTTGAGGAGGTTTATAGTGCCTGTTATGTTTTCAGAGTACTTGACTGCGTTGGACATGGATTCCTCCACTGCCTTGTGGGCCGCAAAGTGCATGACGGCATCTATCTTGTTCTCTGCAAATACCGCGCCAAGCTTCTTTTCGCAGGTTAGGTCCAGCTTGTATAATTTTGCCCTCTTGTCCACAAATTTTTTGCTGCCTTTGGAGAGGTTGTCTACCACTATAGGGCTGTGGCCTTTTACTATGAGCGCCTTTACAGCTGCGCTTCCTATGTATCCCGCCCCGCCTGTTACAAGTATGTTCATTTTTTTCCTGCCTTCTGCCAGGGGTCAAATCCCCTTTTTGGCTTTTGCCCTCTTCCAGTTGTTTATCACGTATTCCCACTGCTCGAATGAGTTAGTGGTCATCCACGGCCCGTCTCCTGTGTAGGCGTACAGTCTGCCTTCCTCAGCAATCTTAGGAAATAGGTCTTTCTCATTCATGAACCTTTTCTCTGAAGGTATTCTTGAGAACACTTCCTTTGAGAATATGTAGTAGCCGCCGCTTATGTAGTGGGAGGGCGCATCCTCAGGAGAGGGCTTCTCGACAAATCTTTTTATCCTTTTTCCCTCAAGCTCTGCAACCCCAAATTTTGAGACATCTTCAACCTCTGCGAGCGCTATTGTTATGAGCGCACCTGTCTCTTTGTGCTGGACGTGCATCTTTGCCCAGTCCAGGTCAAAAAGGTCGTCGCCGTTTACCACGATGAAATCTTCAGAGAAGTCCTCTTGTTTTTGCATGGGCGTTAGCAGATGCATCCAGCCTCCTGTCCCGAGCGCCTCTTTCTCTACAAGGTAAGATATCTCCACCCCCAGATTGCTGGCCTTGTAGTGCTCTATTATCTTGTCAGCCATATGGCCTATGCTGAGGTAGACTTTTTTTACGCCTGCCTCTTTTAGCTTTTCTATCACATGGGTTGTGAGAGGCTTTCCCTGGATAGGAATCATTGCCTTTGGCATCTCATAGGTGAGGGGCCTTAGCCTTGTGCCTAGGCCTCCTGCCAATACCACTGCTGTCTTGATTGTCATGTCGCTCTTATATGATTATTATGACGATTATTATTTCATATATAAGCTTAGCGCCTCTAAGTATATTTATATATCTTTCGCAGAAAGA
>CAYLII010000141.1:0-1781 GCA_964383645.1 uncultured Methanosarcinales archaeon
TTGGACAAGCCAAAGCATCTGCTTGATGTGCAAGGCAGGCCAATAATAGAGCATGTCGTTAGGAAGATAGAAGAGATCAATGAAGTGGATGAGATCTTCATAGTCACAAATGACAAGTTCTACTCTAGCTTCAAGGAATGGCATGAGAACTATGATGGCAAGCTGCCTATAACAGTCTTCAATGACGGCACTACCTCAAATGATGACAGGCTCGGCCAGATAGGAGACATCCATTTCGTTATGGAGAAGGCAGGCATAGATGAGGACTTGCTTATAATCGCAGGAGACAACCTGTTCAATTTCTCACTGAAACCAGTGCATGAGGTATTCTCCAACAAAAGAACCAACATAAATGCGCTGTATGATGTGCAGACAATGGATGCTGCAAGGCAGCTGGGAGTGGCTTCTGTTGACAAAAGCGACAGAATTATTGAGTTCCAGGAGAAGCCTGCAGAGCCTAAGTCCACACTTGCCTCAATGGGTATATATCTTTTCCCTAAAGAGAATCTCGGGATGATAGGGGATTATCTCAAAGAAGGCAATAGCCCAGACAAGATGGGTTATTTCATGGAGTGGCTGCTCGCGAATGATGAGGTGCATGGCCATGTCTACCATGAGAAATGGTTTGACATAGGATGGCATGAGTCTTTAGAGCAGGCGAGGCGTGAGTTCAAGGGATGAATTTGCTAATGCAATTATACTAAATACCAAAATAATGCTATAAGAGGTGAATAAATGAGGATTCTGGTTGCTGGTGGAGCAGGGTTTATAGGAAGTCATCTGTGCAGGTATCTGCTTGAGCAGGGCGATGAGGTGATATGCGTGGATAGCCTATGCACAAGCTCAAAAAACAATGTCAAGGATCTGCTTCCTAACAAAAGATTCAGCTTTATCGAGCAGGACATAACAAAGCCGCTTGAGATAAAAGGAGAGCTCAACCAAGTATATAACATGGCCTCAAGAGCCAGCCCTCCTAACTACCAATCAGCGCCTATCCATACAATGATGACCAGCGCGCTAGGGAACCATAACCTCATGGAACTCGCGCTCAAGAAGAAAGCGAGATATTTCTTCGCTTCTACCTCTGAAGTATATGGTGATCCTGAGATACATCCCCAGCCAGAGAGCTATTGGGGAAATGTGAATCCTGTAGGTGTGAGGAGCTGCTATGACGAAGCCAAACGTTTCGGAGAGGCGTTATGCATGGCTTATATGCGCGAGAAAGGTCTTAATGTCAGGATTGTGAGGATCTTCAACACATATGGCCCTAATATGCAGGCAGATGACGGAAGGGTTGTCTCAAATTTCATAAACCAGGCGCTGAAAGATGAGGATATAACCATGTATGGAGACGGCACCCAGACAAGGTCTTTCTGCTATGTCGATGATCTTATAAGAGGAATCCATAAGCTGATGAATTCTGAGATCAGCTCGCCAGTGAATATTGGAAATCCAAATGAGATAACTGTGGCAGAGTTGGCCAGGATGATAAAACAGATGACAAAATCTGAATCCAAGCTGGTGTTCAGGCAGCTGCCTACAGATGATCCCACAAGAAGAAAGCCAGACATAAGCCTGGCCAAGAGAGAGCTGCACTGGGAGCCAAAGATAAGCCTGGAAGAAGGGTTGAAAAAAACAATAGAATATTTCAAGAAAAATTCTAGTTGACTCTCATCTGAGCAGTCATCTCCAGCCATTTCTGGGCCAGCATATCAGAGGTGGTGTCTATTACCTGCATATTGCCAGACACTGTGCACTCTCCCTGGTTGATATATCTTGTT
>CAYLII010000142.1:0-1723 GCA_964383645.1 uncultured Methanosarcinales archaeon
CTTACGGGGATACCAGCTCATATAGTTTTCTCAGAACTAAAGCGAGTTGATGGCAGCCCTCGAAGAGATATTCTACAGAGCCTTTCCTAACATAATATTTATAAACCTTCTATATCCCCTTTTTTCCTATTCATGGAGGCCGTAGTGTAGCCTGGCTAGCATTGAGGACTGTGGAGAAATATTGTCTGCAGACATCCTCCGGGTCGGGTTCAAATCCCGGCGGCCTCCCTTTTCTCTTCTCAGCAACTCTTAAATATCGCGCCAGATTACCTTCCATTTATAGGAGGTAGGTTAAATGGCAGAAGACTCTTTAGTAAAATCATACAAGAAGATTGAGACTGATACCCCAATGGAGCAGGATGCGATAGAAGCATTCTCCCAGATAATACCTTTCATCCAGAGCAGATATCCAAAAATTCAATTTGATCCCATCAAACCAGAAATGATTTACCTGGACTACGATGGCAACTACTCTGTCTACGGCTCCTACGAAGGCAGGCTGCTTGGCTTCATACCCTACGATAAGTTTGTTATTGTCAGGTGGGGCAGGTCAGATTACCCCCAAGACAGATACCATGAGGATTACACACCCTCAGTCCAGCTTGGCGTCACATATGAGTTCGGAAGCTTCGGTCAGCTTGAGGAAGTCCTAAATGAAAATATAAGGCTACCCAAGAAAAAGGCATAGATTCCTGGGCATTCTCAGAACATACTCAGTCAGAACTCTTCTCATGTATTGGGGTTTTTCAGCAGGCCTAGACTCTCCCTACTTTCCTTTGGATACTTCAGGAGAATTCTCATTTTCACTCTCTTTTTTCTCTTGTTTTTTTGAGTTTGCTTTGCCCTTTGGCTTTGCTTTCGCCCTCTCTTTCTTCGCTTCCTCGTTTATGTACTTTGTCTTACGCTTGGAATACTGCACAGGATTCTTTATCATCCTGCAGAGATTGTCAGGCTTGCAAATCCCTAGGTCAACATAATACTCCATTGCCTTGCAGTTTGGGGGCAGTACCTTCTGGCGCTTTGCCTTGTGGTATCTCAATGGAGCCACAATAAAAGTCTCTCTCAGCGCCTCATCATTCTTGAGGTTCCACTCCTTTAGAGCCTGCTCTATCTTGTCATACTCCCATCCGCAGCTTCTCAGAAAATTCAACAGGATAAACACAAATCTCTTCCTGCCATCTCTGATGCCCATCAGACCTGTCTGGATGCAGGGCGGGAAATACTGCTCGGGAATAGCCTCCTCTGGAGTCTCGTATTCCCTGACAGCCCTTCCTTTTCCCCTGATATCCTCTTCAGGCGCCTTGTGGCCAGCGTCAAGAGCCTGCACAAGAAGCTGGCCTGCCTCGCCCCTCTTTACCTTAGACCTGTCCATGAACCTGAACTGATCCGACACCACAACATTTTCAGGCTTTGCAGAGGCCTTCTCAAAAGAGA
Organism: uncultured Methanosarcinales archaeon; assembly: GCA_964383645.1. GTDB lineage: Archaea > Nanobdellota > Nanobdellia > Woesearchaeales > JAGVZT01 > CAYLII01. Next base: position 1,435 of record CAYLII010000142.1, read on the forward strand.
GAACCTTGTCAGGGTCAACAGGGATAGAGACATGAAGCGATTTCTCATGGAGCGAATAAGGCATCCTGTAGAGATGCCTGCTTGAGATAAGAATAGTATCTATCACAAGGAATGTTTCCACATCCAGCCACTGTACAGGAATTCCCTGCTCTCCCCTCTTCGTCTTTAGTATCTCTTCTTTCTTTTTTCCAGTCTTCTCCATTATCCTTGAGATCTCGCCCTTCTCAAACTCTATTATCTGCTTTGCGAGAGGCTCTTTTATCATCTCCCTAAGGTAGCCTGCGATAGC
>CAYLII010000143.1:0-1624 GCA_964383645.1 uncultured Methanosarcinales archaeon
TATGCGACGTTGGCAAAATGCGTTTAACCAGAGGAAGTGGATAATTAGCACTCTTAAAAAGCTTTTGATTATTTAGTATCCAAACATTTAAAACCGCTCTTAGATTAGCTATCCCCATGAGCCCAAGGAAATCTCTCCCGGACATCAGGCTTGTGGAGTTCGGCGCTGCAAGGCAGGTTGCCGGAAGCAAGCTAGGGCTTGGGATTGGGAAAGACAGCTACCTTATCGACTGCGGAAGCTCTTATTCTGACAAGGATGCTGGAAAGCTGCCTTTTAATGCAAAAAATATAGATTCTCTTATTTTGACGCATGCCCACGCAGACCATATGGGCCAGGTGCCTGAGCTCTACAAGGAGGGATTCAGGGGACCGATATATGCAACGCCTGCGACAGCAGAGATCTGCGAGCAGCAGATAGGCCAGACACTCTCTTTTGCTGAGTTTGAAGCGAGGAAAAAAGAGGATAACGGAAATAAGAATAAGAAAGGCAGAAGGGATAAGGAAGGAGAGGAAACAGAATCCCTTAACAGGTTTGAGGGCATAAAGCTTGAAGATATAATGGCTCTTTTTAGTAAGGAGGAGTCTTCCCGCGGTATGGGATATAGGTATGGCCAGAAGGTGCCTGTAGGTGAGGGTCTAAATATTACATTCTATGAGGCAGGCCATATCCCCGGGGCTGCCCAGGTGCTTCATGAGATTGAAACAGGAGGAATGAAGAGGAAGATTCTGACTGCTTTTGACATGGGAAGGACTGATTATAAGGTTTCAGAATTTCCTGTCACCAATACACCATTTGTGAGGTTTCCCCATTCTGAATTTGAGCAGGATATTGATTATATAGTGGCTGAGGCGACATATGGCTCAAGGGCACACAGGCCGATAGATGAGTCTATATCAATTCTTGAGAACTGCCTAAACCAGGCCTATGATAATAAATCCACACTTATAATCCCAGCATTCAGCATAATGAGGACCCAGATGCTTCTATACTATCTGTTCAGGCTTGATGAGCAGGGCAGGGTTCCGAGGATGCCAATTTACTTTTCAAGCCCCTCTGCCGCCGAAGTCAACAAGATAATGCTGAGACATTACGCTGAGTTTGACGAGCAGGCGATTGAGGCATTCAAGGACAAGCACTACAACCCGTTCCATTTTGGAAAATTGGTTTATATTAATTCGGCAGCGGAGAACAGGGAGCTGCTCGGCGAGGACGGGCCGATGGCGATTATCTCTGCCTCTGGGATGTGCGATTTCGGAAGGGTTGTGGGGCATCTTGAGAGGTGGATAGGAAACCCGGATAACATAGTGCTTCTCACTGGCTACCAGAATCCTGGCACAAGGGGCTGGGAGATCGAGCAGAAAGTAAATAATCCCACTATCAGGCCACTGATAAGCTTCCCTTACGGAAGCAGGAGACTTGAGGCCCAGGTGTACAGGATGCACGGGATGAGCGGGCACGCTGACGGGAGAGAGATGACAGCCCACATAACAAAGATAATGCCTCCTGAAAACCCGCCAAGGCAGATATTCATCAAGCACGGCGATTCAGAGCAGTGCGAGGGCCTGAAAAATCTGCTTGTTGATGCAGGCTACAGGCCAAATTCAATCACCATAATGGAGAAAGA
>CAYLII010000144.1:0-1596 GCA_964383645.1 uncultured Methanosarcinales archaeon
CACCAATTTGGAGGAGACCTGACTCACACCCTGAGTTTGGTCAATGGAATTCTTCTTCTTCTGGTTGAGGCAATGGTTCAGATTTTACTTACTAAAACCCTTAAGGTTCAGAATTGAGGAGGTTGATTTTGGAGATCGGTTCTTTGACAGAGAAACAACTGACAAAAATAAAACATATGTCAGCAGGCAATATATCCACATCCCCTCAATTAGTGAGGTGAAGAGCCAAATTGAGCAATCAGGCTTCAAAATCCTGGAAGTCAATGGTTCATTCCAGATTTCTACCAAAGATCAAAGGAAATATCCACCCGTATTTTTTGTATGCCAGAAGTGAATGTTTTCATATACTCTTAAGGGTATGGCGTTCTACATTCTGTCTCTCTCTATCCCCCAGCGTCTTTTCTTTTATAGAATTCCCAAATACGATAATCTTCCAGAAATGATCCTAAAAATAAGCCAGGTATATGTAGTATAGCCCAACACCAATAAAGATTACCGCCACAATCCTGCGTGTCCAGTACTCAAACAACTGAACCTTCTTCATCACCTGGCCTAATCTGGAAACACTCTTTACCAGGATAAAAGAGAATATGATCACAGGCAGTCCTGTTGCAAAGGCAAACACTGCAGGAATCAATATCCCGTCGCCTGCCTTGACCGCAAGCGGAATAAGCATGCCAAAGAACAGGACAGCGCTGAAAGGACAGAATGCTAAGGCGAACACTACACCAAGCAGGAAGCTCCCAAGAAGGCCCTTGCCAGCCAGCTTTTCCTTGAGCTGGTTGAGCTTATCACTGCTTTTGATCTGCCCAAATTTGAGGATATCCAGCATAATAATTCCGATAGCCAGTAGCATAGGGCCCAAAAGATTCTCTCCGTGCTTCTGCAGGAAAAGAGCTATTCCCTGTATATTGAGCCCGAACCAGACTATAAGCATTGAGAGCAAAACATAAGTGAACATCCTGCCTAATGTGTAGAGGAAACCAACAAGAAGGGTATGTTTGCTGTTGTCCAGCTTCTTGCTCACGTAGGCTATGGCAGTTATGTTTGTAGCCAATGGGCAGGGGCTTATTGCAGTCATCAAGCCTATGAAGAAGGCCGCAATAATCGGAATATTGCTTGTGCCTAAAGCCTCCATCAAAGCCATGAGTCCCATTTTAGCTGAAATCTCCAACAAGTCTCTTATCAATTACACCCTTTAGATAGGTCATATAATCCTGCTTGTCATTAATCTTGTACCAGACATTGGTATTCTGCTCTGGGTGGAAGCCATTGCTGTCATATACACCTATCCAGAGCGATGAGCCAGTCACTCCATATTTCCCAGCAAGCGCCTTGTTCTCTTCCAATTCATAGTTGATTGAGCTAAAGACAATCTTACCTGTCAGTGATTCAGCAGTATAGTATGTCTTGATAGTCTCTTCAGCATAAGCCCCTACAGTCTTACAGGAATAGCATTGCTGCGTGGCATGGAAGTGATAGACCTCTATCTTTTCAACTAATGATACATTTGAGACTATGCTTGAGTCAGATAAGGCAGGGCTTCCTGAGCAACCAGTAAAAAACAAAGCCATCAATGCCAAAACCAATAAAATT
>CAYLII010000145.1:0-1572 GCA_964383645.1 uncultured Methanosarcinales archaeon
TCTTTTCTCTTGTTGAGGGCATATGCTCCGCCTGCTATAGCAGCAAGTCCGCCTGCAGCGCCAACATATCCCCAGGGTGAGGTTGCTACGTCGCCTGCTCCGCCTGAAGAAGGCTGAGGTGTGATCTCACCTGGCACGATTGGTGTATTAGACGGCACCAATGTCTCTATTGTTCCTGTGGGTGTGACCCCAGGTGTGACTGTGTCTGTAATTTCTGGCGTGGGTGTTGCTGGCACATATGTGGGTGTTGCTGTTGCTGGAAGCTCGCATCCGTTTGCGACAAACTCTGGGTTGTGCCCCTCATAGTGGGTTCCGCAGTAGTCATAAGCTTCCCATGCGTCTGAGCCCCATGCCCAGGGAAAATCTGCGTGGTTATAATGGCCGCCGACGCTGTCTGCATCCTCTACAGAATGGATGTTTACTGTGAGCAGCTGATACGGATGGGCGCCATATGTCCTGTGGCATATGTCCACTTTAACCGGCTCTCCGCAGGGTCCTACGCCTGGTGTTCCGTCATAAGCAGAAGCCTTCTGGCTTGCTCCGCCTGCAATTACTGCTGCCAGGGCGAGCCCTGTCAATCCGCTAATAATAGTCTTATTTGCTGTCATTTTGTTTTTCACCCCTAGTGTGGTTTTGTTTTTTATCCAGATATTGATATATAGTATAAGATGATTATTCTATCTGGATTTTGGTTAAATCAGTTGTTTATTTGTGGCCCACATATTTAAATCTTTCGTAAATTTAACTACTTCATAGTAACAAAAATAGAAAGATTTATAAAGTGAGGATAGAACTACCGAATCATGGATACAGAAAAGGGGAGAAAAAAGAGAAGCCTTGGAAAAGCGGGCATATCAGTAGCTGCAGGAATAACCGCAGTCTCTCTACTTGGCTGCAACATCTCAAGCCTTCTTGAGCAGAGGCTCAACGAGTTATATTCTACACAAGGGCCAGCGGAACAGCAGACTTATAACCCTATCCTGAATACTCCTGAAGCAGTATATACACCTGTCCCGGGCGAGGGGCTGGAAGACTCAATAACAATTCCCCCCGGCGAGAATACAAGGCCTGCACCAGACACCACCCCGACACCTGATCTTCTGACTCTGAAGATGGCAGGGGAGATTGACAGGTTTTCTGCAGCAGGCTTTACTCCAGAGCAGATAAGCACATATCTGGATATGGATAGCGGGCATAAGCAGATGTTCTATTCGCTTGCAGAGATTGGGGGAAGCGAGATTGACATGTATAGCAAGAGGCTTACTCCTGACTCAATTGAGGCGCTCTGGAATTACATATCAGGTTTTCATGAGGAGGTAAGAAAGGAGCTTTTGCTCCAGCCGAATTCGCCCATCAATATGATTGGCTCTCACTCTTATGTGCTTGACCTCTCCGACAACTCATCGCCTTATTTTCCCGCGCTCATGGCTGATGTGCTTGAGGAGCGCTTCGGGCTCGAGAATAAGCTTATAGTGGATAATTCAGAGCCGTATACTTCTCTTGGCCTGAGTTTTGATAGGTATTTTAAGGATTCTGAGGGAAATATCGATCCCATGAAGATAGGGGCTACTG
>CAYLII010000146.1:0-1540 GCA_964383645.1 uncultured Methanosarcinales archaeon
CTCCTGCTGTATCCGTCAGAGGCGGTCGCCGCAAGGGTTATCTCAGTCTTGACATAATCCCCGAAATCCTCAAGCATCAGCCTCTCATTGTCAGTCCTTATCTGGGCAAACCTGCTTCCTGTCACATAGAAAAACACCATGAAAATGAAGAACATCACTGCGATAAGCACAGTAAACTCCATCGAAGACTGGCCTCTTTTTCTCATACCCTCAATCCATATAGTGGGAATTTATAAATCTTTAGAAAAATAAGGCATATGGCAAAACAGGGGATATAGCGAAACGTTTAAATAGATAGCAAGGTCTAAATCCTCCATCAGCATCACTTGAAGGCTGGCAAAAAAGAGGGATACACATGGCTAGGTATGACATTCTTCCAAGTAAAGACATGCAAAAGGTAAAAAAAGACCTAAAAGACATAAAGAAAAAACTCTCCAAGAAAAAGACAAAGGTAAAGAGGAAGCAGAGCTATAAGGTCCTTCCTCACAAGGATGTGGTAGAGGTAAAGAAAAACCTAAAGGACATCAAAAAAACCCTTGACAAGAAAGCAGTAAGCGAAAAGGCGCCAAAGCCAGTAGTCAAGGTGACCCGCTTTGACAACTACTATGATATGCTCCCCCACAAGAAAGTAAAGGAGCTAGAGCTCCAGCTAACAACCCTCAAGGGCAAGCTGAAGCAGACAAAGGGTAAGCAGGAAACAAAAGAAAGGAAAAATCTTCTTCCCAAAACCACAAAACAGCTCCTCAATTCAATGAGCAAACTCAACAAGTCAATCTCAGCCCTGCTCGAGCTGTTCGAGAAGGCAGATGAGACACTCAAATCGCCTGGTGCAGAGCAGGTAACAATAAGCACTGCCTCAGGCACAATAGACATGACGCCTCTCACAAACGAGCTCTCAGCAGTGAAAAGCAGGCTGGAGGATCTTTCAGCAGAAAATGAGGAGATGGCAAAAGGCATACTCGTAATTGCTGAGATGCTAAAAGAGAACCCGCCTACAAAAAAGCAGGACTCTTCTGACAAATCAAAAGATACAGGATTCCTGCCTTCGTTAAGAAGGACAGAGACTTCCCAAGATGAGGAAAGCATGCCCACGCCAACGCCAGGAGATGCATTTGATTCTTTCTATAATCAGCCAGGCCAGTCTGTCCAGCCAGGCCAGCCAAGTCCTGTCCCGAAAGAAGGGCAGGCTTCCGGCAGGAGGAAACCCAACCCTCCAAAACCATACTAAGCTAAAATGGCATTCATTGAAATGACTGATGCAGGAGTAAAAAGATACTACTGGGCGCTTCTATCAGCCTACAATTCCCGTTTCAGGAAAAGCCCTGCCCCAAAGAAAGAGAAAGCCCAGCCCATCCCTGCCCAACAGTCATCTGAAGAGACAAGGCAGGCCCTTATCAAAGAGATGGAAAGCCGGCTCCAGCCGCTTGAGGCAATGCTCTCCAAAGCGGCTCCTAAAACTGATGCCGAGCGCCAGCAGTACAGGAAGCTCCACACAAAAATAGACATATTCAAGGCAAAGCTTGAGAAACTCCATGAGATG
>CAYLII010000147.1:0-1517 GCA_964383645.1 uncultured Methanosarcinales archaeon
TCAAGCGACTTGTTCTCTGAAGAGAGCCTCTTGGCAAGCTCATTCTTCTTCTGCGCTATTATGTTCATGGCCTTTTTCATCACAGGGTCGTCTGCCACGCTGTCCCTTGAAAGAGTAGTGTTAAAGCCAGAGCAGTTGATTGCCCCCTCATATCCTGCCAGGGGGGCAGAGCTAAGCCTGATTCTGTGGTCAAGGAAATCAAGCCTTCCCTCTCCGCTGACCTTCCTTAGATAGCCCTCTACTCCATTCTCATCAAAATATATGGTCCTCTCGGAATCATCTGGCAAAAGGCTCCTGTTGATCCTAAATACTTTGTTGTTCCTGTGAAGATAAAGAGGTGTCTCCACATACCCGCAGTCCTCTGCAAGTATCTTATGCACCCTGTCAAAATCTATCTTTGAGTCTTCCTTAAGCTTTATTTCGATTGTCGTGCCTGGTTCTTTTCTTTTGCTTTTCTGGAACCTGTCTCTGTTCAGCTTCTCGTTCACTACTGCCCTTACCCCCCTCCCGTCATGCGTCATGCTGTCAACAGAGACATACTCATGCCCGAGACCGAAAAAGCTTACAGCCCCTATCCCAAACTTTCCAGCCGCATAGCCCAACCCCTCATTAAGTGATGCGAACAGGTTGAAGAAAGCATCTTCCATAACCTGCTTGTCCATGCCCCTTCCTTTATCCTCAATCCTTACAGTACGCATGGGCTCGTCAATATAGATGTCAATCCTGTTGTTGAACTTGTCTTCAAGGCTTCCGTCGGCATTCTGGACAGCTTCCCTGATGAAATGCTCAGGATACTCAAACTGGCTCTTCAGCAGGTTATCAATCAGATGCGCCACATCCGACATGTCTACTCTCTCTGATTTTAGGTCTCTTGCAGCCTCTGCCAGAAGGGCCATGTCAGAAGCTGTCTTTTCCGCGCTTTCCCTGGCATATTCCTCAAGCGGCTTTAGCGTGTCTTCCAGATCCAGGGCATCTCCTAAGGTATATTTATCTGCCATGAACTTTGACAGGCTTGGGCCGGATATAATGGCCCCATTATGATGCTTTTCTTTAGTGCTCTTTGATTGTACATATCTGTTGAATGCCTCGACAAACTCAGGAGAATGCAAGACCTTGGTTTTCTTCGGGTTGCTTACTCTTGCCACCTCTCTTGCTCTCTCAAGATTTTGAAATATCCTTATCTCAGGAATATCCACAAAATACTCAAGATCCTCGTTATGTCTTTTAAGAATCCTTTTTTTGACTCTATCTTCAAGTCCCATACCCCTCGTATAATTTTCAAGGCTTTATAAATCTTTTTATTTTTAACTACTTATTAGGGGTATCAATTTAAATAAAAAATCTATTCTCTTGCCCTTTATAGCCCCCCTTCAGAATTCCAGGATATATGAATAATGCCTGAATGTTCTTTAACAGCAAAATCCGCAAAACCTTTAAAAATAGCCGTATATACCCTAATGACTGTAGGGCGGTGCTCGGCTACGCAGCCAATAGGGTTGTGAGGAAAGTCCACCCAC